>JBMSYB010000001.1:0-123500 GCA_049426285.1 Burkholderiaceae bacterium
AGGCTCGGCTTTGATCCTAGTCAATCGATGTTGCCGAAGCTAGGGCGCAAGCCGCTGTCGCCGCCAGCCAGAGGCCACGTCGGGTGCTTTGGTGTAGACCAGTCGGTCGTGCAGCCGCGAAGGCCGCCCCTGCCAGAATTCAACCCGGTCGGGGGAAAGGCAGTAACCCCCCCAATGGGCCGGGCGGACGGGGTCATTGCCGAGCTGCGCCTGGTAGCGTGCAAACGCGTCGGCAAGCCACTGACGCGAGGCGATCACCTGGCTCTGCGGGGACGCCCAGGCACCAACGCGGCTCTGTAAGGGACGACTTCGATAATAGTCGTCGGAGGCTGACTCAGAAATCTTTGCCACATGCCCCTCTATCCGAACCTGCCGCTCGAGCCCAGGCCAGAAAAACAGCAGGCTCGCCCACGGGTTAGCCGCCAGAGCCTGGCCCTTGGCAGAGGCGTAATTGGTGAAAAACACGAACCCCTGCTGGTCCAGGTCTTTGAGCAAGACCACCCGACTGCTCGGACGCCCATTAGGCTGAAGGGTAGACAAAACCATGGCATTGGCATCGTCCCCAGCCGTTCTGACCGCCTGATCAAACCAAAAAGCAAACTGGTTCAGAGGGTTATCATGCAGATCGGACTCATCGAGAGACGCCTGAGTATACTCTTTACGAAGCTCAGAAATATCAGTCATGTTCGTTTATCTTCATGTTTATAAAGCTATTATCGGTGAAAACGCAGAATTTAATACAAGGCATGGTGGAAGGCTAATTGAACCCGATTGATTGTAGTTATCAATGAATTTGAAATACTCAATTGGACTAGTCTAAGCCGATGCCCCACACTCCGCCCTATGTCCAAAAAGTCGTTTGTTCTGGACATATCGGTTTTTCTGATTTTCCATCAACCCAAAGGAGATAGTCATGCCCCAACTGAAAGGAAGCAAGACCCACCAGCACCTGAAAGATGCTTTTGCTGGTGAAAGCCAGGCCAACCGTCGTTACCTCTACTTCGCAAACAAAGCCGATGTGGAAGGCTACCCCGAAGTTGCCACGCTCTTCCGCTCAACCGCTGAGGGCGAAACTGGTCACGCCCATGGCCACCTTGACTACCTGGCACAGGTAGGCGATCCTGCCACTGACCTTCCCATCGGAGACTCTGCGTCCAACCTGAAGTCTGCAGTCGCTGGCGAAACCCACGAGTACACCGACATGTACCCTGGCATGGCCAAAGACGCTCGCAGCGAAGGCTTTGACGAGATCGCCGACTGGTTTGAAACGCTGGCCAAGGCCGAGCGGTCGCACGCCAACAAGTTCCAGAAAGCGCTCGACACCCTCAATGCCTAATCGGCCTTGAACTGCAGGGCCTTAGCGCACGTGTAGTTCGTGCGTAAGGGCCCTGTGGTGCAAGACAGTGTCTGCCTGGGGCTTCGGCCCCGTTCCCAACGACGGTTCTTCTGGGTTCGCGCCAATTTTCATTGGAGCGCAAACCGTAGAGGGGCATAAAAATAAAGAGGTATCGATGTCTGCTCGTGAAGGATCATTAGAAGCGCCCACCCGCCATCCGCTCGACTGGCAGAACCCCGAGTTCTACGATGAGAAAGCCTGCTTCGATGAAATGGAACGCATTTTCGATATCTGCCACGGATGTCGTCGCTGCGTAAGCCTTTGCGGTTCATTTCCCACGCTGTTTGACCTGGTGGATGAAGGCACTACCGGAGAAGTCGACGGGGTAGACAAGAAGGACTATTGGAAGGTGGTTGACCAATGCTACCTCTGTGACGTCTGCTACCTCACCAAATGCCCGTATGTGCCGCCCCATCCTTGGAACCTTGACTTTCCACACACCATGCTGCGGGCCAAGGCAATTCAGTTCAAGCAAGGTACGCCAACAAAATTTCGTGATGTCACATTGTCGAACACGGCCGCCAACGGAAAGCTCGCCTCAATTCCCATTGTCGTGCAAACAGTGAATGCCTTATCCAAGAGCAAAGCTGCCCGGTCACTAGGCGAAAAGGTCATCGGCGTGCACAAAGACGCCTGGGTACCTGAGTTCACCAGCAAGGTGTTCGAGAAGAACGCCAAAAAGTCTGCCCCGCTTCCCGTGCGAAACGGCGAACGTTCTAAGGGTAGGGTGGCCATCTACACCACATGCTATGTGAACTGGAACGAACCGGGCATCGGTCACGATCTCATCAAGGTGCTCGAGCACAATGAGATTCCTTACCTGGTGGTTGAAAAACAGGCCTGCTGCGGCATGCCCAAACTAGAACTCGGTGACCTGGATTCTGTGGCCGACCTCGCCCGCCAAAACCTACCCCAACTTGCAGCGCTTGCCCGCGAAGGCTATTCCATAGTCACTCCGATTCCCTCTTGCACGCTCATGTTCAAGCAGGAAATCCCTTTAATGTTCCCCAACGACGCGGACGCCCAAGCCGTCAAGGCCGCGATGTGCGATCCCTTTGAGTACTTTCAGTTGCGGCACAAAGACGGGCTTCTCAAAACCGACTTCAAAGAGGGGCTGGGTAATGTCTCCTACCACATCGCCTGTCACCTGCGCGTACAAAATGTCGGACAGAAGACCCGAGAGACCCTGGAGATGATCCCGAACACCGCGGTAAATACCGTTGAACGCTGTTCAGGCCATGCGGGTACCTGGGGGGTGAAAAAAGAATTCCACGAAATGGCTATGAAAATTGGGCGCCCGGTGTTTCGGCAGATGGCAGAGCATCCCAAGGCCAATAACGGGCAGGGAGGGGATCCCGACTATGTCGCCTCAGACTGTCAGTTAGCGGCGCACCACATCGAACAGGGCATGGCAGGTAAGGCTGATGGGAAGGTCGCTCACCCCTTGAGTCTGCTTGCCCAGGCCTATGGTCTCTAGAACCGGAGACGCCTTTTTTTGTCACAACTTTTTCCACAACCGCAGATACATTGAGAGAAAAACCGCTATGAATGGAGAACGCACCATGGGTCGCATCAGCCGCGAGTCGCTCTGGACGCTAGAGCATTACGCACGTATCCGAAACCAGTATCGCGCAGAGGTTATGGCGCACAAGAAGCTTCGCAGGCTAGAACTCGGTAACCACATCACCCTTTTCTTTGAAGACGAAAAGACGATCCGTTACCAGGTGCAAGAGATGCTTCGCATCGAAAAGACCTTTGAAGAGGAAGGCATTCAAGACGAACTCGATGCCTACAACCCGCTCATCCCCGATGGCCGCAACTTCAAGGCCACCATGATGATCGAGTACCCTGATCCCGAGATCCGTAAGGTCGAGCTGCGTAAGCTCCGGGGCGTCGAGTCCCGCGTCTGGGTTCAAGTGGAAGGCCGTGAGAAGGTCTGGGCGATCGCCGACGAAGACCTGATCCGCGAGAACGAAGAGAAAACATCCTCAGTGCATTTCCTTCGCTTCGAGCTCGATGAGGACATGGCAGCAGCCTTGAAATACGGGGTAGGGCTTGCGGTGGGCGTCGACCATGCGCACTATCGGGTAACCATAGACCCTGTTGCTGCAGAGATTCGGGGGTCCCTCGTCAAAGACCTCGCCTAGCTGCAGGCCCGAAGGCAGTTATTCGGCAGACGCGCTACACTGAAGTTCATGTCAAAGGTAAAGGCAAAAAACGTTCTCGGAACCGAGCTGCAGCCCTGCAGCTTTGATCCGCTTACCGGGTTTTTTCGCGACGGCTGCTGCAATTCAAGCCAAGAAGACTTCGGGAGTCATACCGTATGTGCCCAGATGACCGATGTCTTTCTGGCCTTCTCTATTCAAAAAGGCAACGACCTTTCCACGCCTCGGCCCGAGTATCGATTTCCTGGCCTTAAGGCAGGTGATCGCTGGTGCGTATGTGCGGGTCGCTGGCGTGAAGCCGCCGAGGCGGGCGTAGCGCCGCCCGTTGTTATGGAATCTACCCACGAACGGGCGCTTGAGGTTATCGCACTCGCAGATCTCGAATACCACGCCCTTCGCAGCTAAACCCATGGATGCAGGTAATGGCTGCTTCCCCTGCTAGCGCATCAACTCGGTAAACGAAGACTCTGCCTTTATCACCTTGGGATTGACCACGAAGAGACAATACCCTTGGGTGGGATTACGCCGAAAATAATCCCGGTGGTAGTCCTCGGCCGGCCAGAATGTCTCCTGTACCTCTGCAGTCTTTCCCTGCCACTGGTCTGCAGAGACCTGGCGAAGCTCGGTGACGATCGGGGCGTCCCAGCGTCTGGTCTGCGTGTAATCGGCTATACGGCTGCGCACAAGGTCTGACTGTGCATCCGAAGTGGCAAAAATAATCGACCGGTACTGTGGGCCAACGTCATTGCCCTGGCGGTTCGGAGTGGTAGGGTCGTGGATCGTAAAGAAGACCTCTAAGAGATCACCACACGAGACCTGGCTGTTGTCGAAATCCACCCGAACCACTTCGGCATGGCCAGTTTTTTTCTCACAGACACTTGCGTAATCAGGCTGCGCCATCTGCCCGCCCATATAGCCGGACTGAACAAGCGCTACCCCCTTGATTCTCTGGAACACGGCCTCAAGGCACCAGAAACATCCACCGCCCAGAAAAATCGTCTCAACCGCCATATTTACTCTCCCCGGATTTATCAGCGCCAGACCAGCAGACGCGGCTTTATTACCGCAAGTGGGAAGCATATGCCCAAAAGCGGCCGCACTTTGAATGCCATCGCCCTAGACTGCGCGCTGATCATTTTCTTTCCTTCTGAATTTTGCGCTAAATCTCCCCGGAGTCTCGTATGCAGTTCCCAAATCGAATCTTTCTTCGCCAAGTAACGGCGGTAACACTGATGGTCTCAGCGATCACCTTCGGGGCGCCTCGTGAGGCATGGGCCAACAAGACCGAATCTCACGCACGCCCGTCCGGGCCGCTGCCCGCAGCGATTGTGTCCGCGGCCGAACTCAAATCTCTGCTAGACCGTAGGGCAGTCACCGTACTCGATACCCGAGAGCTTCTACAGTCAGACCAGAAAACTCCCAACTTTGAGGCAGGTCATATTCCAGGGGCTCTGCCCGCCCCTTACTCTCGCTTTCGCGCCTCGCAGGATAACCCTGGGCAGCCTCCGAGTGCCGAGCGGCTCAGCGAGATTGCCAGCCAACTCGGCCTCCGCCCTGAAATGCCCATCGTGCTTACCGGCAGTGGATCAGACCCAACGGAGTTCGGAGGCGTCGCGCGCGTCTACTGGAACCTCAAGCTTGCGGGGTTTCAGCAGCTGGCCATTCTTAACGGCGGCTTTGGTGCCTGGCTCGCCGCAGGCTACCCCGTGCAGACCGGTTCGGCCAGACTCGCCCGTCGACCGGTTCGCCTGAGCCAAGACCCCGCTCTGCTGCTGACCACCCAGAGCCTCTCCGCGTCACTACAAACAAGCGATAAACCTCTGCTCATAGATGCCCGCCCCGAGGACTTCTTTCTCGGCGATACCCGGCATCCCGCTGCAGCCCGGTGGGGAACTCTGCCCAGCGCGAAGCATATCGACAGTGAAGAATGGTTCACCCCAAATACCGGGCGACTATTGCCGCGCGTAGAGCTTCAGAAGCTCGCCCAAGACTTCGGAATCAATAGCCAGAGGCCGGTTGTGGCCTTCTGCAATACGGGACACTGGGCCGCCACCCAATGGTTTGTCCTGTCAGAGGTTCTCGGCTTTAGTCAGGTAAAGTTGTATCCGGAATCCATCGTGGCCTGGAGCAGAGCTGCCCTTCCCATGGATAATGAGCCTTCCCGAGCCATTGCGTTACTGCGTCAGACCCAGGGCAAAGGTATTCAAAATTAATGGCTGATCCCGCTCCACGAGCGGGCTTTTTGGTAGAAAAAATGTCGGTATCACAGTCGTCTCGTCTGGGCATCGTCTCCCTGGCGATAGCAGGGGTTGTCACTATTACCTTCCTTGCGGGTGTTCAGGCAGGGCTTCTGGTGCTCATCGGCATCGGATTTGGCCTTGCACTGCAGGGCTTTGGCTTTGGGTTCACCGGCGGCTGGCGGCGCATGATTCAGGCGCGCGACCCCTCAGGCATGCTGGCCCAAATGGCACTCATGGTCGTCGCCTCGGCCCTTGCCCTGCCATTATTGGCGGCGTTTCCAGAGGAGCTCGTTGGGGCTGTGGCGCCAATTAGCTGGAGCCTGATCATTGGCGCCTTTATATTCGGCATCGCTATGCAGCTCGCCGACGGCTGCGGATCAGGATCCCTAAACAAGGCAGGCGCAGGCAACATCTATTCTTGGGCCGTCATGCCGAGCTTTATTTTTGGCAGCTTCATTGGCGCATCCCACCAGCCCGCATGGCTTTCCCTGGGCGGTCCGCTCGATGCGCTCGCGCCTGATCCAGCTCTCGGCTTTACTATTAATCTGCTTCCGGCATTCGGGTCAACAGGGGCTATTTTGATCAATGTACTCATCTGCCTCATCGTGGGCTGGGTTTTCTTGAGAATGCGCGCTGCGGCCACGCCCCTCTCGACAACCCCAGGTTCTGCCTCTGGCCTGGCATCTACGGTCTGGAACATGCCATGGCTGAAGGCAGCGGCGGTCATTGGAATTCTCTATGCGGTGCATCTGGCTGTGGCGGGGCAGCCTTGGGGCATTGTTTATGGCCTGGGGCTTTGGGGCGCCAAGATCGCCGCTGGACTTGGAGTTAACCTGGCTGATGATGCTTTTTGGGGAGTGGCCCCCCATGCTGCGCGGCTAACCGAGCCTGTTCTCTGGGACATCACCTCGCTCACCAACATTGGGCTGCTTTTTGGCACCATGGCGGCCTCCCGCTGGACCAATCCGGATTCGACTAAGAATTTCCTTTCGGCACGACAGTGGGCCATAGGCCTTGCCGCCGGGCTAGTGTTGGGCTACAGCGCTCGTATGGCCTTTGGCTGCAATATCGGTGGTTTTCTGGGCGGCGTGGCCTCTGCAAGCCTGCACGGCTGGGTCTGGTTCGCTATGGCATTCCTAGGCTCCATTCTGGGCGTGGGGCTGCGCAAACGCCTGGGGATGGGCTAGCATGACCCGTCTCACGTCCATCCTGCTTTTCTGGGCAGTCTTTATCGGTCTGCTTGCGCTGGACCAGTCCCGGTTCGATAAGCCCCGGCCGGAACCGCCTGCAATCCTCATGGGCAGCGGTACTGCTGCCAGCGGCGGCCACTGCTCAGGCCGTTAGGGCTTCGTAACAACAGTTCCCATCGCGCCAAAATCAAAGTCGTAAGACAATACGGCGATGTCTATCACTCGCCCCCAGTTGCACCGTCGAAATCCTGCCCCGCAGGTCGCCTCACCTGCCCCACCCCCCATGCCTGGCTGCCTCTTCTGCGAAAAGGCCGGGGGCCGCCTGCTGCAGAACCATGAGTCGTTCCGGATCATTGCGGCCGACGATCACGAATTACCAGGGGTGGCCAGGGTGGTCTGGAATCATCACGTACGAGAAATCTCCGACTTAGAAGAGTCCGACCGCAGCCTGCTGATGCAGGCCATCTACGAGGCCGAAATGCAGATTCGCACCCTCATGCGCCCGCACAAGGTCAACTTGGCGAGCCTTGGCAACCAGGTTCCGCATCTGCATGTGCACCTCATTCCCCGGTGGCGCACAGACCCCTGGTGGCCTCAGAGTACATGGTCGGAAAGGCCGGCCCTTCTCTGGCGTGGCATTAGCGCCACCGGCTTTGCTGAAGAGACCGCAGACCCCACTGAGGAGCCCGCGCTTTTTACTGTTGGCGACTGGAAACAGCTACAAGACATGGCCAGCCCGGTGCGCCAGAGGGTCTTCGTTCAGGAGCAAGGAGTGCCCCAGGAAGAGGAATGGGATGAACAAGACAGGATCTGCAGGCATGCCGTAGTTCGCATCGGAGACCAACCCGTTGCCACGGGCCGGTTGCTGCCAGACGGTCGTATTGGGCGCATGGCGGTATTGGCAGAGTTCCGTGGTCGCGGACTAGGCCGCGTCATCCTCAGAAGCCTTATCGATGAGGCCGCAGCACGCGGAGTCGAAGGGATATTTCTGCATGCCCAGACGCAGGCCCTCGGTTTCTATGAAAAAGAAGGGTTTTATGCCGAAGGCGAGGAGTTTTTCGAGTGTGAAATTCCCCATCGAAAAATGCTTCGATCGGGCTGATGCCTTTTCATAAGCCAGCTGCGGCATCGCCAGGGTAGACCAGCGCAACCTCCGCCGCCCCTACCGCCTGTCGAATCTCGGAAAGACGGTCATCTGAAGGAATGACCCGCCAGCGTTCTCCCAGAATCAACTCGCAGGCCTCGCGCCTGCCCACAAGATGCAGAAAAACCGGGCATCCCAATGAATCCGGTTGCACCGCTGCGCTGGGTGTCTGTGCTCCCGAACTCGTGTTGCCTGCTGACAGGGCCTGGCCCAGCCGGTCCACAGCATCTTTTGCCTCTAGCGAAAGGGTCAGCCGAACCCCCTTGGCATGCCGCATACGGGCCTCGGCCAGTGTCAGCACCTCTGTCGCAGCACCGCGCAGGCCACCGGAGTATTCGTCGTTTTCCACGCGGGCCTGTACCAAAAGCGGTTCGTCTACGCGTAAAACATGACGCCTGCTGTCGTAGAGCTCGTTAAACACCGTGACCTCGAGCCGCGCGGATCCGTCATCGATCACCACCACCCGCATCATGCCCCGACGGGTCATCTGGGCCCTGCTGTCCACAATGACTCCCGCCATCCAGATCGGCTCGCGGCTAGGCTGCAACCGCGCCAATGGCGTTGCAGCCCAGCGCCGCATTTCATCCCGAACATCATCAAAGAGGCTCGCGGAAAAACAGAAACCAAGCGCCGACTTTTCCTCTAGCAGCATCTGGCGCAGAGAAAAAGGAGATGCCGGCGGAAGGTGCACGGCCGACAAAGCCGCCTCTGAGCCTCCCCCCGGACTATCGAAGAGCCCGCCCTGATGGGCGCTGGCCTGCGCATCTTCGGCTGCCTGTAAGGCAATACCAATACCCCCCAGCCACCACGATCGGCCGCGAGCGCCCTCCGGATGCAACCTGTCAAAGGCACCCGCCTTCACCAGGGCCTCTATGGCTCTTTTATTCACGGCGCGCCGATCGACACGATTACAGAAGTCGAAGAGGTCTTGAAAAGGTCCTTCGGCCCGGGCCTTGACGATTGCGGCAACCGCCGACTCGCCCACACCCCGAATCGCCCCCAGCCCATAGCGAATGGCTTTTCTGCCGGCCTCTGGCTCAAAGCGATAGACCGAAAGATTAATGTCGGGCGGCAAGATAGCGATCCCATTGGCCTTTGCATCCGACACTAGGAAGGCCACCTTATCGGTGTCGTCCATATCACCCGACAGGGTAGCGGCCATGAATTCCGCAGGGTAATGCGCCTTCAGCCAGGCCGTCTGATAGGTAATCACGGCATAGGCTGCCGTATGGCTCTTGTTAAACCCGTACTCGGCAAACTTCTCCATGAGGTCGAAGAGCTGCGTGGCCAAGACTTCGCTATGGCCTTTGTTCTTTGCACCCTCTATAAATATGCTGCGCTGCTGGGCCATCTCTTCGGGCTTTTTCTTGCCCATCGCCCGGCGCAGAAGATCCGCACCCCCCAGAGAGTAGCCCGCAATAATCTGGGCGATCTGCATGACCTGCTCTTGATAGACGATCACGCCATAGGTAGGCGCAAGACAGTCTTTGAGATCAGGGTGAAAGTAGTCAATCTTCTGCTGGCCACGCTTACGCAAAATAAAATCATCGACCATGCCCGAATTCAGTGGCCCCGGCCGATACAGGGCCAGCATGGCAATGATGTCTTCAAACTGGTCTGGGGCGAGCTTCACCAGGTACCGACGCATACCCTGCGATTCCACCTGAAATATGCCGGTGGTGTTGGCCTCTTTAAGAACCTGATAGGCCAAAGGATCGTCAAACCCATTGAGCTCAGCCAGGGTAAGGGGCCCCGTCTGGTGGAGACCCCTCTGGGAGTTCGCAGTAGCCGGGCGAAACGGTAGATTCTCCGGGTAGAGCCGGTTAATCGTGTCTACCGCCGCCTGAATGATGGTGAGGTTCTTCAGCCCAAGAAAATCAAACTTCACAAGCCCTGCGGCCTCCACATCGTCCTTGTCGTACATGCTGACCACACCCTCGTCGCCCGAAGAGCCCGGGGCCTGGTACAAGGGGCAGAAGTCAGTAAGACGTCCGGGAGCAATGAGCACACCACCCGCATGCATCCCGACATTGCGCACCAGGTCTTCGAGCGGCCCAGCAACGGCAAGCAGTTCGCGCACCTCGTCCTCTTTCTTTTCGCGCTCTGCGAGGATGGGCTCTTTTTCTCGTGCCTCTTGCAGCGACAGCGGCTTGTTCTGCACCACTGGGATAAGCTTGGAGAGCTGGTCACAAAAGTTATAGGGCAGATCAAGCACCCGCCCCGCATCCCGAATCACTGCCCGAGAGGCCATCGTGCCAAAGGTTACGATCTGGCTGACCGCCTGACTGCCATACCGACTGCGAACATAGTCGATTACCTTTTGCCGCTTCTCCTGACAGAAGTCGATATCAAAGTCGGGCATGCTCACCCGTTCGGGATTCAAGAACCGTTCAAACAGAAGCGCGTAAGGAAGCGGATCGAGATCGGTAATGCCGAGGCTATAGGCCACCAAGGAGCCCGCGCCAGAGCCACGGCCTGGGCCCACCGGAACCCCATGGGATTTCGCCCAGTTAATAAAATCGGCCACAATCAAAAAGTAGCCGGGAAACCCCATCTGGATAATCGTGTCGCATTCCAAGGCAAGCCGGGCCTCATACTCAGGCGCCTTCTGAGCCCGCACCACGGGATCGGCGAATCGCTCGATCAGCCGCTGTTGCAGCCCTTGTTCACTTGCCTGCCGCAGAAAGCCATCGAGTGACGTACCCTCGGGTATTGGAAAGTCGGGCAGCTGGGGCGTTCCTAGCTGCAGCGTGAGACTGCAACGCTCTGCAATATGCACCGTGTTTGCCAGGGCAGCGGGGATATCCGCAAAAAGCGCCTCCATCTCCTGCTGCGACTTCAGATACTGCTCAGACGTGAAGTCACGCAGTCGCCGAGGATCTGCCAGGGTCTCGCCCCGTGCAATACACACCTTCGCCTCATGCGACCGAAAATCTTCGGCATTCAGAAACTGAACAGGGTGAGTGGCCACCACAGGAATATCGGCGCGCACAGCCAGGTCAACCGTCTGGCGTACGAGGATTTCATCATCATCAAACCCTGCCCGATGCACCTCAAGATAGAAACGATCCCCAAAGACCGACTGGTAACGCTGCGCCCATTGCGCCGCCTGTTCCGCCGCCTGTGCGGATCGCCGCATCAGCAGCTGGCCTATCGCGCCAAACCGGCCTCCAGACAGGCAGATGAGTCCTTCGTGCAGTCTAACGCTCGACCCATCATGCGCAACGGCCTCCGAGAACCATGCAAACGCCATCTCGGCGCGGTCTTTCTGGGCATTGCTTAGCCAGGCACGGCTAATGAGGGTGCAGAGATTGCGATATCCCTTGAGGTTCTGTGCAAGCAATAAAACACGACTGGGCGGGTCACGCGGATCCTCAGGCGCTACCCAGGCATCCACTCCCAGAAGCGGCTTTACCCCCTGGGCACGCGCTGCCTTATAAAACTTGATAAATCCAAAGGTGTTGCCAAGGTCGGTCAGCGCCAGGGCAGGCTGGCCATCTTGTGCGGCACGATCTACAGCGCCCTCAAGGCGCGTAATGCCATCGACAATGGAAAACTCAGAGTGCAGGCGCAGGTGGACGAACGGCATGCCCGACATTCTCGCACTGATTGAGACTCGCGCTTATTAACTACCTGCCCGTAACCACAGGTTAGGCTGGTGCCGGAGGCGGGACTCGAACCCGCACACCCTCGCGGGCGCCGGATTTTGAGTCCGGTGCGTCTACCAATTCCACCACTCCGGCAGCAAAGCGCGACACATGCAAACGCGACTAGTATAGCGCCCATGTTAGAGCTGCAAGGAATCACTCTCTGGCGCGCCGATTCTCCGGTTTTTCAAGGCCTGAGCCTGAGACTCACCGGGCATCGGGTTGGCCTGATCGGGGCCAATGGTGCGGGCAAGAGCTCCTTACTGCGCCTGCTGCAAGGGCTGCTAACGCCCGAGTCGGGCGCTATTTTCTTTACCCCCAAGGGCCAAACGCCCGCCCCTGCCCCTGAGGATCACAATCCCCGGGCACCCCGCTGTGGCCTGGTGTTTCAAAATCCTGACCATCAGATTCTCTTTCCAACAGTGATGGAAGAGCTCTGCTTCGGTCAGCTACAGCGCGGCACGGACAAGCAAACCGCCGAGCACAACGTACGCAAGCTTGCCCACGATTATGGATCGACAGACCTGCTTGCGCTTGCGACCCACGCCCTGTCTGAGGGACAAAAGCAGCGGCTCTGCATCCTGTCGGTGCTGGCTGACGGTCCAGAACTGCTGCTGCTCGATGAGCCATTTGCAAGCCTCGACCGCAAGGCAACCGCCCAGATGCTTGCCATGGTCTCAGCCATTGCACAGCCCATCATCATGGCAAGCCACATGCTAGAGCTGTTTGAAGACTTCGACGAGCTGGTATGGATGGACCGAGGCAGTATACGGCTGCAAGGCTCGCCAGCCGATGTTATTGCTGCCTATAGGGCAGACAAAGACTAGGCCGTTTGCAGCCCCGACGCGGGCTCGTGTTCAGCAAACCGGCCCGCCAGAAACATGGCATCACCATAGCTAAAAAAGCGATACCGCTGGGCAATCGCATGGGCATAAGCGCCGCGAATCGTCTCATAGCCCGCAAAGGCACTTACGAGCATAAGCAGGGTGGACTTAGGCAGATGAAAGTTGGTAAGCAGCGCATCCACGAGGCGGAAACAATAGCCCGGCGTGATAAACAGATCGGTCTCCCACTGACCGGACAAGCCATGGCCAGAGGCCTCACGGGCAGCGGCCGACTCCAGCGTACGCAGACTGGTCGTACCGACCGCAACGATACGGCCGCCCCGACCCCGGGTGTCGGCAATGGCCTGGGCCGTGGCTTGTGGAAGACTGCACCATTCCCCATGCATCTTATGGGCCGATAGGTCATCGGACCGTACTGGGGCAAACGTGCCGCTGCCCACATGCAGGGTAAGCGTTGCACGTCTCACTCCCTTTGCATCAAGAGCGTCTAAAAAAGCTTCATCAAAATGAAGTCCTGCTGTGGGCGCGGCTACCGAGCCCGCATGCGCTGCATAGACGGTCTGGTAGCGCTGAAGATCCTCTGCAGTGGGCCTATGAACGATGTAGGGTGGAAGCGGCAGTTCACCAAAGGCTTGCAGATGATCCAGCACCGAGCCTGTAAAACAGAGTTCCACCCGGTCCGGAGCCCCAGCCGCCGGTCCTTTCAGCAACACCCGGTCAGACAACGCGGCTGCCTGCCTCTGGCTGCGGTCACCCCCGTCTCGGGCCTCAAGCCGCAGATCTGTTCCCGGAGCAGGCTTTTTACTCGCACGCATCAAGGCCGTGGCAGTTTTATCTGAGGTGATACGCTCTACAAGAAACTCAACCTGCCCCCCCGTTGGCTTTCGGGCAAAAAGTCGCGCTGGAATTACCTTGGAATCGTTAAATATCAGAAGATCGTCCGGCTGCAACATGCCAAGCAGGTCGGTAAACACCCGGTCCTCCCAGCGGCCCTGGCCCATCACATGCAGGAGTCGACTCTCAGATCGTCTGCCTACGGGGCGTTGGGCCACGAGATCATTGGGTAGAAAAAAATCAAAGTCTGAAAGTCGATATTGCGGCACGGTGGTCTCAAGAAGGCTGTGGCCGGAGCCTGGCGCACTGGTTAACCGGCAGATTGTGTCACGTGCATGCTGAGCCTTTATCTCAGCCAACCAAGCTGGCTACACCGAATCCCGGCAGGAACCAAGCTTCTCTCGCTGGTCTTCGCCTCAGTATTGCTTCTGCCTGCCGAGCAATTCTGGATTCTGGGCTTCGCGGTACTTACCGCCGTAGCTGCCTTTCTCAGCCTGCGGCGGCCTGGTAGGCACCGTCTGTGGGCCCTGTCTAAGGCCTTAGGGCCTATGCTGGTCTTACTCGGACTCTTTCAGGTAGTTGCCCTGGTGATCTCACACGGCTGGCAGACGGGTCTTTTTATCGGCCTTGAGGCTGCTGGGACTACCCTCTTGCGGCTCTTGGCCCTTATTCTGCTCGCAGACCTGGTAACCCTTTCCACCCCTACGCAAGACCTGGTAGCCGCACTCGGCCCAGTGCTCAAACCCCTTCGACTCCTTGGGCTTTCTGAGCAGAGGCTCGGCCTGGCTATCGGCATCATGCTCAGATGGGTCAGTCTGCTGCAGGCCAACTGGTCTGAAACCCGCACCGCCTTTGCTGCCCGAGGATGCAGTCGCCCACGAATGCGCATCACAGGCCCCGTGATGCAACGATCCGCCCATACGGCCCAGAGCCTCAGCGAATCACTCGCGGCACGTCGCTTAGGAATTAAATGACGCCCCGCGCCCGGTCTTTATGAAACTGGGCCCGCCAGATGCCGAAGCGACCCTCACGAATGGCCGAGCGCATCTGCGCCATGAGCTCTAGGTAAAAGGCCAGGTTATGCAGGCTCGCCAGACCTGCCCCAAGCATCTCATCGATCCGCTGCAGATGATGCAGGTAGCTTCGGGTAAAGGCAGGCCGATCATCGCCATGGGCCATGGGGCAGCAGACCGGGCAGCGGCAGCTGGGGTCTACCGGCTGCAGGTCATCTTTATAACGCGCATTTCGAATCTTTAGATCTCCATAGCGGGTAAATAGCCACCCGTTTCGTCCATTGCGGGTTGGCATGACGCAGTCAAACAGGTCCACCCCTTCAGACACCCCTGCCACCAGGTCTTCCGGAGTTCCCACACCCATGAGATAGCGGGGCTTCTCCTTTGGCATTCGGGGCGTGAGGTAGGCCAGCACGCGCAGCATGTCCTCTTTGGGCTCCCCAACAGACAGGCCTCCAATAGCATATCCCTCAAACCCAATCTCCAGGAGTCCGGCGAGAGAGGCATCCCGAAGATCCTCAAACATCCCGCCCTGAACAATTCCAAAGAGCGCGTTACGACCCGACTGGGCAGAGGCCTGAGAGGCCGAATCAGAATTTGTAAGAGAGTACTCACTGCCATCTTTATCAAACTCAGTGCGACTCCGAGCGGCCCATCTCAGGGAAAGGGTCATGCTCTCTGCAGCCTGATCACGGGTCGCGGGATAAGGCGTGCACTCGTCAAAGACCATGGCAATGTCCGAGTTGAGCACCTTTTGAATCTGCATGGACACCTCGGGCGAGAGAAAAAGCCGGTCGCCATTTACCGGCGACTGAAAGCCCACGCCCTCCTCCGAGATCTTGCGAAGCGCACCCAGAGACCAGACCTGAAATCCGCCTGAGTCGGTCAGCATTGGGCCGCCCCAGTTCACAAAACGGTGAAGGCCGCCATGCCTGGCAATAACCTCTAGCCCGGGCCGCAGCCATAGATGAAAGGTATTGCCAAGCACGATGCGGGCGCCAATCCGTCCCAGCATCTCGGGAGTCACGCCCTTTACGGCACCATAGGTGCCTACAGGCATAAAAATAGGCGTGTCCACGGGGCCATGGTTCAGCTCCAGCCGTCCAAGCCTCGCATGCCCCTCCTGGGCGATCACTTCGAACCTCGTCATAAGCCCTAGACTACCTTAGATATACTAAGTGGCTTACCTGCAGTAAACGGATAACCACCCCCTCTGTTCTAAGGAGTGCTTTTGTGCTGATTTCTCCCGCATACGCCCAGGCCGCAGGAGGCCAGGATTCGCTCATTGGTTTTCTTCCCCTGATCCTGATGTTTGTGGTTTTGTACCTGCTCATGATCCGCCCGCAAATGAAACGCGCTAAGGAGCATAAGCTTCTTGTGGAAGGCCTGCAAAAAGGTGATGAAATCATTACCGCCGCGGGCATGGTAGGGAAGGTAACCGACGTCGACGAGGCTTACATCACCGTAGAAGTGGGCCAAGGAGACAAGCCTGTGCAGGTCGTCATGCAGCGTCAGGCGGTTCAGACCTTACTGCCCAAAGGCACGATCAAGACCATCAGCTAAGACTGCCCCGAATGAACCGAGTCGCCTGGTGGCGGTTGGTGCTCATGGCCCTTGCCCTGGGCTTTGGTCTGCTCTATACCCTGCCCAACTTTTTCGGAGAACAGCCTGCCGTTCAGGTCTCGACTGCGAAGGCCACGCTCAAGGTTGAGGAATCCGTAGTATCGGCGGTAGAAAAGGCGCTCAGTGAGGCAGGCCTGGTACACCAGGGCATATCCTTTGACGCAGCGCCTACAGGAAACACGGTGCGCGCCAGGTTCTCTGACACTGACGAGCAGCTGCGTGCCCGTGAGGTGATCGAAGCCACCCTTAACAGAGATCGCAGCGATTATGTAGTGGCCCTAAACCTGGTCTCTGCAACCCCGTCTTGGCTCACCCAGATTAATGCACTGCCCATGTATCTGGGGCTCGACCTGCGTGGGGGGGTGCACTTCATGCTGCAGGTGGACATGGCCGCTGCGCTTTCGAAGCGGCTCGATGCCCTACAGGGCGATACACGCACCCTGCTACGCGAGAAACGGGTGCGGCACTCCGGAATCTCTCGTGGCCGAGACAGCATAGAAGTGCGCTTTGCCGCCGAAGACCAGAGGGCGGCTGCCCGTCTAGCGCTCACCGAGCAGCTCCTAGAGCTTGAATGGCAAGAGGTCTCACTGGGAGACGCCCTGGGATTAATCGGGCGATTCAAGCCCGCAACCGCCACCCGAATTCAGGAATTTGCCCTCAAGCAAAACATCACCACCCTCAGTAACCGCATTAATGAGCTAGGGGTGGCCGAGCCGATTGTCCAGCAGCAGGGCGCTGACCGCATCGTGGTGCAGCTGCCGGGAGTCCAAGATACGGCAAAGGCCAAAGATATTCTTGGGCGTACCGCAACACTTGAGATCCGCATGGTCGAAGATGGGATAGAGGCCGCCCAGGCTCTTACGGAAGGCCGGGTTCCAGCAGGCTTTGATCTCTATACCGAGCGCGGCGGCGCACCCCTATTGCTGCGAAAAGACGTCATTCTTACCGGCAGCAACCTTACCGACGCCCAGGCGGGATTTGACTCTCAGAACCCGCTAGAGCCAGCTGTGCATCTTACCCTCGATGCCAAAGGGGCCCGCATATTTCGTGACATAACCCGCGAAAATATCGGTAAGCGTATGGCCATTCTGCTCATCGAGAAGGGCCAAGGCGAGGTGATCACCGCGCCGGTGATTCGCAGCGAGATTCCTGGTGGCCGGGTACAGATCTCCGGTCGTATGACCACAGTAGAAGCCGCTGACACCGCGCTGCTGCTGCGGGCAGGCTCTCTGGCCGCGCCTATGGAGATTATTGAAGAACGACTGATCGGGCCGAGCCTGGGCGCAGACAACATCGCGCAGGGGTTTAGTGCTACCACCTGGGGCTTTGTCGCAATTGCGGTTTTTATGGCCGCCTACTACAGCCTCTTTGGCGTAATTTCTGTTCTGGCCCTCTGTCTTAACCTGCTGCTTCTGTTTTCTTTGCTGTCCATTCTGCAGGCAACTCTCACGCTACCTGGCATTGCTGCGGTCGCGCTCACCCTTGGCATGGCCATCGATGCCAATGTTCTGATTAACGAACGGGTACGAGAAGAAATCCGCGCTGGCGCGGTCCCGCAGGTGGCCATCGCTACTGGCTACGATAAGGCCTGGGCCACCATTCTCGACTCGAACATCACAACCCTCATAGCAGGGGTTGCGCTGCTTGCCTTTGGCTCAGGGCCGGTTCGAGGTTTTGCCGTGGTCCATGTGCTGGGAATTCTTACCAGTATGTTTTCAGCAGTCTTTTTTAGTCGCGGCCTGGTCAACCTCTGGTACGGAAGCCGCAAACGTCTTGGTCGATTGGCAATCGGATAGCCATCATGGAATTCTTTCGTCTCGAAAAAACCATCCGATTCATGCGGCATGCCAAGCTGCTCAATGTCATCTCTGGCCTGCTTTTTATTGCGGCAGTTGCCTGCATCCTCTGGCGTGGGCTTGCCTTTTCAATCGAGTTCACCGGCGGCACAGTGATGGAGGTCTCGTATACACAGACCGCCCCACTGCAAAAAGTACGCGAGACCGTACAGGCCATGGGATACGCCGATGCCCAGGTACAAAACTTCGGCAGTGCCCGTGACCTTCTTATTCGGCTTCCTCTCAAAGGGGAGGCAAGTAATGACCAGGCCCAGGAGGTTTTTCGAGCGATCACGGGTATCGATCCGAACGCAGTGCCTGAGCTCAGGCGGGTGGAGTTTGTTGGCCCGCAGGTCGGGGCAGAGCTCGCCACCGATGGGCTGATCGCTCTTATCTTCGTAATTCTGGGAATCATGATCTACCTGGCTGTGCGATTCGAATGGAAGTTTGCAATCGCGGCTATCGTGGCCAACCTGCACGATGTGGTGATAATTCTCGGCTTTTTCGCTGCCTTTCAGTGGGAGTTTTCTCTTTCGGTCTTGGCCGCCACCTTGGCCGTACTCGGCTACTCCGTAAACGAGTCGGTTGTGGTAGCCGACCGAATTCGGGAAAACTTCAAGCGCATGCGTAAGGCAAGCGTTGAAGAAGTGATTGACAACGCCATCACCCGTACCATGAGCAGAACCATTATTACCCATGGCACCACCGAGACCATGGTCCTCGCCATGTTGATATTCGGCGGGCCCGCACTGCATTACTTTGCCCTGGCACTCACCATCGGCATCGTCTTTGGTATTTACAGCTCCATCTTTGTCATGTCGCCCATCACCATGTGGCTGGGAATCAAAAGGGAAGACCTGGTCAAGCCAGTAAAGCCCAAAGACGAAGTCATCGCACCCTAGGGCCGCTAAGCAATGGCCTTTCGAGTGTCCGGCGGCACCCCTGGCCTTCAGTTTCTCCTCCGAATCACCTCCCCCACGATGCCCCTGGGCGGCTTTAGCTACTCGGGTGGCCTTGAATCGGCAGTCGAACACGGGCTCGTACAAAACGAAGACGATGCGGCGCGGTGGATCGAAGATGGCCTTTGCGGGGTCTTGTCTGTCTGTGAAGGCCCTGTCTGGTTGCTGCTTTACCAGGCTATAACAAAGCGAGATGCAGCCCAGGCGGCCCAATGGAATCAGTGGTACTGGGCGAGCCGCGACACCCGCGAAATGCGCCAGGAGACTCAGCAAATGGGCTGGTCATTGCGACAGGTAGCCGTGAACCAGTCTTGGGGAACTGCCGATCTTCAGGCGCTGCGCGACCAGCTCATTCCGGAAACCTACCTCGCCATGCATGCCTATGCCTCGGTGGCGCATGGTGTGCAGCCCCGGGATGGCCTGTTGGCTTTTCTCTACGCCTGGGCAGACAATCAGACGCTGGCTGCCATGAAAACCGTACCCCTTGGGCAGTCGGCTGGCCAAAGGCTCTTAGCCAAAACAGGCGGCTGGATCGAAAAGGCAATCGCCATAGCCCAGGAATCCGCTGCCCAGCGGCCGCCCGCAGTTCAGACCTCAACTGTGCAGCTCAGCATTCTCAGCAGCCAGCATGAGCACCAGTATTCACGGCTATTTCGATCCTAGTTTCTGCAGATAAAGGAGCTGCGATGCGCACCAAACCCTTCCCTCCCCTGCGTGTCGGTGTCGGGGGCCCCGTAGGCTCAGGAAAGACCACTTTGCT
This sequence comes from Burkholderiaceae bacterium, assembly GCA_049426285.1. Taxonomy (GTDB): domain Bacteria; phylum Pseudomonadota; class Gammaproteobacteria; order Burkholderiales; family Burkholderiaceae_A; genus Hahnella. Next base: position 19,652 of record JBMSYB010000001.1, read on the forward strand.
GGAAGTCTTGTGTAAGGCCATGCGCGACCGCCACGACCTCGTAGCAATCACAAACGACATCTACACCAAAGAAGACCAGCGTCTGCTTACCCTTTCTGGCGCCCTTCCGCCTGAGCGCATCCTCGGGGTCGAAACCGGAGGATGCCCCCATACGGCCATTCGGGAAGACGCATCGATCAATCTTGAGGCCGTTGACCGCATGCTGCAGCGGTTTCCGGAGGCCGATATTGTTTTTATCGAATCAGGGGGCGACAACCTTGCCGCCACATTCAGCCCAGAGCTCTCTGATTTCACTATCTACGTCATTGACGTTGCAGGCGGGGAGAAGATTCCACGTAAGGGGGGGCCGGGAATCACCCGGTCTGACCTACTAGTGATCAATAAGACCGATCTTGCGCCAATGGTGGGGGCAAACCTGGAAGTGATGGCCCAGGATACCGCCCGTATGCGGCCGGATCGGCCTTGGGTGATGTGCAATTTAAAGTCGGGGCTGGGTCTTGACAGGGTGGTCCAGGAGATTGAGGCGCAGCTTTTCACGCAGTAGGCTCAGGGCTCGCAGACAGCCGACTAAGCCATGCGCTTTTGCCCGTCTTCGGTGGACTTAGAAAGATACTCCTGCACCAGGCTCTCCCAGACCACCTCAAGCTCATAGGCACTCGAAATCGCCAGCCCCTCCAGGTCAGGAAATAAGGTGGCATAGGTGATGTTCATACGATATAGGGCTTGCATGGCCTGGCTGCGAATGCTCAAAGGCAGAACATACTTCACAAGAAGATCAGACCCATGGTCATAGCTCTCTAAAAGCGCTCCCAAGGTCTTTTGAATCTGCCCCGGCATGACAAAAAGCCCCGACTGCGAGACCAGCCTGCGATCCATCTCGGATGGCTCCCCCACCCAGACCACAGGGTTGGTATTTCTCAGAAAGTACTTCTCGTAGTTACCCTGAATACGCGGATCGATAACCTCCCTGGTAAGACCAGGATCAAAAGAGGGGGCTGCAGACCAGAGCTGCGGGGTATTGAGTGCATACACCGCCGACTCGTCCAGCGCATTTTCTAAGGCGAAAAAGGCGGCTACATAGGGAGACTTTGTGAAGTCCAACAACCGTGTCGGAGCACCATGGTGCTGCATCAGCGCAAGACAACGCAGGTCATCAGAGAGCCCCGTACTATCGCTCAGGTAGTTGTGGGCCTTACGCCGAAACACCCGCAGCGCCCGCGACTCGCGTAGGGGCCACAACACGGGATCGGGGCAGTAGGCAGTAAGACGTCGGGCGATGGCCGTTACAAGAGGCCATTGGGCAGAGACTTCACCCCGAAATGCCCAGCCGCTCAAGGCATCTGTCTTTTCCACAAAATCATCCCAGCTGGGAACCTGAACAACACGCATAAAGGCCTTTAGCTCTTAGAAACCACGGGTGTGATACACGCCACGATAGTAACCCAGGCCCGGCCGTCCCTATGTCTCGGCGCAAGACCGCAGTCCTCATTTCTATATACTCAGGCATCTTCTTGGTACCCCTGCGGTTTCTCCTTTTTTCTCTTACTGCCATGCTGCAACCCCATGTTCTTCGATACTTTGCGGAAGTCGCCCGGACCGGGTCTCTCAGAGTAACTGCTGATCAGCAGCAAATAGCACCAAGCGCCTTAAGCCGACAGGTAAACCAGCTTGAAAAGTTTCTAGACACAAAACTGTTTATCCGTTCCACCAAGGGTATGCAGCTCACCGAAATCGGTCGAGAGTTGCTCAGCTTTGTCGAAGAAAACGACCGCAATATCGATGGGCTATTGCAGCGTATCGAAGATATCGACCAGCTCAGAAGGGCCTCTGTGCGTATTGCCTCTGTCGAGGGAACGACTATAAGTTTCCTGCCTGCGGTGATGGCCCGATTTTCTCGTGGATTCCCGGGGATCCGGTATGAAGTCGTTGTGAGTAACACCAATGATATTGCCGACCGGGTTGCTGCAGGCGACAGCGAGATCGGAATAGCGTTTAACTGCCCATCGCGGGATGACCTTATCCTGCGGGCCAGAATTCCGCAGCCACTGCAGCTCGTCGGTAGACCCGACAACCCTGCCCTTAAACGAAGAAGTATTCATTTCGCAGACATGGCAAGCCTAAAGCTTGCTCTGCCCACCCGTCAGTTCACGATTCGGCGCATCATTGAGCAGTCGTTGCGACCGAAAAAAATGGCAGGAACGATCGCCCTGGAATCTAATTCTCTGATGCTGATTCGACAGGTGATCACCCAGACCGATTTACTCACCTGTATGCCTGAAATCGTCTTCGAGAACGAGGTAAAGAGTGGTGTCGTATCTACCTGCGCAGTCGCAGATCGGCTCGCGCAGGCGGTCACGCTGGATGTAATGACACGCCACGGCCATACCCTCTCCGGAGAGGCCAGGCGGTTCATGAGTATTCTTCTTGAAGTCGCCAAGGAAAAAACCCAGAGTCAAATTAGTCACGCGCACCATTTGGTTTTATAACGCACCAGCAGAGGCCCAGGCCCCAATTCTGAGTTCTGGGTTATGGGTTCTCTGGTGAGCAACCCTCGCAACACGGGCTAGCCTGTGCTTCGAGCGGCAAACGCCGCCTGCGCTAGGGCATAATCCTCCGGGAAGGTTGCGTCGTGGCCATGCTGGTGTCCCCCTCCATAGGCTCCCCATTCCGGCTCAAAGGCAGCCACTACCGCTGCAGGATGTACGCCAAGCTGACGAACCATCTCGGCGAGCACCGGATCAGCCCGAAACTGCAGATACTCCGCGGTAATTTGAATGCGCACATGGCGGTTTCCCAAATGATAGGCGCAACGCGTAAGGGCAAAGGGGTCGTCTTCTACCCGCAGTAGTTCTTCATCGGCGGCAACCACCTCGATCAAACGGCCCAGGGTATCAACCAACAGACTGCCCCCGCGCAGAACGCCCCCTCGGGCAACCAAAACCCCCACCTCTTCACCGGTGGTCATTAGCCGTGACTTGAATCGGCTCTTGCTCCGGGTCTCAAAGTCGAGGTTCAGGCAGTCAAAGGGCTGTTCATCGGTCGCCGGAGCAAGGCCAAACACCTGCATCTACGACGGTGCCCTAGAAAAGAAAATACCGCTGCGCCATCGGCAGCACGGTTGCCGGTTCGCACTGCAAAAGCATGCCATCGGCCACCACCTGATAGGTCTGGGGATCCACGGTGATATGGGGCTGCCAGTTGTTATGGATCATGTCTGCCTTTTGCACTCGGCGACAGTTTTCAACCGCCAGGCAGGGCCTTTTCAGACCGAGTGCGGCGAGTTGATCAGACGCTAGGGCAGCCTGCGACACGAAGGTAACCGATGTCTGCAATCCCCCGGCGAAAGACCCAAACATAGGCCGGTAATGCACGGGCTGCGGCGTAGGAATAGAGGCATTGGCATCTCCCATCAGGCCCCAGGCGATCATGCCGCTTTTGAGCACGAGGCTTGGCTTGACACCAAAGTGAGATGGCCGCCAGAGCACCAGGTCGGCAAGTTTCCCCTTTTCAATCGACCCAACATGCTGGGCAATACCATGGCTAATGGCTGGGTTGATGGTGTACTTCGCCAGATAGCGTTTCACACGGGCATTGTCTGCGTCGGAAGGATCTCCCTGAAGACTCCCTCGCTGAACCCGCATCTTGTGGGCAGTCTGCCAGGTGCGCAGGATTACTTCGCCCACCCGCCCCATGGCCTGTGAATCGGAAGACATCATGGAGAAGGCTCCGAGGTCGTGCAAGATATCTTCGGCGGCAATGGTCTCACGACGAATGCGGCTTTCGGCAAAGGCAATATCTTCGGCAATACTCGCATCGAGATGATGACAGACCATCAGCATGTCAAGATGCTCATCGATCGTATTGATCGTATAGGGCATCGTGGGGTTGGTGGACGACGGCAAGACATTGGGCAGGCCAGCTGCCTTGATAATGTCGGGGGCATGGCCGCCCCCGGCGCCTTCGGTGTGATACGTGTGAATCGTTCTGCCCTTAAATGCTGCTATCGTGTCTTCCACAAAACCCGATTCATTCAGGGTGTCGGTATGAATGGCAATCTGAATATCCATTTCCTCGGCCACACTCAGGGCGCAGTCGATCGCGGCCGGTGTCGTGCCCCAGTCCTCATGTAGTTTGAGGCCCATGGCTCCCGCCTGAATCTGCTCACGCAACGGGCCGGGCTGACTGGCATTGCCCTTACCCAAAAATCCAAGGTTCATTGGAAAGGCCTCTGCCGCCGAGAGCATGCTGCGAATATGCCAAGGCCCGGGCGTGCAGGTAGTGGCGAAGGTTCCGGTGGCCGGCCCCGTGCCGCCACCAATCATGGTGGTCACGCCACTAGAGATGGCCTCTTCAATCTGCTGAGGGCATATAAAGTGAATATGGGAATCGATGCCACCGGCAGTCAGGATCATGCCCTCGCCGGCAATAATTTCGGTACCAGGGCCAATCACCAGGGTCACCCCGGGTTGAATGTCAGGATTGCCGGCCTTACCCACCCCTGCAATACGGCCATTTTTAATGCCTACATCGGCCTTCACAATACCCCAGTGGTCGATGATAAGGGCATTCGTAATCACGGTATCCATGCTGTCTTTACTGAGTCGCTGGCTCTGGCCCATGCCATCACGAATCACCTTGCCACCGCCAAATTTCACTTCCTCTCCATAGAGTGTGAAATCCTTTTCGACCGTAATCCAAAGCTCGGTGTCTGCAAGGCGCACCCGATCGCCCACGGTAGGGCCGAACATTTCGGCGTACGCCCTTCGGGATATTTTGGTCATGGCTAGAGCGCCCCCATTACTTTGGCATTGAAACCAAAAACCTTGCGTGCGCCTGAAAGCGCCACAAGCTCTACCGTTCTTTTCTGGCCAGGTTCGAACCGCACGGCAGTCCCCGACGCAATGTGCAGCCGATACCCACGTGCCCGAGCCCGATCAAACGACAGCGCGGAATTCACCTCAAAGAAATGGAAGTGCGAGCCCACCTGTACCGGACGGTCGCCGGTGTTAAGCACCGATAGGGTTACCGTTTGCCGACTGACGTTGAGCGCGATCTCACCGTCTTGGGTTACGACCTCACCCGGAATCATGATGGATCCTCTGAATTGGATCTTCGCTGACGACCCAACGCTTTAATAGCGATACGCAGACCAAGCGCCAGAACCCCCAGAAACATAAGTGCCATTAGCAGATGATCCCAGCCCGCTAGCGGCTCCATTAAGGCAGAGACAATGTCAAGTACATGCCCCTCATGGGCCAGAGCGGGAAAGGGCGCCAGAAGCAGCAGAAACAGAGGCAATAGGGAGAGTCGAAAAAAACCGACTATTTGGGAAGAAGGCATCATAAGAATTTCCTTGCTAAAAGACATAGAAAATATAGGCACAGTAACTAGAACAACGGTAATAAACCAAGATACGGTCGTGATAAGGCAAGCCTGCGTGCAGCCCACTACGGAATCGGCTGATGTACTGTTACAAGCTTGGTGCCATCGGGAAAGGTTGCCTCAACCTGAATATCCGGCAGCATCTCGGGAACCCCCTCCATGACATCTGCGCGTGTGAGTACCTTGGTGCCCTCGGTCATTAACTCCGCTACCGTCTTCCCATCACGGGCCCCCTCGAGTATGGCAGCCGAAATAAGGGCTGTTGCCTCAGGCAGATTGAGCTTAAGCCCTCGCGCCTTTCGGCGCTCCGCAAGGAGCGAAGCGGTGAAGATAAGAAGCTTGTCTTTTTCTCGAGGGGAGAGATCCATGCGTTACCCTATGGTTAGTCCAAAAAAATTTCTCGCAGGCACTGCCGTTTTTTCTCGCTTCTCAGGCGAGTTACTCAGCCAGGTGAAATTATGGACGTGTTCTGATCAAGAGACCAGATTGGTATGAAAATCTCGAGCGCCCAATTTCGGTGCAAACGGCCTTGCTAACTAGGGGATAGCGAGCAAGCCAATCATCGCCCTAGGTTGCCCAAATGCGCAGGGGCTGGGCTGTCCTTCCTACAGCCCAAGGGCGAAGTAACTCCCAGGCTTGTACCAAAGCGCTACGGGCTATTTCCGTCTCAAGGGCAAGCACGCGAAAGACCACCAGCCCGGAGGGCAGCTGAGTGAAGCCAGACCGCAGGGCCGAAGAAAAGCTTGCCAGTCGTGACCAAGACTCTTGATCCGATTCAGACAGTGGCTGGTCCGAATATGCCCAGAGGGTGCCATGCACCGGAAATCCTCCGGTTCCCTGGATCACAGGACGATGGTGCACATTCTGAGGGGAGAATGCCGCCTGCTCTTTCCAGTCAAGGCAAGCCCCGATAGTTACCGATGCGTCTACCTGTACCCCGGCCGAACGCCATAGGTGGTCTGTGCTTTGTAATGACTGTCGCTGGCCAAACTGCATGACCTCCCATCCAATAAATCGGGCAGCAGGGGCTAGCCGTATTTCCGTTGCAAGCCACGCCTGGCATTCATCAAAAAAAATATTCTCGCTTGGAAGCCACTCCAGACAGCCATGGTCTTCGACAGTAATCTGAACCTGCTGCTGGGCGACCTGCCCATTTGCCTTGTACCAGCGGGCTGCGCCCGGTGTGGTAAGCAGGGCGTGGGCTTTGGGCATAACCCGAGAGGAGATTGAAAGCGCATCTCCGCCAGCAATGCCCGACGGGGGATGCAACAGAAACCCGTGGGCAATGGCCGGCCCCTCCGGGTACAAAATCTTTTGCAGCGCCATGGGGCCATAACTCTGACGATGCCGCAGAATCGTAGAGCCGAGGGTGGACGCTTCGAAGACAGTAGAGAGCTCCGCCTTCCAAACAGACATTAGTTCGGGAAGATCTTTAAGGCTACGAGAGCAATCCCAGGAACAAAGACCAACAAGATAATTCGCAGAATGTCAGATGCCACAAAGGGAATGACATATTTAAATATCTCAGTCATGGGCACATTTCGCGCCATGCTGCTGATGATAAAGACATTCATGCCCACTGGCGGGGTAATGAGCCCGATCTCAACCACCATCAGTGCCAAAATTCCGAACCAGATCGCCTTTGACTCCGGATCAAGCCCCCAGAGATCAATTCCCATAATCACAGGGAAGAAAATAGGGATGGTTAGAAGAATCATGGACAGACTGTCCATAACACAGCCGAGAATCAGATAAATAAGAATGATTACAAAGAGCACCGCCAGGGGATCAAGGTTAAGATCAACGACCCACTTCGCGAGTTCTGTATTCATGCCCGTGAGGGCCAGGAACACGTTCAGAATATCGGCGCCCAGCAGAATGAGAAAGATCATGCCTGTGGCCGAGGCCGCCCCATAAATACAGTCGAGAAAACCGCGGCCCTTTAAACCACCAGTTTTCCAGGCCACAAATGCAGTTGCCAACGCTCCGATTGAGGCCGCTTCGGTGGGGGTGAAGATTCCGCTGTAGATACCCCCAATGACAGCCAAGAAGATAAGCAGTACCGGCCAGGTATCGATGAGGGCCCGGAACCGCTCTCCCCAGGCCATTCGCTCTCCGGCGGCCGCATCTGATGGACTCACGCGGGCAATAATGGCGATTACCAATATATAGCCGATTGCCGCGAGTATCCCTGGAATGAACGCCGCCAGAAACATCCGACCAACATTCTGTTCGGTCATGATGGCGTAGATCACAATCGGAATCGAGGGCGGAATCAGAATACCCAGGGTTCCTCCAGCGGAAATTACCGCCGCAGAGAATCGCTCAGAATAACCGTGGGACTTTAGCTCAGGCAGCGCAACCTGGCCCATCGTGGCTGCAGTGGCCAATGACGATCCACAGATGGCACCGAAGCCGGCGCAGGCCGTTACGGCACCCATGGCCATTCCACCACGAAGATGACCAACAAGGGCATTTCCAGCACGGAAAAGCGCCTTCGATAGCCCCCCATGGGTAGCGAACTGACCCATGAGTAGGAACAGTGGCACAACCGAGAGGTCGTAAATTGAGAACCGTGCGTAAGCGGCGGTTTTAAAGTAATTGAGCAGCGGGCCGGAACCAGCCACATAGATGTAGCCAACGGAGCCGGCCAGAAGCATCGCAACCCCGATATGGATACGCAGGGCAAGGCCAACCAATAAGGCGGCCAGCATTACTGCGCCCCATTCCAGACCTGTCATCGCGCGCCCCTATAGATACGCACGACGGTAATGTAGGCCGCCACAATGCTCAAGAGCCCAAACGATGGCACCATGGGTGCATAGCCCCACCAGGTGGGAAGGCCCAGAAGCATCGAAGAGTCAAAGTTTTTCTTCAGGTCGACCATGCCAAGGGCCAAGCGCCAGCACATGACCGCCCCTGCAATTGACATAAGAACGCCGGCAATACTGTCGAGAAACAACACAATCGAGGGCCGGGCTTTGGCAGTGAAAAAGTCTACTATCACATGTCCATTGGCCCAGTGAGCGTAGGGCAGTGCCATACTTACCGACACTGCGCACATCATCTGCACCATCTCGTAGTCGCCCAAGATAGGCTTGGTAAAAAGCGCCCTGCCGATTATGCTGGCGAGCGACATTCCCGCCATGCAGAGTAAGACCACGCCCGAGGCAACGGCAAAAATCTTGCAGAGCAACGCCAGACCCTTGCCCAGCAAATCGTCTGCAACAAACTCAGAAACTGTGGCTGGCTCGCTCACTGCCTAAGACCGAAAAAGAAGAAATACGTCTGTCAACCAAGAGAGGGCGCATAATCGCCCTCTCTCGAAAAAACACTACTTCGTGTACTGCTTTACCAGCTCGCGAGCAGACGAGACCAGCGCCTTGCCATCAAAGCCGCGCTTGTCCATATCGGCGGTGAACTCATCATAAAGCGGCTGGACTGCCTTGCGCCATTTCTCGAGTTCCGCACGCGGAATCTTATTGATGGTGTAGCCAGCCGTCTTCACGAATGCCTCACGACCGGGAACATCATTGCCCTCTTGCGTAGCCCCCAAGAACGCCGAAAATTCCCGCCCCGAGTTCTTGTCAACCACCGCCTTCAGGTCTGCGGGCAGCGAGTCGTACTTCGCCTTGTTCATCGGAACCAGAAACACCGTGGTGTACAGCGCCTCCATACTGCGGTCAGGCTCGGCCACAAACTTGGTCAGTTCCTGCACCCGCAGACCCGGGGCAACCTCGTAAGGAATGACCGCACCATCAATCACCCCTTTGGACAATGCCTCGGGCACCTGTGGGACTGGCATTCCTACGGGCGACGCACCGAGCATTCCCAGCATTTTGTTGGTAAGACGTGTGGGCGCCCGCAGCTTCATGCCTTTGAAGTCGTCTAAGCTAGTAATAGGCTTGTTACGGGTAAAGATATTGCCCGGTCCGTGCACATGGATTGCCAGCAATTTCACGTCCTTAAACTCTTCTTGCGCGTGCTTCTGGACGAAGTCCCATGCCGCCCGGCTGGTGGCAGCGGCATTGGTCATCATGAACGGCAGCTCAAAAATCTCAGACCGTGGAAACCGGCCTGCAGAGTACCCAGCTACCGTCCACACCACATCGGCAACCCCGTCTTTGGCCTGATCGAACAACTGCGGTGGCGCGCCCCCGAGTTGCATTGCAGGAAAAATCTGGCAGTTCAAACGCTTATTGGAATCGCGCTCGATATTGGTACACCAGTCCGCAAGCATCTTGGTATGCTGAATCGATTGCGGGCCAAGAAAATGATGCACCTTCAGGGTAATCGTCTGTGCCTGAGCACTGGCACTTGCAATTGCCAAACCCGCCGCGATGGCCGCTAGTTTTAATCTCATAAAACGTCTCCTCGTTGTCGAAAAAACTGCAGCCATGAGCATAGACGCTAATCGGCGTCCATACCAGTTTTAAGGCCGAATGTTCTGGTTTTCTCTAATAACCTGCCCTGCGCCCACTGTAGGAGGTTTTAGTCGAAAATACCCAGATAGGCTTCGGCCAAAGCCTTCTGCAAGGCATGCGAACTGGCAAGCGTGTTGAACTCAGCGGCCTGAATACGACGGTCGAACAAGGTCTGGCCATCAAATTTATGCAAAAGGCTAGTCATCCACCAGGAAAAACGTTCCGCCTTCCAGATCCGCGCCAGCGCCCGCTCGGAATAGCCTTTTAGGCGGGCTTCCGACCCTGTTGTGAAGTAAGCAATGATTGCCTCCGACAATACCCGAATATCGGCCACTGCCAGGTTCAACCCCTTAGCTCCGGTGGGCGGCACGATATGCCCTGCATCTCCGGCGAGAAACAACCGACCAAACTGCAGAGGTTCGGCCACAAAGCTGCGCAATGGTGCAATACTCTTTTCAAGCGATGGGCCAGTGGACAAGGCCGCAGCGCGATCAGGCCCGAGCCTTCGGGCAAGCTCTGCCCAGAAACGATCGTCTGACCAGTTTTCTACCTTATCTTCAAGGCTGCACTGCAGGTAGTAACGACTTCGTGTTGGCGAGCGCATGCTGCAGAGATAAAAGCCATCCGCATGGTTGGCATAAATCAGTTCATGAGACACAGGCGGGACATCGGCAAGCAGGCCCAGCCAGCCAAACGGGTAGGTGCGCTCTATTTCGTGCAGCCTTCCGGTGGCCTTTGCTGCAGCCCGACAAACCCCATGATAGCCATCGCAGCCAATTACGAAGTCTGCATGGAGGTGATGAGAGACGCCACCCAGACTGTAGGAAACACTCGGGGCGGCGGACTCGAAATCATGCACAGCAACCGACGACGCCTCATACACCGTAAGGGCGCCAGAGGCCTTGCGGGCCTGCATCAGGTCGCGGGTTACTTCTGTTTGGCCATAGACCATCACCGCACGACCGGTTAGGCCTTTGAGGTCGATGCGCAGCGGAGGGGCATCTTCGTAGATAAGCAAAAAACCATCGTGGGGTAGGCCCTCAGCCTGCATGCGCGTACCGAGCCCGATCTCTTTTAGAAAAGAAACGGTCGCATCCTCGAGTACCCCAGCCCGAATACGGGCAGCAACATGGTCTGCCGATTGCCTTTCAATGACCACGGTATCGATACCCGCCCGACCCAGGACATGGCCAAGCAGCAGGCCCGAAGGACCGGCACCGATAATCGCTACCTGGGTCTTATTGGGAATCTGCATTATTGGGATTCTTCGACCCAGGGCGGGGTGATGGTGTCGTTAACACCGTTGGGCACCAATTACGGCGCGACAGCGCCCTAAGCCAATGCGCACGGAACTCGTATTCTCACAAAAACCCGTAATCTCTATGGCATCGCCGTCTTCTATAAACCGCCGAGTCTCACCTGACGGCAATGTGATCGGGTCTTTCCCACCTCGGGTGAGTTCCAACAAAGAGCCCGCCTCAGTTGGATCAGGACCACTCATCGTACCCGAACCAAGCAGATCGCCAGGCTGCATCAGGCAGCCATTACTCGAATGGTGGGCGATCATCTGCGCTAGGGTCCAGTAAGAATACTTCAGGTTTGTCTTTGCAAGCATATGCGGCGCCAGACTGCGCGCACGCATCTCTGCTGACTGGATGCTGATCTGCAGATGCAGGTCGATACCGCCGGCTTGTTGGTTCATCGGGTCTGATAAATATGGCAACGGCGCTGGGTCATCCACCGGTCGAGTATACGGCACACGAAAGGGCGCAAGGGCCTCCCGCGTGACAATCCAGGGCGACAGGGTGGTCGCAAAGTTCTTGGACAGAAAAGGGCCCAGAGGCTGATATTCCCATGACTGAATATCCCGGGCAGACCAGTCATTCAAAAGGCACAGACCAAAAAAATGGTCTTCCGCCTCCGCGATCGGAATGGGAACACCCGGTGCATTTCCTGGCCCCAGAAAGAACCCCACCTCGAGCTCAAAATCCAGCTTCTGACAAGGGCCGAATACCGGCGGACCCTCCGCAGGCTTGATCTGCCCAAACGGACGGGGAATGTCACCGTCTGAGACCTGGAGGGTAGAACTGCGGCCATGGTAGCCAATGGGTACCCACTTATAATTCGGGAGCAGCGGATTGTCCGGCCGAAAAAGACTGCCAACGGACCTAGCGTGATGGATTGACGAATAAAAATCAGTGTAATCCCCAACCGTGCAAGGCATCACCATATGCGCCTGAGACTGCGGCACCAGGCAGCCCTGAACACGTGCTGCCTCGCCCCGGCCAGTTTCAGACAAGACCGCCGTAAGCCGCGCGCGCACCTGCTGATGGTATTTACTATGCAGAGCCATAAAGGCATTTAAGTCACCGGCCACCAATGGTGCAAAGGCTTCCGACTCGTCGGCGGGTATTAGTGTCGCGTGTACAAACGCGCTAAGGTCGAGAATCTGATCACCAATCGCAACGCCGAGCCGCGAATCCGCCTGGTCTATGCCCGTTGGGAAAAAACGGCCAAAAGGCAGGTTTTCAACCGGAAACTCCGAATCGGGATGATTGGCCGAGGCCACCCAGCTGCCACGGGTCTTCATACGTTTGCCATGCTTCCGTCATGCATCCATCGGGCATGGGCCGGCGCCTTTTTGGTCTGCGCCCACTCATTGAGCATGTCCCACTTTACCGTGTCAAGCATTTGCATCATTTGCGGCGTGCCAGTATCCACAGCAAGCTCAAGCCGATGCCCATTGGGATCGAAAAAGTAAATCGACTTGAATATGGTGTGGTCTGTGGGCCCAACAACCGTAATGCCATCTGCCTCCAGCCGCGCCTTTGTCTGCAATAAGGTGTCTATCGAATCGACCTTCATCGCCAGATGCTGCACCCAATCGGGTGTATTGGTATCACGGCCCATGGGAGGACTGTTGGGTAGTTCAAAAAAGGCAAGAATGTTTCCTTCGCCCATATCGAGAAACACATGCATATAAGGGTCTGGCGCCTTGGTGGAGGGTACCTGGTCTTCGGCAATCGCCAAGACAAACTTCATATTCAGATACTTCTCGTACCATTGAACAGTCTGCTTGGCATCGATACAGCGATAGGCCACATGGTGCAGGCGTTGAATCTTCATGATGATCTCCTCATAGTCTTCTGCTCATTCGTATGAGCATTATTTGTCTATGCATCCCTGAGAGCCGCCGCTGCGAGCGCCTGTTTGAGCACCGGCAGGCTGCCAATATGGTTGGCGAGAATCAGCACCAGCCGGGCATTAAAGGCATGACTCTCGGCTTCTGAAAGATTGGCATGGGCGGCAATGAGGGCCTCATAAAAATCATCGCCCGCGCTGTAGCCATAAAAATAGGTTTTGCGCGGGTCAGAAAAATGGCTCTCGGTAATAAGCGCTGCATCTTGCACGGCATCCTTGCCTTCCCTTGTATTGGTTGCATCTCGGTTCGTTGTCATGGCGCGTTCGTGCGTTAGTGCCCCAGTGCCTCAGTGCGCAAGATGCCCCAGCGCCCGCCGGTATGCCGCAGCAATATCCGACTGGCTGGGCGAACGCCAACGGGCGGCCACATGCTGGTCTGGGCGGATAAGATAGGCAGAACCCGGCTTTAGGTCATATCGTTCTGCAAGGCATCTCTTGCAATCGATAAGATGCTCGATAACCAAAGTACCGGCATCGTCAGATGCGGGGGCAAGGGCAAACGACGCAGCACCGTGGGTTTTTTCGCCGGCCACTAACCAGTCATCATGCACCACTAACACGCGCAGGTCGATAACACCGACCGTATTTAGCGATTCGGCCCAGGCGACAACAGCTTTTAGCAGCTGCTGCGCACCAGGATCCTGGCTCGCAGCAACCAGTACGACAAAGCTTCCGCCCAGGTACCGAAGCAGCCAGTCTGACGATGACGGATCGGGGACCGCCTCTCGCGCACGGCCGCTGAGTGTCGCCAAGGGATTAAACCGCAGCACAGGGGCATCGTCTGCAGGTGCGCCAGGAATCATGCGGCCGGCAAAAACATCGCCCGCTTGATCGGGGGTATTCAGAGACGAATGCGCATGAAACGTGGGTACGGATAGCCTTCCAGAGTTCACCAGGCCACGCGCAAAACCGAGATTGCGGGCAAGCTGCAACACAGAGTCTCGAAACAGTCGGCTGACGGGTGACTTTGGCGTAATGAAGTCGGTTGACCGAGTAGAGTTGAGAATATTCTCGTCTGCCGCCTCGGTACGCTCGGCATCATAAGTATCTAGCAGAGCCTGGGGCGCCTTACCCGAGAGAACCGCCGCGAGCTTCCAGCCCAGGTTATCAATATCCTGAATTCCCGAGTTCGCCCCGCGCGCCCCAAACGGAGATACCTGATGGGCGGCATCGCCCATAAAAATAACTCGACCGTGGCGAAACTGGGTCATGCGCCGACACTGAAAGGTGTAGACACTTACCCATTCGAGCTCAAACGCATGGTCTGGGCCAAGCATTGCCTGAATGCGCGGGATGACCTTTTCGGGTTTTTTTTCTTCCTCAGGATCGACATTCCAGCCCAGCTGAAAATCAATGCGCCAGACATTATCGGCCTCGCGATGCAGCAGCACCGACTGATTCGGGTGAAACGGCGGGTCGAACCAGAACCAGCGCTCGGCAGGAAAGTCTGCCTTCATGACCACATCGGCAATAAGAAACCGATCCTGAAACACCCGGCCCTCGATATCGAGCCCCAGCATGCGACGCACCGGAGAGCGGGCCCCATCGGCGACAAGCAGCCAGTCGCACGAAACATGGTAGCTGCCATCCGGGGTCTGCACTTCCATCTGCGCAGAAGCCTCGTCTCGAGACACAGCGACCACCTTGTTCTGCCACCGAATCTCTAGGCATGAGAGCGCCCGAGCGCGCGTGAGCAAGTATTCTTCTAGGTAGTACTGCTGCAGATTCACCATTCCCGGAAACTGATGGTTAGGCTGGGGGAGAAGGTCGAAGCGATAGACCTCGTGTTCAGCCAAAAAGGTACGTCCCACGTTCCAGGAAACCCCCTTGCTGCAGACGGGGCCCGCGGCGCCAAGGCGGTCGAGAATTTCAAGGGTACGCTTGGCGTAACACAGGCCACGAGAGCCTACCGATACCGTGTTGTCATCATCAAGGAGCAATACCGGTATGTTGCGCTGGGCTAGGTCTATGGCGCAAGATAAACCCACCGGCCCAGCCCCTACCACCACTACAGGCCGATGGATGGTCTGGCCAATTTCGGCAGGCCCGGGATTCTCAAACTTGGGATAGGTATAAGTGGAAAGCATAGCGAAGAATCTGCAATGACCTAGTCTTCTTGCAGGGCATGCCACATTTCTTGGTCGCGCTGTGCCGTCCAGATGCGAGGATGGCTAATGCCCTTTGCCTCATCTACAGCCCGGGTAACATCGAAGGGCAGGCAGTGTTCATAGATAAAGACCTGGGCAAACTTCGGGTCCATCGACTGTCGAATATGCTTCATGGCACCCTTAAGATCGAGCCCTTTGGCCACTGCTTCTTGGGCCCCCTGATAGAGCGTGGTAACAAAGTCTTCGGTATAGGCAAGACCCTTCTCTACCTCTTGCGGGTTCATTAGCGCAGGGCCGCGACCAGGAACCAGCTTTTCTGCCCGCATGGCACGCAGATTTCGTAAGGTTTGTGGCCACTCGGCCAAATGGGCATCTCCTGTGTAGCAGGCGGCATCGGCCTCCACCAGATCGCCTGAGAACAAGACCTTGTCTTTAGGTAGCCAGGCAATGGTGTCTCCTTTGGTGTGTCCGGCGCCAAGCTGCATGATCTGTACTTCAAGCGCGCCCATAAAAAGCGTCATACGCTTCTGAAAGGTGAGTGTTGGCCAGGTGAGCCCCGGCACCGACTCTACCGCCTGGAACAAACGGGGAAACCGGGCAATCTCTGAGTCCATGTCCTGTTGGCCACGCTCAACGATAAGGTCGTAGGTATCTTGGCTTGCGATGATCTGCTGCAGCCCATGCTGCCTAAAGCCCGAGGCACCCAGCACCCGAACCGCATGGTAGTGGGTAAGCAATACGTACTTAATGGGCTTATCGGTAACCTCACGTATCTCAGCGACCACCTTCTGGGCCATCACGGGCGTTGCAGTGGCATCAATGATCATTACGCTGTCATCGCCAACGACTACTCCGGTATTGGGATCTCCCTCGGCGGTAAAGGCCCAGGCATGTTCGGAGAGTTGTACGAAGCTTGTCTGCTTTTCTTCAAGGTCTGCCTGCGAGGCGAATTTCTTTTCGGTCATTGCGAGTCACGCTCCCTATGCAGTCACTGGGTTGAAAGTTATCAGAGTGAATTTACAGGTCCTGGCTTGCACTGTCTATGTGGCCCAGGAAGGGTTCTGCGCTGCCAATCGCCTGCGCATGGTTGGCTGATGAGGCCAGCCAAGGGGTATGCACCTCATAGGTGTAACACAGGGAAGGCCTCGGATCAGCTTTTGGGGAATGCATACTGACTCACCTTGAAATGATTAAGATTCAAGCCAATCGGCGTCTCGACGTTGCGGAGAAACGGCCTAGCTTCTGCGTTCATAAGCATCCAACACCCGATCTACAAAGTCTGAACTAACTCCAAGATAGGCAAGCGGCGACAACCAGGCGGCAAACTGCTCCGGCGTCGCAAGACGAGAAGCCTCAGCGTCTTGAACCAAAGCCTCTTCAAGGGTCTGGCCCTGGCTCACCGCCTGTCGGCTTAGCCTTTCTAAAAGCGCATGCGCGGCGGCCTTACCCATCTGAGGCGCCAGACCAAAGGCTACCGACTCTGCCATGATCAGGCCCTGACTTACATCAATATTCGCGCGCATGGCCTGTGGCCGAACCTCAAGCCCCGCCAAGAGCGCCTCAGACTGCTGCAGTGCACTCTCGGTACCCTGCAAAATCTGTGGCATCGCCTGCCACTCCGACTGCCAACCGCCCAAGGCGCGTTCATGCTCTTGCGGCAAGGCCGATGCAAGAACCCCCAGTAGTCCGGGCAGTAACGTGGCTTGCGTGAGGATGGCTGCACAGTGCACGGGGTTGCGCTTATGCGGCATGGTAGACGATCCCCCTTTGCCAGGCACTGCACCCTCTCGCAATTCAGCGACCTCGGTCTGGGCCATGAGCGACACATCCTTAGCAATCTTTCCTAAGGTCCCCGTAAGACCCACCAAGACTGCGGCGAGCGCAAACACACGGTCACGATGACCAAACCATGGCAGGCTCGGTTCGTTAAGAGCCAAGGCCTGTGCCAGCAAACGCGAGACCTTTAAGCCGTCTTTTCCCAGGCTCGCGAGGCTTCCCGTGGCGCCACCAAACTGCAAAACCCGCAACTCTTCGCGCACCGCTGCGAGTCGCTGCGCATGGCGCATGAGTGCGTCGAGCCAGCCAGCCGCCTTAAGGCCAAAGGATATTGGAAGGGCATGCTGCATCCAGGTACGGCCGATCATAGGGGTGTCGCGATGGGCCCGGGCCAGCGATGCGGCATGCTGCATAAGGACTCTTAACGACGCTTCACACCGAATAAGGTCTTGCTGCCAGACAAGAACAGTTGCAGTATCTAAGATGTCTTGGCTGGTGGCGCCATAGTGAACATGCTTGGCCGCCTCGGCATCGGCCTGGGCCACCAGGGCGGTTAGTTTCTTTACAAACGGAATCGCGATGTTGCCGCCAAGCAGGCTGTCTGTCTGTAGCTGATCAGGGTCTAGACGAGCAATCTGCTGAGAAAGCGTCTCACACACCTGCGTGATGATCCGAGCACTGCTGGGCGCAATCAGCCCCAGCTGCTCCTGGGCCAGGGCAAGCGCTGCCTCGACAGAGAGCATCTCGCGTAGCAGTCGCTCTCGATACCCCTGGGCAGCCACCACGCCATCCGTCTCAAGACTGCTCCGCGTATCTGCCATGGGTGAAAACCGTATGACTAGACGGCCCGCAATGGCACCGGCAAGAGCGCCTGTAGCTGCGCAAGGCTGTTACCGTAACCATCGAGCAGGCCAAGCCCTTCCAGGCCAACCGCAAACACGCCGTGGTCTGTGTAGACCCGGCTCACACAGCCGACCCCCGTCAAGGGATAGTCACAGGCGGCCACCAGCTTGCTCTGCCCCTGCTTGGTAAGCAGGTCCATCATCACAAAGACCTGCTTCGCCCCGATGGCAAGATCCATAGCCCCGCCGACGGCGGGTATGGCATCGGGTTCCCCAGTATGCCAATTGGCCAGATCGCCCCGCACCGAGACCTGAAAGGCACCTAAGACACAGATGTCCAAGTGACCGCCACGCATCATGCCAAACGAGTCGGCATGGTGAAAGAAACACCCTCCGGCACGCAGCGTTACCGGCTGCTTGCCCGCATTGATAAGGTCTGGGTCTTCTTCACCAGGGGCGGGGGCGGGGCCCATTCCGAGCACACCATTCTCGCTGTGAAGGAGTACCTCTCGGTTGGCCTCGAGATAATTCGCCACCAACGTGGGTAGTCCAATACCCAGGTTCACCACCGCCCCTTCAGGAATGTCTGCTGCCACCCGGGCGGCGATGTCTGCGCGATCAAGACGAATCAGAGCCATGGCCTAGACCTGTACCAGTCGTTGCACATAAATACCCGGCGTGACGACAGCCTCGGGATCGAGATCACCAAGGCCTACGCATTCCGATACCTGAGCCACAGTAATACGGGCCGCTGCCGCCATAATCGGCCCGAAGTTACGCGCGGTTTTGCGATAGACCAGATTGCCCCAGCGATCGCCTTTAAGCGCCTTAATCAAGGCGAAGTCTGCCGCAAGGGGCGTCTCAAACACATAGTGCCGACCATTAATCTCACGGGTCTCTTTACCCTCGGCCAGCGCGGTGCCGTATCCGGTAGGGGTATAAAAACCGCCGATACCGGCGCCAGCCGCCCGTATGCGTTCTGCGAGGTTTCCCTGCGGTACCAGTTCAAGAATAATTTCGCCTGCGCGATATAAGGCGTCAAAGTGATGCGAGTCGTGCTGGCGTGGAAAAGAACAAATAATCTTGCGTACGCGCCGGGCCTTCAGTAACGCTGCCAGCCCTGTTTCGCCATTACCCGCATTGTTATTAATGATCGTCAGATCACGCGCGCCCTGATCAATCAGGGCCTCGATGAGTTCCGAGGGCATGCCCGCGTTGCCAAAACCCCCGATCATCACGGTGGCCCCATCGGGCAGGTCATGCAAGGCCTCGGCGGCCGATGCATAAATCTTGTTGATCACGCTGCGCGCCCCGCGGCTGCGTCCTCTTCGGCCCAGATCTTCTGGGCAAGGGTCATGGCATGGTTACCGGCCGGTACGCCGGCATACACGGCTGCCTGCAATATAAACTCGCGAATCTCGTCACGGGTAACGCCATTACTTCTACTGGCACGCAAATGTAAGACGAATTCCGCCTCGCGATTGCCCGCCAAAGTCAGTGCCAAGACCAGAAGCGAACGGTCGCGGCGCGACAGACCAGGCCGCGTCCAGACTTGCCCCCAGGCCGCCTCAGTAATAAAGTCTTGAAAGGCGAGCACATCTGCCGGCGCATTTTTACGCTTTGCATCGACGTAGGCGTCGCCCAACACCAGTCGACGCACCAACATACCCGCCTCGCGTAGTGCCGCCTGGCTTACCTGCCCCGGTGCGCAATGCTCCAGAACCAACCGGGCAAACTCCCCAGGCTGCTCGATGTTACTAATATGCGCAGCCTTAAGAATCGTTAGGCGCGCACCAGGAATTGTTGAAGCAAGGTATTCAGAGTCTGATACGGGTGTGGTCAGGTCTTCCTCACCCGCGATCACCAGTGTAGGCGCCTTAATAGCGTGTATGGCTTCTCTAAGGTCTGCCCGGGCCAGCGACTCGCAGGCCATCATGTAGCCCTCGGCGTTGGCCCCCTCTAATATTTCTGCCATGGCCCGCACACGCGCAGGATGGGCCTGTGCAAAGGGGGCAGTAAACCAACGCGCAATGAGTGCAGGAATCAGCGAGGCCACGCCCGCGCTACGCACGGCCTGTACCCGATCTGCCCAGACCTGGGCCGATCCCACCTTGGCCCCTGTGTTGGCAAGAACCAGCCCCAACACCCTATTGGGCTGTTTAAGCGCAATCGACTGCGCCACCACGCCCCCCAGAGACAGGCCACAAAAATACGCCTGGTCGACACCATGGGCGTTAAGCGCTTCCAAGACCGCATCGGCCATCGCGTCAAGCCCCGCTGCCGTGGCAAGGGGCGAAGCACCATGGCCGGGAAGGTCGAGACGCAGCACACGAAACTGCTGCTCGAATACCGGCATCTGCACGTCCCAAAGCCGATGGGTTGCTCCCAAGGAATGCATAAGCACCAGCCAGTTACCAGTGTCACGTCCTGAAGTCTGTACGAAAAGCGCTTGCGTCATAACGAATGTCAGAGAAGTATCAGTTGTAAACGTGTAAATGGGCCGCCTAAAGATCGAAGAAGACTGTCTCGTTAGGTCCCTGCATATGAATATCAAACCGCCATGCCTGAGATCCCTTCAAGGGGTCTCTGCGCGCCAGTAAGGTCGATCTGCGGTCTTCGGGCACCGCCTGATATACCGGATCATTCATGAGCAAGTCTGTCTCGTCCTCAAAATACACCCGCGTAAAGCAATGCGTGAGAAGCCCGCGCATAAACACCGTGAGGTGCAGGCAGCTCGCCTCCTGGCCAGGCGCCCTGCCCGGTCGAACCGTCTGAAAGGCATACAGGCCATTGGCCAGCGTGCCGGTGCCACAACGACCAAACCCTCTAAACACCGGATCAAGCGCTCGGCCGGTATCTTTACCCTTGGCATCAAGCTGACTGAGTTCAATGAGCGCATCGGTAATAGGCTGCCCTTGTCCGTCAAAGACTTGGCCCATAAGCAATAGGGGCTCACCGGGACAGTCGGGGCTCGCGAGCGTTGGCCCGAAGAGTTCTGGCAGGTCAAACCCATACTGAGCAGGTGATAACCCATAGGCAAAGTACGGCCCGACGGTCTGTGAGGGCGTCTGCATCAAGGGCAGCTTTTCAGTCTTGCGCTGTTTCATGTCAACGCCCCCCGCAGCACGATGTCGAAGACATACCCCAGCGCAAACCCCTCACGCGTCTCTTCAAGAGCGAAATCCGCCACCAGACTCTTACGTGCTTTTTCCGGAACCTCTAAGTAAACGGGGTCGTAGGCCAGGAGCGGGTCACCAGGAAAGTACATCTGCGTCACCAGACGGCAGGGCATGGCCTGGCCAAAGAGCGAGAAGTGCAGATGTTGCGGCCGCCAGGCATTGGGATGATTACCCCAGGGATAGGCCCCAGGCTTAATCGTGAAGAACTCATAGCGACCATGTGAATCGGTAAGGCAACGGCCCGCCCCCAGAAAATTGGGATCTAACGGCGCGTCGTGCTGGTCAACCTTGTGCACATAGCGGCCCGCCGCATTGGCCTGCCAGAGCTCGACCAGGGTATGCGCGAGTGGACGGCCATGCGTATCGAGCACACGCCCCACAACCCGAATTCGCTCGCCAAGGGGTTCCCCATTGCGCCGCGCGTTGCGGGTGAGGTCGCGATCGATGTCGCGCAGTCCATCAAAGCCGAAGACCGGCACCGAGGGCTCGCCAACGCGACTTGGCAAGACCACGAGGGGCTTTTGTGGCCCTCGGGTCAGAGTCGATTTGTATCCTGGTGCCTGGTAGGGGGGGTGGCTCTGCCAGTCTCGCGAGACCAGCGTAGTTGGTGTAGAGGGGTTTGTCATAGAGGGCTATCGCGAAAAAAGTCCGTGCGTACAATACACACCATACCCCCAAAAAACTTCAGGATCAAAAGCATCATGACGCAGATACTCGTGCTGCACGGCATCAACCTCAACATGTTTGGCAAGCGCGACCCATCGGTCTACGGTACTGCCAGTCTGACAGACATTAATGCTGCTTTGCAAAAGCGGGCCCTGGAACTGAAGGTGAGCCTCACCTGTTTTCAGACTAACCACGAAGGGGAGATGGTCGAGCGTATTCACAAAGCGTTCGAAGACCAAATAGACGCCGTTGTCATCAATGCTGGCGCATGGACCCATTACAGCTACGGCATTCGCGATGCCCTGGCCATTTTGAAGTGCCCCGTGATAGAGGTCCACATGTCCAACATCCATGCGCGTGAGACCTTTCGGCATAAGTCGGTGTTCGCAGACCTTGCGCAAGGACAGATCTCCGGCTTAGGGGTAGAGAGCTACCTGGCTGGGCTCAATGCAGCGGCTGAGATTTTAGATCAGTGCTAGCCGTCATGATCAGTCTTCTTAGAGGGACGCAAAGCGCACGGGCAGGCCGAGACCTTCAACATGTTGACGAACCCGCTTTGGGCAATTGAGGCACAGTAATGCACCGATGGGCAAACGCCCGGAGGAAACAACCTCTACAGATCTAATACAAGCCTAGCGGTCAAACTCCGGGAGCAACAGATAAGCATTTGATTGTTGGCGTCCTGCTCTTCGCGGGTAAGATAGGTGTCCCAATGGTCGGGGCGTCCGGCCAAGACTTTAGTGAGACAGGTACCGCACACCCCCTCAGCGCAGGAAAAGGGAACCTCCAACCCAGCCGCCTGTATCGCGCCCAGAATCGACTCTTGCCTTCCAACCGTGACCGTGCGTCCGGTTCTTTGAAGATGAACCTCGAAATATCCATCCTCGCCGAGTGGGAGAAGCGTCGGAGGTTCAGCAGTCACGCCCCGGATCTCTTATTTTTTCGTGGGCCAGGTACTTGCTAATGACGCGACGCGACTGAACCCCACCCGAGTCAATATTCAACATCAGTAGCTTACGATCAGGCCACCGATTCAGATTGGCCTGCTGTAGCTCTAGTATTTGCAGGTCCTCGCTAAAAATCTTGCGTTGACCTTCTCTGATTTTTTCTGTCAGCGCCTTATCACCCGGCCTGAACTGGCGGGCCATACCCCAGTGATACCAGTGCGACCGCTCTGTCTCCGGAGTAAGGAAATCCACAACAACGCTCGATGCCTTTAACTCGAAGGGGGCGTCAAAACCACCGTGCCCCTCAAGAGCAACCCCTACATCAATCATGATGTGGCTCGGAGGCGTGAATCGGCAGATCTGCCAACGATCAACCTTAGCGTGGGGGTCAAGACCATGGGCGGTCATTGCCATCTGCCAGAACGGGGGCGCATTAATTCCCTTCATGTGGCGCTGAAGAATAACCTGATCACCTTCAACTTTGGTGGTGGAAGGTGTTTCATCGATCTCCGGTTGGCCGATGCTATTAGCATGCACGTAGGTTTCATGAGTCAAATCCATAAGATTATCAATCATGAGGCGATAGTCAGCGTTAACGTGATACATACCTCCGCCATAGGCCCAGGCAGGATCGTCAAGGAAGTTAAACGAAGGTAGCTGCTCAAGATCGGCGATCGCCTGCTCGCCGGGCCATACCCACAAGAATCCATAACGCTCGACCGCGGCATACGCCCGGACAGCGGGAAAGCCAGTGACACGCTGACCTGGCATGCTCAGGGGCTTACCTTGGGGGCCGATTTCAAGTCCATGGTAGCCACAGACAAGATTACCCTCACATACCTTACCCAGAGACAGCGGGGCTCCTCTATGCGGGCAAAAGTCTTCTAGAGCTACGGGTTCTCCATCCAGCCCTCTAAAGAGCACCATCTTGTGGTTACAAATCGTACGCGCCAGCGGCTTAGGAGCGAGCGCATCAAGCTCGGCTGCAGAGCAAGCGACATACCAGGCATTTTGAATAAACATCAATCAACCTCCCAAGGACAGTGCTGCACTTGCGGCTGTATGAAACACTCTCAGAAGGGGTAATGGCGGGGTTTGGTCTGGACAGTAATCCAACGCAACTCGGTGAATTCAGCCACTCCAGCTCTTCCGCCAAAGCGTCCGATCCCTGATCCCTTCACCCCTCCAAACGGCATCTGCGGCTCGTCGTGAACCGTCGGGCCATTAACGTGACAGATTCCAGAATCGATTTTACGTGCGACGTTAAAGGCCCGCGCAATATCTTGGCCAAAGACTGCGGCTGACAATCCGTAGTCGTTATCGTTGGCGCAGGAAATAGCCTCTGCGATGTCCTTGACGCGAACGATGCATTTGACCGGGCCAAATGTCTCTTCATGATAGATACGCATCGCGGGAGTCACGTAATCAAGTACGGTGGCAGGCATAAGCGTATTTTCCGCCTTGCCGCCGCACACCAATCGGGCGCCTTTGGCCACAGCGTCATCGATCAACTCATTGCAATGATTCACTGTCGCCATTCCAATGACGGAACCCAGCACAACAGGCTCTGGCTTGCGAGGGTCGCCAAGGGGTAGCGCTCTCGCTTTATCGCCAAACTTCTTTACAAACAGATCAGCGACTTTCTGGTCGACGATAATACGCTCGGTACTCATGCAAATCTGCCCACTGTTTGCGAAGCAGCCAAATGCTGCGCCATTTACCGCATCGTCCAAATCGGCATCGTCCAATACCAGTAAGGGCGCTTTACCGCCGAGTTCCAGCACGACGGGCTTGAGGTGTTTTGCACAGGTTTGGGCAATGATCCTTCCCACCTTGGTAGAGCCGGTAAAGTTAACGCGGCGTACTGATGGGTGGGCCACCATAGCCTCAACAACTGCTCCTGCATCTGCGGGCGCATTGGTAACGTAGTTCACGACGCCGGGCGGGAACCCTGCGTCCTGTAACGCCTCGATAATGAGCGCATGTGTACGAGGGCAGTTTTCCGACCCTTTTAGAATGACTGTATTGCCGCAGGCCAGAGGCGTTGCAATCGCCCGAACGCCCAAAATCACTGGGGCGTTCCAGGGAGCAATACCCAAAACCACACCAGCGGGCTGCCGAAAGCCCATGGACAGGCTGCCGGGTATATCGGAGGGTATGACCTCACCGACCACCTGGGTCGTCAACGCCGCCGCCTCACGCAACATTCCCGCAGCAAGCATTACATTGAACCCAGCCCACATGCCGGTAGCTCCAGTTTCGGCTGCTACTGCTTCAATGAATGCGGGGGTCTTCGCTTCGAGTGCATCAGCGGCCTTTAGAAGAAGCGCACGACGTTCTCCCGGGCCAGTATCACTCCAAGCTTTAAATGCCTCGGCTGCCGCCTCACATGCCAGTACTGCATCTGCAGCAGAGGCGGCAGGCGCTCGTGTTGCTACAGTGCCGTCGAGTGGGTTTCGCCTCTCGAACGTGGCCCCCCGTTCGGCAGAGACCCTTAAGCCGTTAATCAGCATTGACAAGTCGGACATGGTCAATCTCCATTAGTTATCGATTACAAATTATCATTAGTGGCGACTCAAGCCCGCCTGTCGGCAGCCGCACTCGCAACGCTGTCGACGCTTTGGGCGCCAAGGTACGCTTCTCTCACTACGCTAGAACGCGACAGCAGAACGGCAGGTCCACTTGCCACTAGGGTTCCTCGTTCAAGAACATACCCCCTATCGGCGACCGACAAAGCTTTTCGCACGTTCTGCTCCACCATGAGAACGGTGGTACCCGAATTGGCTATGCGCCGCGCGATCCCGAGTAACTCATCAACCATACGGGGCGCAAGCCCTAAAGAAGGCTCGTCAAGCATCAAGAGCCTCGGCGCACTCATCATGGCGCGGGCGACCGCCACCATCTGCTGCTCACCACCGCTCATGGTGCCGGCTAACTGCTGGGCACGGTCGCGCAATTTCGGAAAATCTGCAAACGCCTGCTCCAGGCGCTGGGCGCGCTCAGACTTTGGGACAAGCCAGCCTCCTAGTTCAAGATTCTCTAGCACGGTCATTTGAGGAAACAACTGTCGCCCCTCCGCCACTAAGGCTACGCCTGCCTTAACAATTGCACTCGTCTTCTCCGGCAGTTCTTCACCATCGAGCAAGACGGTGCCGCTACGCGGGATAAGCCCATTGATTGCCTTTAAGAGTGTGGACTTGCCCGCGCCGTTCGGCCCCAGAATAACGGTTAAACCGGGTTTGACCTCAAAAGAGATGTCTCGCAAAACCAGAAAGTTTCCATAGCCTGCACTTAAGCGATCAACCCAGAGCTCGGCCTCAGGTGCGCCACCCAATACGAAGGGGGTACTTTGGTACCACATCGATCAGACCCTTCCCTCAACTATTTCATCACCCAAATAGGCCTCGATCACCTCTGGATTGCGCACAACATCTTCAGGGGGGCCATCAGCAATTTTACGACCTTGATGCAAAACAATGACGCGCTCGACATGTCGAAGTAGTGTCGTCACTGCGTGCTCAATCCAGACTACGGTCAGGTCAAGCTCATCACGCATTCGGCGAATTAACAAGGCCATATTCTCGATCTCCGTCTCGGTCAAGCCAGCAGCAACCTCGTCTAGAAGAAGTACGCGTGGACGGGTTGCGAGCGCCATACCAATCTCAAGCAGGCGTTGCTGAGAGGGGGTTATCGCTGCTGCGGGACTCTGTGAAAGAGACGCCAGCCCGATCAAGGTCAAAATACTATCTGCGGTTCGCAAAGCCCACGGCACATTTTTTTCGTCGCCCCATAGAAACCATTTTCGAGGCCGCCGGCCAGCAAACCTGAGTCCGAACTCGATGTTTTCTCGCACCAACATGTCAGGAAAGACTCTGGGCGTCTGGAAGGTACGTGCGATTCCATACGCAGCATAACGATGTGCAGGGCGTCCACAGAGGTCCTGCCCACCCGCCAGTAGCGCGCCACTAGTGGGGCTAATAACTCCCGAAATGGCATTAAAGAACGTGGTTTTACCTGCCCCATTAGGGCCAATAATGCCCACAAGCTCGCCTGGTCTAAAGGTTGCACTAACATCGTCAACCGCCGTAAGCCCCCCAAAGCGGACGGTAATACCTCTTGCCTCCAAGAGGGGGGGCTGCGTCTCTGATAAGAGGGCGCTAGGCATTGCGACGATCCTTGGCGCGCTGCTTAGCACGTGCCTCATCGCGAGCCTTGTCTCCACTCCACTTATAGCGCTGACCCTGCCACCACTGACGCGAATCTGTCCACCATCCTCTAAAAGTCTCCAGGCGCAAGGAGGCCAACCCACCAGGCAGGTACAAAACGGACAAGATCAGAAGCAGACCTAGAGACATCATGTATAACTGAGGTACCTGCAAGCGGAGCGTTTCGGCTAACAAGCTAAAGACAATTGCAGCAATCAGGGGCCCCCATAAGGTCATTGCTCCGCCGATCAAAGCGATAAGCACCGTTTGAAATCCGATGAACGGGTTGAATACCGTGTGGGGGTCAATGTAGGTCCAACGAACCGACATAGCCGCGCCCACCGCACCTGCAAAGGCGGCGGTTAGCGCGAACCCTGCAATTTTGATCGCCCGCGTATTAACGCCTAGCGTCTGTGCTCTCTGCTCATCAGCCCCTATGCCCACCATGGCAAGACCAAAACGGGTTCGCCGTATGACGATAGAGGTTCCTACTGCCAATGCCGCTAAGAGCACCATAGTGAGATAAACAACCTCGCGATCAGGTACCACCATCAGCACCCGACCTACCGTGCCGGTAACGCTCTTCTCGTAATAGGTTATGGCGTGACGAATGAGTTCCGTCATGCCAAAGGTTAGAACAGCGAAGTAGGTGCCACGCAAATGCAAAACCGCGGCCCCCATCAACACCGCTACACCTGCGGCTACTGTCGCGCCCACGACAATCACCTGCCACCATTGCATACTGTCTAACAACAGGGCACTGCTATAAGCGCCTATGCCGAAGAATGCTGCTGTCGCTAACGAAAGATATCTCGTGGTGCCGCAGAAGACTGCCCAACTCGATGACAACACCACATACATCATGCACGTCAGGGCCATTGAAAGCACAAAGTCGCTGGCTATTCCCGGCAGGGCCAACGCCCAACCAGACAGCCCAAAAAGCACTAGCAGATCACGAACGAGGATTTGCCGTGACGTCACGCCTTCCTCTTCTTTCGAGCAAACAACCCCTCAGGCCTGAGTAACAGCACGCTGATAAACACGACATACGAAAGTAAGGCCTTGAGCGATGGATTAGTGAAATGCATGCCGACCGCCTCAATGACGCCAAGTAAAAGCCCGCCCGCAAGTGCGCCGCCCATGCTGCCAAAGCCGCCCAGGGTAATGACAATAAGGGCCGTGATGGTGTAGGGCTCACCCATAGACGGGCTTATGGTGTAAGCCATGGACAGCAAACACCCCGCTATGCCTGAGAGTCCTAGACCGATGCCGAACATTACGGGGTGCAGACGCTGTGTGTCGATGCCGACCAGCTGCGCCCCAACTGGGGACTGCATAAGCGCTCGGACACCCTTACCCAGAAGTGTCATACGCAATAAAACAATGAGGAAGACCGAGAATAGAAGTGACAGTCCGAACACCAGTAGCTTATTGCCAGCAAACTGTATTTCGCCCAGGCGCATGGGCTCAGATAAATAGTCGTACCCTCGCAGGTCACCACCCCAGACATATGACACAAAGTTTTGCACGAGGAACATAAGACCAAACGCTACCATCAGCCCGCGAGCCTCGAAAATATCAAGATTGGGAGATGTCGATGTAAGCCGTCTGAAGCACAGCCAGTGAACCGCTAGTCCGAGACCCAGTAACAGAAAGAAAGATACCGGGACCATAAGCAGCGGTGAAAAGCCGAACTGCGTTTGCACCATCCAGGTTAGAAATGCCCCAACCATTAAAAACTCGCCGTGGGCAATATTCAGGATACGCATGAGGCCGTATTGCAAGTTCAAGCCCAACGCAACCAGAGCGTAGATAGCACCCGTAATGAGGCCCGACGTAATCAGCTCAATCCAAGCATTAAGAGACATAGCGTTCCGACGGGGATAGGCTGTCCTTACCCCCTGTCGAGGTAAGAACAGCAGAGCCTAGGAGAAGCCGTTACCAGGCAGGTTTATTTGGGTTTAACTTTGCTGTGGCCAACCGCTGCGGCCATACCACCTCAAACTCCCCATTCTGCCATTGCCCTACCGTACCGGGCGTACCGATATTTTCGCTGCCATTAAAACGAATATCACCAAGGATCGTTTTGTGCGTGTTGTCAGCCACATAGTCGCGAATCGCCTTACGATCTAAGCCCTCTTTTGCCACGGCCGCCGTCAGAATTTCGAGGCCCGCCCAGGCTGCACCGCTCGCCCAGCGATCAGGTTCTTTCTTCTGGCTTGCCACATGCGCATCAAAGTAGGCTTTCGCGCCCGGGCTTGTTTTACTGTTCCACGACCCCATTCCCATGACCCCCTCGGCACCTGCCGGTGTCATAACATTTTTATAAAGAGGGAACGCGGTACCCACCGACGCGTAGAAAAACTTGGGATTAAAGCCGATTTCCTTTGATTGGCGACTCGCCAGTATCGTATCGGGGGGGTAAGTAAACCCAACAAAAGCATCGGGGTTCTTGTCCTTAATCGAACGTAAAACAGGGGACAAGTCTTTGACGCCGCCAGGGTAGCTCTTATCCTCAACCATCGTGATGCCACCAGCCTTCAATGCTGCCCGCAACGCGGAGAAGTTCTCTAGCCCAAACAGGTCATCCACATAGATGCAGGCGATTGTTTTGACGCCATTGGCTTTGAACATTTCGATCATGGCCGAGACCATAGGGGCAGGCTGTTGCAAAAGGAGAAAGAAGTAAGGCAGCTTGAGGTCTACCAAACGACTCGACAAGGCTGTCGGAGCCAAGAACGGATAGCCGTAGCGGTTAGCGAGCGGCGCAACCGCAAAGTTAGCCCCACTTCCCCATGGGGGTAGCACCAAGTCAACCTTATCGCTACCCATGAGCTTTTCGTAGGTCCGAATTACTGTCTCCACATCACTTCGGTCATCAAAAGAAATTAGCTCAATCGGTCGGCGAACACCCTTTACGTTAAGACCGCCCAATGCGTTCTGCTGCTCTGCCCACATCAAAAAATTCGGCTCTTGGCTGGTTTGCGCTCCACCGGTCCAAGGCCCCGTTCGCGACATTGAATAACCGACTCGGACCGGTACAGACTGCGCCTTAGCATGCGGGACCATTGCGACAGCCCCAAGGGCTACGGCGGACTTAATAACAGTTCTTCGATTTAATTTACTCATGGATGTCTCCTGCGTGGAATTGTTTTTATACTGACGCTCGGATTGTAGGTTATCTTCGTGCGCAGCTATATTGCGGCGCAATCAACAGGTTTTGAAATCTGAGATGCTGCCGTAATGTCGTACCCAGTGAGTTTCATGCCCCATTAGCAAAGACCTAGACCAAAACCCCGAATGCAGGCACTTAGGGAGTGAAAAGATTGAACGTAGAGAGCAGCAAAACACCCTCATTAAAGCAACGCATTCGTGAAGGCCAGAAGGTTATAGGCGCGTGGATGTGCACGCCCTCGCCGGCATTTGCTGAACTCGCCTGCTCTCAGGGGCTCGACTTCCTTGTGGTGGACATGGAGCATGGTGCCATCGACATGGCAGACCTCCCGGACATTCTGCGTGGCTTCTCTGGGGCCTGTGCGCCGATTGTTCGCATTCCCTATGCTCACCCAAGCTTTATAGCCCGAGCGCTAGACCGAGGCGCAGCGGGGATCATGGTGCCCCGAGTCGATACGCTAGCGCAGGCGCGCGAATGCGCGCGTGCTGCACACTACCCGCCGGAAGGGGACCGAGGCAAAGCCATTCCGATGATTCGTGGGTCGGGATATGGACTAAGGGAGGACTATCGCGACCGAAGCAATCGCGATGTCTTTGTCTGCCTGCAGGTAGAGTCTGCTCAGGCAATCGACATCCTTGCCCAGATCGCGACCGAGCCGCTTGTTGATCTTTTGTTTATCGGGCCTACCGATCTCTCTGCCAACCTGCGACTCGAAGGGCCTGAAAACCATGAGGCTTTCTGGAAGATCATGGACCAGATTCTGCGGCAGTGTGTACAGGCAGGTATGGCGGTCGGGACAATTCCGTTTTCTGGGGTGTCCGCGTCCGCGCTTTTTGAAAAAGGTTACCGAATGGTCGCCGCTGGCAGTGACGTCACCATGATGCGCGAAGGCTTAGCGCAGCTAATCAAGGCTTCCTAGAGGCTGGCCGGTTGACTGCCCCGTACTCCGCTTGGATCAGTTCTGGTTGATCATTCTTTGACTCCACTGGGAAACGAACTGCCTCGAACGCGCCAGCATCCCCTGCTACCCAGTGTAGCCCTCTACCAGTACTAAGTAACCCGTCGCGTTATTCAAACGCCCCGGAACAATCGCCTGGTAGGCCGCTGACTGATACCAGGCCTTGGCCGACGCGAGGTCTGGAAATTCGAGAACCACATTGCGCGACCCGGTGGGCTGACCATCGAGCACCTGGGGCTCTCCGCCCCGGACCAGAAATTTTCCCCCAAAGGGCGTCAGGGTGGCTGCAACCTCACGGCTGTATGCCAGATAGCCCTCCGGATTGGTAACCGACATCTGTGCAATTGCATAGGCCTTTGTCATTCTCGATTCCTTTCATGTAGACACCCTTTGTGATCCGACCCACCCCGCCAGCCCGGCAGGAAGTCAGACGCCTTTGCTAGCACTGTAAAGGGATTTACCTCATCCAGCATCTGGCCAATGGTGGCACTGCCGATGCCCATGCAGCCTTAAGGCCCTCAACATTCTATGAAAGGCCCGCCCGCTCATGACTGCAGCCCCTCTCCCATTAACCGCCCCCGCCCAGCCGACCCCCGGACAATACAACCCAGAACGGCCCGCCTCTGCGCAGCATTGCCCTGTACAACCATCACCGCTTCGCCCCCGCACCTGGGCCCCGCAGCAAGACCTTCCCATTGAAGGCCCCC
The DNA here is from genome assembly GCA_049426285.1 of Burkholderiaceae bacterium. Lineage (GTDB taxonomy): Bacteria > Pseudomonadota > Gammaproteobacteria > Burkholderiales > Burkholderiaceae_A > Hahnella. Next base: position 51,222 of record JBMSYB010000001.1, read on the forward strand.
GTGAGAAGCTCCTTGCACGGGGGGTTGGCAGCCTCAGTGACGCCGAGCTCTTGGCCGTACTGCTTCAAACTGGTACCCGCGAGCTGCACTGCCTCGACCTCGCCCACCTGCTTATTGCAGAGCTTGGCAGCCTCACCGCCGTACTCTCGGCCCCCCTTACCCAGATTGGACTGCAGCCAGGCATAGGCGCAGCGAAGTACGCCCTGTTACAGGCTGCAGGAGAACTCGGCCGCCGGGCCGCCAACGCCCAGCTCCCGGTGGGCCAGCCACTCCCTAGTCCGTTAGCGCTCGCTCCTTGGCTACGCAGCCATTTGTCTGGTCGGCCTCACGAAGTGTTCGGGGCAGCCTTCCTTGACCGCAGGGTGCGCCTGATTCGCATCGAGGAGCTCTTTCGTGGAAGCCTCTCAGAGACGAGCGTCTACCCCAGGGAGATCGTGTCACGGGCCCTACAGCTCAACGCCAGCCGGCTGGTGATCTTTCATAACCATCCCTCTGGGGTGTCCGAGCCTAGCCAGGCCGACCGGCTGCTCACGGGGCGGCTGCGCCAGTTGCTGCAGCAACTCGAAATCGACCTCTGGGCACACCTTCTGGTGGCAGGAGACAGTGTTTCAGAGGTCAGTTGACCTCATCCTCTTGTCTGAATATAATTCGAGGTTTTGAGGAATTCATCATGGCTCGCGTTTGCCAAGTCACTGGCAAGAAACCAATGGTGGGAAACAACGTTTCTCACGCCAACAACAAAACCAAGCGGCGTTTTCTGCCGAACCTGCAGTATCGTAAGTTCTGGGTAGAAAGCGAGCGTCGCTGGGTTCGTCTGCGTGTTTCTACGGCCGCGGTGCGCACCATTACTAAAAATGGCATTGAGTCCGTGCTTGCCGACCTCCGTGCACGTGGCCAGGCCTAGCGCTCAGCAAGAAACGGGTTTCCATCATGGCAAAATCAGGTCGCGAAAAAATTAAGCTAGAGTCTTCGGCAGGTACCGGACACTTTTACACCACCACTAAAAACAAAAAAACCACGCCCGAGAAAATCGAAATCAAAAAGTTCGATCCCCGGGCCCGTAAACACGTGATGTACAAAGAAACCAAGATTAAATAGAGTTCTTCGCTTCGGCTTTACCCTTCGAAAGCAAGAAAAAACCCCTGGTCAAAAGCCGGGGGTTTTGTTTTTTCACTTACCAGACATGCGAATCGCGCCGTCGATACGAATGACCTCGCCATTGAGATAGTCGTTTTCAACAATATCGGCAACGAGCCGGGCAAACTCCGAGGGCATTCCCATGCGCACGGGAAACGGCACAGACTTATTCAGGCTGTCCTGTACCTCTTGCGGCATGGCCAGTAGCATAGGGGTGGCCATAATCCCCGGGGCTACCGTCATTACCCGAATGCGGTTTCGCGCGAGCTCCCGGGCAGCAGGCAGTGTCATTGATACCACTGCACCCTTAGAGGCAGCGTAGGCAGCCTGACCTACCTGGCCTTCAAAGGCAGCCACCGAAGCCGTATTAATGATGACACCGGCAACCGCAGGCGGATTCGCTTGACGCTGATCGGTCTGCACAATGGCCTGGGCAGCTAGGCGCAGCATATTAAAGCTGCCAATGAGATTAATGGAAACCACCTTCTGAAAAGACTCTAGGCGGTGCGGGCCATCGCGGCCGAGTATTTTTTCAGCCGGTGCCACGCCGGCACAGTTCACAAGCCCATGAAGACCGCCAAAATGCTGCACCGCAGCCGATACCGCCTCCTGGGCGCTCTCGGCGTCGCAGACATCGGTTTTCACAAAAAACGCTGCGTCACCGAGCGCCTGCGCAATCTGTTCTCCAGCCTCTACCGCAAGATCGGCCAGCAACACCTTACCGCCGCGGCGCACCAAATCGCTGGCCACCTCAGCCCCCAAACCCGAGGCTGCCCCGGTAACGATAAACACATGATCTTGAATCTGCATAGCCTTGACTTTAGGTGACGCTAACGTTAACGTCAACCCGTATGGCACGAACCGCTCCCACCGGCACTGCGAGCTATAGCATCCGAGAACTTGCCCAAGAGCTCTCCATATCCCCACGCTCTATTCGTTTGTACGAAGACAAGGGGCTCATAAGACCCTCCCGGCGCGGCAGTGGCAGAGTACGTGTCTTTAGCAATGCCGAGCGAACTCGGCTTCTGCTTACGTTACGCGGCAAGCGACTGGGGTTTTCATTGGCGGAGATTAAATCTATCCTAGACCTGTATGAGGGTCCTGGAGGGGGCAAGGCACAGATGGAAAAGTTTCTCAGTACCCTTGTAGCCCATCGAGAAGAACTAGAGACCAAACTGCACGATATTCAGGCACAACTCCAGGAAATTGCTGCGCACGAGCGGCAGTGCAAAAAACTCTTGAGAAAACTATGAAACCAATCCTCTCAGACCCGATTGTCTTCTTATCTGCCACCCGTACGCCCATGGGAAACCTTCAAGGAGACCTCTCCAGCCTTGCCGCCCATCAACTCGGTGCTACAGCTATTCGTGGTGCGATTACCCAGGCAGCTATTGCTCCCCAGGCCGTGGAAGAACTGGTTTTCGGCTGCGTCTTACCTGCCGGGCAGGGGCAGGCCCCCGCGCGTCAAGCCGCGCTCGGTGCGGGGCTGGCGTTGTCTGCTGGCTGCACCACGATCAACAAAATGTGCGGCTCTGGCATGCGTGCCGTTATGACAGCCCACGATAGTCTGGCTGTGGGCGCGGCAGAAGTAATGGTTGCGGGTGGCATGGAGAGCATGAGCCAGGCTCCCTACCTGGTAATGAAGGGCCGAGGGGGTTACCGCCTGGGCCATGCCACGCTCTACGACCACATGATGCTTGACGGCCTGGAAGACGCCTACGAAAAAGGCCGGTCTATGGGCACCTTTGGTGAAGACTGCGCGCGCGCCTATGGTTTCACCCGAACAATGCAAGACGACTTTGCCATTGCCTCGGTGCAGCGCGCCCAGAAGGCCACCGCGTCGGGACACTTTGCCCATGAGATTACTCCGGTAGAAATCCAGAGCCGCAAAGGGGTGGTCGTAGTATCCACCGACGAAGGGCCTCGCAACATTAAAGTAGAAAAGATCCCAGAGCTCAAACCTGCCTTTTCCAAAGACGGAACGGTAACGGCGGCCTCTTCTTCCTCGATTAGCGATGGGGCCGCGGCTCTGGTCATGACCCGACTTTCAGTCGCCGAACGGCTTGGGCTGAAGCCTATTGCAAAAATGGTGGGGCACAGCACATACGCCGCCGCACCGCCCGACTTTCCCACCGCGCCCATCGGCGCAATTCGACGGCTCCTTACCGCCAATAACTGGGCGGTGGCTGACATTGACCTCTGGGAGGTCAATGAGGCATTCGCCGTGGTAGCAATGTCCACCATGAAAGACCTGGGTATTGGCCATGACCAGATGAATATCCATGGCGGGGCCTGTGCCTTGGGCCACCCTATTGGCGCCTCTGGTGCACGCATACTCGTCACGCTGCTGCATGCCCTCAGGCACAGCGGCGCAAAACGGGGGCTTGCAAGCCTGTGCATCGGCGGTGGCGAGGCCACGGCTGTCGGTATCGAAATGTTCTAAGGCTATGGTACTCACACCCGAGCAGGTCATGATCCGTGATGCGGTACGCGACTTTTGTACCGAAGAGATTGCCCCCATAGCAGCCCAATGGGATGTCGAACACACTTTTCCTAAAGAGATACACCAGCAGCTCGGCGCATTGGGGTGTTATGGCGTCATGGTTCCCGAGGCCCATGGCGGTGCTGGCCTGGATGCGGTAAGCCTATCCCTGATTATCGAAGAGATTGCGGCGGCTGATGGCGGCACCAGCACGGCTATTTCGGTGAACAACTGCCCGGTCTGCAGCATTCTCCAGGCGTTTGGTAACGAGGAGCAGAAAAAAGAGTTTCTTGTGCCCCTCGCCCAAGGCACATGGCTGGGCGCCTTCTGTCTCACTGAGCCACAGGCGGGGTCGAACGCCGCCGAGATTCGGTGCGCCGCACGTCGCGAGGGTGACGACTATGTCATCAACGGCGTGAAGCAGTTCATTACCAGTGGAAAAAATGGCCAGGTGGCCATCGTGATTGCCGTGACCAACGACGGCCCGCCAAATCGGCGCATGTCTGCCTTTATCGTGCCAACCGACACGCCCGGCTACATTGTCGCCCGGCTCGAAGAAAAGATCGGGCAGCACTCCAGCGATACCGCACAAATTATTTTTGAAGACTGTCGCATTCCAGCACGGTTTCGCATTGGAGAGGAAGGCCAGGGATACAAGATCGCTCTGTCGGGCCTTGAGGGAGGCCGAATTGGAATTGCATCACAGTCGGTTGGCATGGCGCGGGGTGCCTATGCCGCTGCCCTGGCCTACGCCCAAGAACGCCAGTCTTTTGGTAAGCCCATATTCGACCATCAGGCGGTTCAGTTTCGTCTTGCCGACATGGCCACCCAGTTAGAGGCGGCCAGGCAGATTATCTGGCATGCGGCAAGCCTCAAGGATGCGGGCTTACCCTGCATGAAAGAGGCGGCCATGGCTAAGCTCTTTGCAAGCGAGATCTCCGAGCGCGTCTGCTCAGAGGCCATTCAAGTGCTCGGCGGCTACGGCGTAGTGCGAGACTTTCCGGTCGAACGGTTTTATCGCGACGTCCGGGTCTGTCAGATCTACGAAGGTACCAGCGATATTCAGAAGATCATCATTGCGCGGGCCATTCGTAACAGCCATTCTTGAGAGTAAGGGTCGCCCCTCCATGCAGACACGCGTAAAAGTCGTTGAGGTAAGCCCACGAGACGGTCTTCAAAACGAAAAGGCCGAGGTCTCGACCCAGATCAAGGTTAGGCTAATCGAGATGCTGGCAGACGCAGGCATTGCCAATGTTGAAGCAGCATCATTTGTCTCCCCCAAATGGGTTCCACAGATGCGCGACGGGGCCGATGTCATGCGCGATATTAAAAGACTCCCCCATACCTGGTACTCTGCACTGACGCCCAATCTTAAAGGCTACGAGGCGGCCGCTGAGGCGCAGGCAAATGAAGTAGTGATCTTTGGGGCTGCCTCTGAGACGTTTTCTCAGAAGAATATTAACTGCAGCATTACAGAGTCATTAGAGCGGTTTCGTCCGGTTGCGCAGGCTGCGCATCGCGACGGAATCGCCCTACGCGGCAGTATCTCGTGTTGCCTCGGCTGCCCCTACGAGGGATCTATTGCGCCAAGCCAGGTGGCATCTGTTGTCGGCCGTATGATCGACCTCGGATGCCACGAAATTGATATTGCTGACACCATCGGCGTTGGAACCCCAGAGAAAACCAAGCGGGTCTACGAGGCAATCGCAAGCCGATATCCGCTTGAGAAATTTAGTGGTCATTTTCATGACACCTATGGACAGGCCATCGCCAATGTCTACGCCGCACTTGAGGTGGGGGTTACGATATTTCATGGCTCGGTTGCCGGGCTGGGCGGCTGTCCTTATGCCAAAGGTGCTACGGGAAATGTCGCCACCGAAGACCTTGTCTATCTTCTGCATGGGCTTGGGATCGACACCGGTATCGACTTCGATGCCCTGTGCACGGCAGGCGCGTTTATCTCTGAAGCCTTAGGAAAGAGAAACCAGGCGAAGGCCGGACCAGCCTGGTTGTCTAAGAAAAGCGTCGCAACCAACAGCTACTGATAGTCGCGGCTGTCCTCAATAAGTTTTCCGTCGTCGGGAATGGAAGTCGGCGGAACAAAAGCAACCTCTCCCCGTAAACGCGTGATATCGCGCACGGCTTGGGCAATCTGTACCTTCAGAGCCTCAGTTTCTGTAACTCCGTTTTGAAGGCTGCAACGCAAGGTCATGACGTCATCGCCAAGCTTGCCAGAGAGCACAAGCCGGCACTTGGCGATTTCGGGGTTGCGCTTGGCAATGGCCGCCACCAGGCCGGGATGTACAAACATGCCGCGAACCTTAGTGGTCTGGTCGGCCCGCCCCAGCCATCCTTTTATGCGCAGATTGGTACGGCCACAGGCAGAAGGCTGCGCAAGAGACTGGGGGTCTATGGCAGAGAGGTCTCCAGTGGCAAAACGAATCATGGGATAGTCTTTACCGAAATGGGTGACCACCACTTCACCGGTTTCGCCAAGGGGCATGGGCTGGGTGCCGCCGGGCTCGACAATTTCGAGAATGACCTCTTCATCGATGATCATGCCCTGGCTCGGGTCTGCGCCCTCATAGGCGATCATGCCCAGATCGGCAGTGGCATAGACAGAACGCATTGACTGTAGACCGCGATCGGAAAACCAGCTTCGCATTGAGGGGGTGAGTGCCTCACCCGAGACAGCCGCCTTAGCGAGGCTGTTAACGGTAAAGCCAAGCTCATCGGCTTTCTCTAGAATAAGTTTTAGAAAACTGGGCGTACCCACATAGCCTACTGGCGAGAGCTGCGCCATGGCCTGGGCCTGTAGTTCTGTCTGACCAACCCCAGCGGGCAGGACCCAACAGCCCAGGGCATGAAGCCCCCCTTCCATAATCCACGCCCCAGGAGACAGGTGATACGAAAAACTGTTGTGTACCAAATCGCCTGCCACAAAGCCAGCAGCCCGTAAGGCCCGCGCCGTGCGAAAAACATCGACTGCCATTCCCTGGGGTTCGTATATCGGGCCAGGAGACTGAAAAATTCGGCGCAGGGCTTTGGGCGGTACCGCGAGCATTCCCCCCAGAGGAGGATGGGCAGACTGCTGTGACGAGAGATCAGACTTTCGCGTTACAGGGATACCGGCCAGGTCTTCTAGCCTGGCCAGACCTGAGGCAGGCACAGAGGCGAGTTTCTGACGGTAATAAGGGGCATTGGCCTTGGCATGCTGCAAGGCGTGGTTTAGAGATTTAAGCAGGTCGACCTGCCTCTGCGCCGCGCTCCGAGACTCTAAGGCATCAGGCTGCATGGCGGTACTTAGGCCAGCCAGCGCTTACGCCGTCGATAGGACTTTACCTCTTTAAACGAGCTTCTGTCGGAACCGGAAGAAACCCCAAGGTAGAACTCCCTCACGTCTTCATTATTGCGCAAGTCATTCGCAGAGCCATCAAGAACCACGCGGCCATTTTCGAGAATATACCCGTACTGGGCAAACCGTAAGGCCACCATCGTGTTCTGTTCGGCCAGCAGAAAACTCACGCCCTCTCGGGCATTAAGGTCTTGAACGATATGAAAAACCTCTTCGACAATCTGTGGGGCAAGCCCCATGGAAGGCTCATCGAGCAGAATGGTATCGGGCTTTGCCATAATTGCGCGCCCGATGGCGCACATTTGTTGTTCACCGCCAGAGGTATAGGCGGCCTGCGTGTTTTTGCGGTCTTTTAAGCGTGGAAAGTAGCTATAGACCTTATCCAACATCGCCTGCATGTCACCCCGGTTGGGTTTCTGCGTGTAGGCGCCAGTCATTAAATTTTCTTCGATGGTAAGGTGGGCAAAGCAGTGCCTACCCTCCATGACCTGAACCACACCCCGTTGCACGAGATCCGCGGGGGTAAGAGACTCTACCCGCTCTCCCTTAAACTCAATTGATCCTTTTGTTACCTCGCCGCGCTCACCCTTAAGCAAATTGGATATAGCCCGCAGCGTGGTTGTCTTACCAGCACCGTTGCCCCCAAGAAGGGCAACAATGCCCCCCTTGGGAACAGAAAGAGATACCCCCTTTAGCACCAAGATTACATGGTTATAAATAACCTCGATGCCGTTTACAGAAAGAACGGGGGAATCTGTATTCATAAGTGCTAAGGCGCAAGTAATGACTTAATTGTTACAGTCTGCCGGGGAACGCCGGGTAAGTTTTTTCTCGGCCGCGTAACGATCGGCCGAAGCCTTTACCATCGGACGAATAATGCTCTCATCGGCCTGGAGCCAGTCTGAAGACCAGTTAAACCTCGAGCCGTCCCAGGTGTGGATCCGGGCGAAGGCCGAGCCCATGTGGTCATCACAAGCCGTCTTTACTGGGCTAATCACCCCGGTAAAGCCAAGCTGCCCCAAGCGGCCACGCCCGATGTCAAGGTTCTCGTAGCCCCAACGTGCCTGCTCGCCAGTCATGACCTTGCCCTTACCGAACCGCTCTTGGGCACGGAAAACACCCTCAACCGCGAGCATGGCACCTACAACGCCACGCATGTAGAGCACATCACCCACTTCTTCGCGGGGGCCCGTACCCTGACCCTTAGCGTGGACCTGTGCAAGGATTTCTTTAACCACATCGGAGTCTCTGGTGGATCCGTGCTGCATCATAACAGCGCTATATCCCCTGGCCGCTGCACCAATATCTTTGAGGTCAGGCTCAGCCCCGGACCACCAGGTGCCGAACATCTTGCTGGTGGGATAACCCACCGCAACCGCCTCTCGGATAGCGGTAGGCGTCATGATTCCCCAGGTCTGGAGAATGACGTAATCGGGGCGCTCCTGCCGAACCCGCAACCAAATGGACTTCTGCTCTACACCAGGGGCAGGAATGGGCAGCATCAGCGGAGTGAACCCGTGGCGCTTAGCCCGCTCTTCAACAATGGGTAGAAGCTCACGACCAAAGGGACTGTCATGGTAGCCGATTCCGATTTTCTTGCCCTTGAGCTTGTCCCAGCCGCCCTCGAGGTTGGCAATATGGCGCAGTACCGCGTCACCTGCTACCCAGTAGTGGCCAATAAGAGGAAAGTTCCACTTAAATATGCCGCCATCGGCAGAGTCGCTTCGCCCATAGCCAGAGGTGATCAGAGGAATCTTATCAGCCGCTACTTTCTCAGTCAGTGCAAAGGTAATGCCGGTGGAAAGCGGCTGAAACACGGTGGCTCCCCCATGCTTGCCCTTAAGACGCTCATAGCATTCCACGCCACGATCGGTCGCGTAAGCGGTTTCGCATTCCTCAACGAGAGTCATCACGCCGTTGATACCGCCGCGGGCGTTGACTAGCTTCATGTAGTCCCAATAGCCATTGGCAAAAGGCGTTGCATTCGGCGCTACCGGCCCGGTACGCCCAGTGAGGCTTGGGAAGAACTGAACTTTTTGCTGTGCGACCGCCACAGTTTGTATGGCAGAAGCTGCCAGGGTCAGCGCAGCAAACGCCACTGACATTCCTAAATTTCGCAATTGCATGGTGATGTCTCCTTTTGATTTATCAAACGACCCTAACGCTACAACAAACCCTCTACCCTGTCGAGACCCGCTTACTGCCCTTGATCTATAGGCCTAGTGCGGGAAAGGCCAGAGCCTAAGCTTCTGCTTTGCAATGCCCCAGAGCCTTGCCAGGCCATGGGGCTCGACGATAAGAAACCAGACAATAAGTGCCCCGAAGATCATAAACTCCGCGTGCGAGACCATAGCCGTCGAAACCGTAACGCCCACCAGACCGCCAACAAACGGCAGAAACTGATTGAGAAACACCGGCAGAATAACGATAAATGCAGCGCCGAAAATGCTGCCTAGGATCGAGCCCATGCCCCCAATGATGACGATGAACAGCAACTGAAAGGACCGGTCGATAGAAAATGCCAAGGGCTCCCAGGCACCAAGGTGAATGAATCCCCAGAGGCCGCCAGCTACGCCAACGATGAAAGAACTGACGGCAAACGCACTTAGCTTTGCGTAAACGGGCCGAATGCCAATCACCGCGGCGGCGACATCCATGTCGCGAATGGCCATCCATTGCCGCCCGATGGCCCCGCGTACCAAGTTCTTCGCTAAAAGCCCAAATACAACCAGGAAGCCAAGACAGAACAAGTACTTGTCGGCTGGTGTGTTGATTGACCATCCAAGAACCTCGAGCCCTCCTACGGCAACGGAACCTGAAGTGCTGTCATTGGTAAACCACTTGATGCGAGCGAAGGCCCAGTCGCAGAAAAACTGGGCTGCAAGAGTAGCCACCGCAAGATAAAGCCCTTTGACACGAAGACTGGGTATGCCAAACACCACTCCCACTATCGTTGCAAACACACCCCCGATCAGAATCGCAGCGATAACTGGCATTCCATCGAGACGGACGAGGGCATTGTAGGCCATGTAAGCCCCTACAGCCATAAACGCCCCTGATCCCAGGGAGATCTGCCCGCAATAGCCCACCAGAATATTTACGCCGATGGCTGCCAAAGACAGAATAAGAAATGGAACAAGGATAGCCTTCAGCACATAGTCATCAAAAACGAGGGGTACCACCGCGAAGGCCAGAAGGATAAACCCGACAACAAACCACCTATCCTGAGCAATCGGAAAGATCTGCTTGTCGTCGCGATAGTTGGTTTTGAACTGACCGTTTTCTCTGTAGATCATGGCCTTAGCATCCTAGACACGGTCAATAATTTTTTCACCAAATAGCCCCTGTGGTCGCACCAGAAGGACAAATAAGGCAAGAACGTAGGAAAACCAGATTTCTATTCCGCCACCAAGGGCCGGGCCGAGATAGACCTCGGAGAGCTTTTCTCCCACACCAATAATCAGGCCTCCGATAATTGCTCCCGGCACCGAGGTAAGGCCACCGATGATAATTACGGGCAAGGCCTTGAGTGCCACAAGGGTAAGCGAGAACTGCACACCAATTTTTGACCCCCAGATGATTCCGGCGACAAGGGCTGTGATTCCAGCCACGAACCAGACGATAACCCACATCCGATTCAGAGGAATACCGATCGACTGGGCTGCCTGGTGGTCATCAGCAACCGCCCGCAGCGCGCGTCCGGTACCGGTCTTCTGAAAAAACAGGGTGAGCACGGCGACCAACGCTGCAGCCACCAGGGCCGAGTAGAAGTCTTCCTTGCTCACCAGAAGACCCCCTGGAAAGACATTCTCAAAAATAAAGACCGGTTCTTTGGGCATACCAACATCAATACGATAAACGGAACTCCCAAATAGCGTCTGGCCAAAGCCATCGAGGAAATAAGTGATCCCAAGGGTGGCCATAAGAAGAGTTACCCCCTCCTGGTTCACCAGATGTCGAAGCACATAGCGTTCGACGAGCCAGGCAAAGGCCAGCATGATCGCCGCAGAGATTGCGAAAGCAAGTAGATTGCCCAGGATCTTATTCTCAAACCCAAGCCAGAGCGGAAGCCACTCAGAGAAGCGGGCCATGGATAGCGCGGCAAAAAGCACCATTGCGCCCTGGGCGAAATTGAACACGCCCGAAGCCTTGAAGATCAAAACGAATCCCAGGGCAACCAAGGAATACAACACGCCAGCCATGAGCCCGCCAAAGACCGTTTCAATAAAAAACCCCATGTCGGTACGCCCCCTTTATTCCCTAGTGCTCAGTGCCGAGATAGGCGTTAATGACATCAGGGTTGGCTCGGACCACATCGGGTACGTCATCACCGATTTTTTTGCCGTAGTCCAACACCACCACCCTGCTAGAGATGTCCATTACCACGCTCATGTCATGCTCAATCAGGACAATCGTTGTTCCAAACTCGTCGTTGACGTCGAGCACAAAACGACACATGTCTTGTTTCTCTTCCACATTCATGCCGGCCATCGGTTCATCGAGCAACAATATCTTTGGTTCCATGGCCAAAGCCCGGCCGAGGTCTACCCGCTTTTGCAGTCCATAAGGCAGCGTACCCACCGCGGTATTGCGATACTGCTGAATCCCCAAGAAATCGATAATGTTTTCTACAAACTCACGATGCCTGATTTCCTCCTGTTCGGCCGGCCCGATGCGCAGTGCCTGCAGAAACATATTCGACTTCATCTTGAGACTGCGGCCGGTCATGATGTTGTCCAAGACCGACATTCCCTTAAACAAAGCCAGGTGCTGAAAGGTACGGGCGATGCCAAGGCTTGCCATTTTGTGGGGATTTACATCCGATAGCACCTGGCCCTCAAAAATAATCTGCCCTTCCTGCGGCTTGTAGGCGCCGTTAATGCAGTTAAGCATTGAGCTCTTGCCAGCCCCGTTAGGGCCGATGATGGCGCGAATTTCTTTGCGGCGGACATCAAAGGAGATGTTGGAAAGCGCCTGAATGCCACCAAAAGAAAGGCTAATGCCCTTGACCTCGAGAATCAAATCGCCGGTCTGGGTCATGCTACCGCCTCCTTCTGTAAGGCAAAAGTAGGTACATCATGCACCTTCAGGGTGGCAGACACCCGCCCAATACGCCCATCTTCAAACCGAACATCTGTCTCAATGAACTGCTCTGAGAGCCCACCGTAGATGGCCTGGATCAGGGGCTTGTACTTTTCCTCGACAAAACCGCGCCGCACCTTACGGGTACGGGTAAGCTCGTCATCATCGGGGTCAAGTTCTTTGTGTAGAACAAGAAACCGGGAGATCTGGGCATGACCCAGCATCTTCTCTCCAGAGAGCTCTCTATTCATTTTTTCAATGCAGTCAGAGACCAGCTTGGAGACGACTGGATTACCAGCAAGGTCGACGTAGCCACTGTAAGGAATGTTACGGCGCTCTGCCCAGTTACCCACCGCTTCAAAATCAATATTGATAAATGCGCCGATAAAGTCGCGTTCGGCGCCAAAGACAACCGCCTCTTTGATATAGCTGAAAAACTTAAGTTTGTTCTCTATATATTTCGGTGCAAACACCTTGCCTGATGCCATCTTAGAGACATCTTTGGCACGGTCAATAATCCGAAGGTGGCCATCATTATCCAAAACCCCAGCGTCTCCGGTGTGGAAATAGCCCTCGGAATCAATGGCCTCTGCCGTGGCATCGGGGCGCTTGTAGTATTCCTTGAGCAGGGATACGCCACGAACTAGTACCTCACTGTTCTCACCTATCTTTATCTCCATGCCGGGAGACGGTGTACCAACGGAGTCGTACTTCACCTGGCCATCACGCTGGATGCAGGCATAGGCGCAGCTTTCGGTCTGCCCATAAAGCTGCTTGAGGTTGACGCCGATGGAGCGGTAAAACTTAAAGAGGTCTGGGCCAATGGCCTCGCCGGCAGTATAGGCCACGCGGATACGTGACATGCCAAGCGTGTTGCGTAAAGGCCCAAAGACAAAGAGCCGGCCCAATGCATATAGAAGCCGATCGATTATTCCAACAGGGTGTCCGTCGAGAAGGTCGGCACCGCACCGCGCCGCAACCCCCATAAAGTAGTCGAACATGGACTTCTTTATACGCCCCGCATCTTCCATACGAATGGTGACCGAGGTAAGCAGGCCCTCATAGACTCGTGGCGGAGCAAAATAATAAGTGGGGCCAATCTCCTTCATGTCGGCACTCACCGTGTCGCGCGATTCGGGGCAGTTCACGGTAAAGCCAGAGGCCATACACTGGGCCATGGAGAACAGAAAATCTCCCACCCAGGCCATAGGGAGGTAAGCCATCATGTCATCTTGGTCGTTCAGGCTATCGACCTCGCAGGCACCCCGCCCCGCTCCGAGCATAGACGCATGAGTCTGACAGACCCCTTTAGGCCGCCCGGTGGTTCCTGAGGTGTAGAGAATGACGCAGACATCACTACCCTGACCCTTGGCCACCTCAGCCTCAAAAAACCCTGGATGGGCAGCGTCATACTGGCTGCCCAGTTCCATGAGTTCTTCAATAGGCTTGAGGTGCCCGTGGTCGTAGTTTCGCAGCCCACGCGGATCGAGATAAAAGACATTGTCCAGGTTGGTTACCTGATCGCTTACCTCTAAAAGCTTATCGACCTGCTCCTGGTCTTCTGCAAAGGCAAATTGCACTTCGGCATCCTGCAGCACATAGACCATCTCCGCAGCAACTGCATCCTGATACAAGGGCACCGCTACCCCCCCAAGCGACTGGGCAGCGAGCATCGCCTGGTACAGGAGGGGTCGATTATCACCAATGATGCCCAGGCTCATCCCTCGCTGAAAACCGAGGCTCGCCAGGCCGCAGGCGATCTTACGAACGTTCTCTGCCGCCTGCTTCCAGGTATCGGTCTGCCAGATCCCCAGGTACTTCTCCCGGTAAGCAGGGCGCTCTGGCCGCTGCTGGGCATGCTGCAGCAGGACACGCGGGAAGGTGGTTTCGGTTGTTGTCGGCATACGTGAATTCGGGTTGTCTAATAAAAGCCTATGGTCTTTCGACTGCTACATGTTTCGCCGGTACTGCCCGCCCACGGCGAATAACGCGTCGGTAATCTCACCAAGAGAGCAGCAACGGACCGCGTTCATGAGTTCGGCGAACACGTTTCCGCCTTCGATCACGGTCTTGCGAAGGGCCCCGAGTGCCGCAGGGGCCTGCGCGGCATGGCAGGCATGAAAATCGGCAAGCCTCTGCAGTTGGCTACGCTTTTCGTCCTCTGTAGACCGCGCAAGAACAATATCTTCAAGGGGTTGGTTACCTCCTGGCTTTAAGAAGCTATTTACCCCGATGATAGGGAGTTCGCCAGTGTGCTTGAGATGCTCGTAATGCATCGACTCGTCCTGAATCTTTCCGCGCTGATAGCCGGTTTCCATTGCTCCCAGCACCCCACCACGGTCAGAGATGCGATCAAACTCTTGGAGCACCGCATCTTCGACTAGGTCGGTTAATTCCTCAAGAATAAAGGCACCTTGGTTCGGGTTGTCCGACCGGGACAGACCCCACTCGCGGTTAATAATGAGCTGTATCGCCATGGCACGGCGCACGCTTTCTTCGGTAGGGGTGGTAATCGCCTCGTCGTAGGCATTGGTGTGCAGGGAATTGCAGTTGTCGTAAATTGCAATCAAGGCCTGCAGCGTGGTACGAATGTCGTTGAAGTCGATTTCTTGGGCATGCAGGCTTCGCCCTGATGTCTGAATGTGATACTTGAGTTTCTGGCTGCGGGCATTCGCGCCATAACGATCGCGCATGGCTACGGCCCAGATTCGCCGTGCGACACGGCCAAGCACGGCATATTCGGGGTCCATACCGTTGCTGAAGAAGAAAGACAAATTCGGCGCGAAGTCGTCGATCTTCATGCCTCGTGCCAGATAACTCTCGACATACGTAAAAGCGTTGGCAAGCGTGAAGGCGAGCTGCGAGATGGGATTGGCGCCTGCCTCAGCGATGTGATAACCCGAAATTGACACCGAGTAAAAATTACGTACCTGGTTGTCCACAAAGTAGGCCTGAATATCACCCATTACCTTGAGACTGAACTCGGTAGAAAAAATACAGGTGTTCTGACCCTGGTCTTCCTTGAGAATGTCGGCCTGAACGGTGCCACGGATATTTTGTAGAACCCAGGCTCGACTTTCATTCTTTTCGGTTTCGGTCAGAGGCCTGCCCTTCTCAAGAGTAAGGGCCTCTTGTTTCTGATCAATAGCGGCATTCAGAAACATGGCCAAGATAGTTGGCGCGGGGCCATTGATCGTCATGCTCACCGAGGTGGCAGGATCGCAAAGGTCAAACCCGGAGTACAACACCTTGATATCGTCAAGGGTGGCAATAGATACACCGGAGTTTCCCACCTTGCCGTAGATGTCCGGGCGCACCCCTGGGTCTTGCCCGTACAGCGTAACGGAATCAAAGGCGGTAGATAGCCGCTTGGCGGGCATTCCCTCAGACAGTAGCTTGAACCGCTTGTTCGTGCGAAAGGGATCTCCCTCACCGGCAAACATTCGGGTGGGGTCTTCGTCGTGACGCTTAAACGGAAAGACGCCACCGGCATAGGGAAACTCCCCCGGCAGGTTTTCGAGCATGCGCCATTTCAAGAGATCGCCATGGTCTGCAAACCGTGGTAGGCCAATGCGCGGCATGCGCGTGCCCGACAGGGTGTGAACAAACAAGGGATGGGTTTGCGTGCGGTCACGAATCTGTATGGAAAAAACCTCTTCCCGATACGCCTTTGCGATGTCGGGCCAGCCCGCAATAAGCTGCACTGCGACCGGATCTTGAAGGCTACGACGTGCGTTAACCAAGGCATCAAAATCGGTCTGCATGCCCTCACGCCCCGCAATAGCCTGAGCCGAGAGGAGATGCTGAATCTCTCTGGCAATTACCGCCTGCTGTTCTGCATGACGATGCAGGCGACGAACCACCTCGGCAATCTCAGACAGGTAGCGAGATCTGGCAGCCGGAATAATCGCGTCGCGGGCAGTGGAGGCGCGGGTTGCCGTCGGCGAAAGAACACCCGCTTGGTGGGGAAGCCCCACCGAAGCCAGGCCAGAACGAATCGCGTGGTACAGCGCTGACACGCCATCATCATTGAAACGCGATGCCTGGGTGCCGAAGACTGGCAGCGTCTCAAGCGACTCTGACCAGAGCTGTTTATTGCGCTGGAACTGCTTCGACACGTCGCGAAGGGCATCTTGTCCACCACGCCGATCGAACTTATTGATTGCAACGAAGTCTGCGAAATCGAGCATGTCGATCTTCTCGAGTTGGCTTGCGGCACCGAACTCAGGGGTCATCACGTACAGGGTCTTATCCACATAGGGCACGATGGCAGCATCGCCTTGGCCAATTCCGGAGGTCTCAACGATTGCCAGATCGAACCCTGCCAGGCGGCAGCATTCAAGGGCCAGTGGCAAGGCCTTGGAGATTTCACTGCCCGCATCACGGGTGGCCATCGACCGCATAAAGATGCCGCCCGCGTTAATGGCATTCATGCGAATACGATCCCCGAGCAGGGCGCCCATGGATTTTCGCCGTGATGGATCGATAGAAATGATGGCGATCTTTAAGGCATCTGCGGTGTCAATCCGGAACCGCAGCACCAGTTCATCGGTAAGCGACGACTTTCCCGCTCCCCCTGTGCCGGTAACGCCCAGGACCGGCATTACCCGTTGCGCTGCCCTTTGACTTAGAAGACTGCGGTCGGAAGCACTGAGTAGGCCATTTTCGGCAAGACTGATTAACTGCGCTAGACACCCCGCGTTCCCGGCCTGGTAAGAAGACGCACGCGCTAACTGCTCGATAAGCGAGGCCGCAGACTGAGACGATCTTTGCGCATTACGCGCCCGGGCAATCATGTCGGAAATCATTCCCGCAAGACCCAGGCGTTGCCCATCTTCAGGGCTGTAGATACAGGAAACACCGTAGCGCATGAGATGGTCGCGCTCCGACGGCACGATGACACCCCCACCGCCACCAAACACTTGTATGTGACCCACGCCCTGCTCGCGTAGAAGGTCTACCATGAATTGGAAGAACTCGACGTGACCGCCCTGGTAACTGGATACCGCGATGCCGTTTGCGTCCTCTTGTACTGCCGCGCTAACGATTTCGGAGACGGACCGGTTATGACCGAGGTGCACGACCTCACAGCCCTGGTCTTGGAGAATACGGCGAACGATACTAATAGAGGCATCGTGACCATCGAAAAGGGATGCGGCAGTCACGAACCGCATGGGCGTCTCCGCCTGTGAAACCACCGGCAGAACACTCTGAATTGAGTGGTCGGTCATAGTAAGGAAAGATTACGAACTAGCAGAGTGGAAGCGGTAAATACATACCTTGAAGGTATCACATGCTGCGATTAATGAACATATTAGTGTTCACCCTGCCCCTTCATCCTTCCCCTTATCGAACTGCCCTTTGCCTGGCCGACTCAACTGTCACGCCAAACAGTAAAGGATTGGGCATCCACTCTGCCCGCGTCAAAAGTGTTCACCGGATCATTTGGGTCGAGGTAGCCTAGGGCAACGCCACAAACCAGTGACTCTTGATCGGTTGCACCCACCTCTTCGCGCACCAACGGAGCAAAGTCATTCCAGGCGGCCTGGGGGCAGGTATGGAGCCCCCGCGCCCGTGCGGCGATCATGATGCACTGCAGAAACATCCCATAATCAACCAACGATCCCGCTGCCAGGGCTCTATCAACGGTGCAGATCAGACCCACAGGAGCGCCAAAGAAGCGATAGTTCTTTTGATGCTGCTGGTGCATTTTGTCTTTGTCTCCCTTGCCTATTCCCAGCAGACCGTATAAGCCCCAGCCATTCTCCCTTCGGCGCTCAAGATAGACCGGCGGCCACTGCAGAGGATAGTAGTCATAGTCGCGAGGGAAGTCTTTTGCCCGGTCTGGGTCACGATAGACCGAGTCGTGCGCCGCACAGACACGCGTCACCAGTCGGTCGCGGGCCGCACCTTGCAGCACATAGACCTTCCACGGTTGGGTATTCACCCCTGAGGGTGCCCTCGTGGCAACCTGCAGAATCTCTTCAATCAGAGACCTGTCGACTGGCTTCGGAAGAAACGCTCTCGCAGAAAATCGTGAGGTGATCGCAAGATCAACGCTTTTGGGGTCTGGGATAACGGTGGCAACCTGAGAGGGGTTTACTCGGGTGGGCATGAATATTCCTTTCGCAAAAAAAAATGGATGGCAGGCCAAGATACACAGGCCTTGCCTGCGCGACTGCCGTCCTGCTACTGCACAGACATCGGAAGCGACCGCTTCTGGCCTAAGGGGTCAATGGCGACATAGGTAAGAATGGCATCGGTCACCTTCACGATAATGGGATCTTCGGGGTGCCGCTCTGCCGAAACCTCGACATGCACTGTGACCGAACTCTTTCCTACACGAACGACGCGGGCCCAGAAAGAAAGAAGGTCACCTACCGACACCGGTTGTTTAAAGTGAAAGCTGTTTACCGCAACAGTAGCGACTCTTCCCTTTGCAAGTCGAACCGCAGGCACACTGCCGGCGATATCAACCTGGGCCATCACCCATCCGCCAAAGATATCGCCATTTGCATTGGCATCAGCAGGCATCGGAACGACCCGCAGAACCAATTCGGCATCTGGATGGTGAATCGGTTCTTCCTGCATGATGACCTCTTTCAGATAGCTGTGACCACGAGCAACACACACACGTGTAGCAAGCAAAATTGCTGCGATGCAAGACGATTGAAACCGCCCTATTCTGACCCGAATGCTTGACGATCTGCAAGGTTAACGTTAACGTTAACGTGACATAAACCAACAAAAAGGATTCTGATATGGCACAGCTTCAAGACTTTGATTTTGGTCTTCCCGACGAGATCAATGCGCTGCGCGAAGCTGTTGCCGAATTCGCGCAAAAAGAAATCGCACCCCGCGCCGAGGCCGTCGATCGCAGCGACCAGTTTCCCATGGACCTCTGGAAAAAAATGGGTGCCCTCGGGCTGCTTGGCGTGACCGCCTCTGCAGACTATGGCGGTGCTGAAATGGGCTACCTCGCCCACATGATCGTCATGGAAGAGATTTCACGTGCCTCAGCCTCTGTGGGGCTGTCTTATGGGGCGCATTCGAATCTCTGTGTTAATCAGATCATGCGCAACGGTTCCCCCGCCCAGCGCGCACGGTATCTTCCCGGCCTCATCTCTGGTGACGCTATTGGTGCCCTTGCAATGAGCGAAACGCAGGCCGGCTCAGACGTTGTCAGCATGGCGCTGCGCGCCACCGATCACGGCAGCCACTACCGTTTGAATGGCACGAAAATGTGGATCACCAACGGCCCGGATGCCGATGTATTGGTGGTCTATGCCAAGACCGAGCCCGAGAAGCATGCCATGGGAATTACGGCCTTTCTGGTTGAGAAAGGCATGAAAGGTTTCTCGATTGCCCAGAAACTCGACAAGCTCGGCATGCGTGGATCGCATACGGGCGAGCTCGTGTTTCAGGATGTCGAAGTGCCCAAAGAAAACATACTGGGCGAGCTCAATGGCGGGGTCAAGGTGCTCATGAGTGGCCTTGACTATGAAAGGGCCGTGCTCGCCGCGGGGCCCCTTGGAATCATGGCTGCCTGCATGGATGTGGTGGTTCCCTATATTCACGACCGAAAACAGTTCGGGCAGCCTATTGGTCAGTTTCAACTCATCCAAGGAAAGATTGCCGACATGTACACCACGCTGTCGGCCTGCCGTGCCTACTGTTATGCCGTGGGTCGACGGCTTGATCAGCTCGATGCCACCCATGGCCACCACCGTGCAGTGCGTAAAGACGCCGCGGGGGTTATCCTCTACTGCGCCGAGAAGGCAACCTGGATGGCCGGAGAGGCGATTCAAGTACTGGGCGGCAATGGCTACGTCAATGACTATCCCACCGGGCGTCTCTGGCGTGACGCCAAGCTCTATGAGATCGGAGCCGGCACCAGCGAGATTCGCCGCATGCTTATTGGTCGCGAGCTCTTTGCAGAGACCCAGTAGGCCGGTCCTATGCCCACACTGCCAACCCAGATCAACCCGCGTGAGCCCGGGTTTGTTGAAAACGCAACGCAGATGCAGGGGCTGGTAAACGACCTCAGAACTAAACTCGCTGCGGTGGCGGAAGGGGGCGGTGCTGGCCCCAGAGACAAACACCTGTCTCGGGGCAAGCTACTTCCCAGAGACCGTATCGAACTCCTGTTAGACCCCGGCAGCCCTTTTTTAGAGTTCTCGCCTCTGGCGGCGCATAAGGTCTATCTCGAAAAAGACGGCACTGATGCAGCCCCCAGCGCTGGGGTAATCACCGGCATGGGTCGTGTCTCTGGTCAGCTCTGCGTTATTGTCTGCAATGATGCAACGGTAAAGGGGGGCACCTACTTTCCCCTTACCGTAAAAAAACATCTACGGGCCCAAGAGATCGCGCAGCAAAACCAGCTTCCCTGTATCTACTTGGTAGATTCTGGTGGGGCCAACCTGCCCAATCAAGATGAAGTCTTCCCAGACCGCGACCATTTTGGACGCATCTTTTTCAACCAGGCCACCATGTCAGCGCAGGGCATTCCTCAGATCGCGGTAGTCATGGGCTCCTGCACAGCTGGTGGAGCCTATGTGCCGGCCATGAGCGACGAGTCGGTCATTGTGAAAGAACAAGGCACTATTTTTCTCGGCGGTCCGCCCCTGGTAAAGGCTGCCACCGGCGAAGTCGTAAGCGCCGAAGACCTTGGAGGGGCAGATGTCCATACACGTCTCTCGGGCGTTGCAGACCATCTTGCCAGTAACGACGGCCACAGCCTAAAGATCGCGCGCGATATTGTTGCCAAGTTCAACCGACCTGGGCCGGAGCTTTCTCGCACCCGGCCGGCGCGGGCGCCGCGCTACGATGCGCGCGAACTGTACGGCATTATTCCCACCGATGCCCGCAAGCCTTTCGATGTCCGGGAGGTCATTGCCCGCATTGTCGATGACTCAGATTTCGAGGAGTTCAAGTCACGGTTTGGCACTACGCTGGTGACGGGGTTTTCCTACCTCCACGGCATGCCGGTTGGCATTATTGCTAACAACGGCATTCTTTTTTCCGAGAGCGCCCAGAAGGGCGCGCACTTCATAGAGCTCTGCTGTCAGCGCAGAATTCCCCTGGTCTTTTTACAGAACATCACCGGGTTCATGGTGGGCCGAAAGTACGAGAACGAGGGCATTGCCCGGCATGGTGCCAAGCTCGTTACGGCTGTTGCCACGGCGGCCGTGCCTAAGTTCACGGTGATTATTGGCGGATCGTTTGGTGCCGGCAATTACGGCATGTGTGGCCGAGCCTATAGCCCCCGGTTTCTCTGGATGTGGCCTAATGCACGCATCTCAGTCATGGGTGGGGAGCAGGCGGCAAGCGTCATGGCAACCATCCGCCGCGATAACCTTCAGGCCCAGGGGCTTTCATGGTCTGAAGACGAAGAGTCGGCGTTTAAGGCTCCCATTCGCGAAAAATATGAACGCGAAGGACACCCCTACTATGCCTCCGCGCGGCTCTGGGATGATGGCGTAATCGACCCGATAGATACCCGGCAGGTGCTTGCTCTGGGTATTGCGGCGAGCCTGCACGCGCCAATTCCCGAAACGCGTTTTGGCATATTCCGCATGTAGGCCGTCACTATGACCAGCAAACCGCTGCAGCCTATCCACAAGGTACTGATCGCCAATCGCGGAGAGATCGCCTGCCGAATCATCAGAACCTGCCACAAAATGGGCATCCGCACGGTCGCCGTCTATTCCGCTGCGGACCGCCATGCCCTGCATGTGCTGCGCGCCGACGAGGCACTCGATATCGGAGCCCCAGAGCCCAAGGCAAGCTACCTCAACCAGGAGGCACTCATCGCTGCGGCGGTCAAGAGCGGGGCGCAGGCAATCCACCCGGGGTATGGGTTTCTCTCGGAGAACCCGGAATTTGCCAGTGCCTGCGCATCTGCCGGGATCGTATTTATCGGCCCGTCCGCAAAGGCTATTGAGTCTATGGGATCGAAATCAGCGGCCAAAGAGATCATGCGCAAAGCCGGAGTACCGCTGTTACCAGGCTATAACGGCCAGGATCAGTCCGAGGGCACCCTGCGAAAGGAGGTAGAGGCGATTGGTTATCCGGTGCTCATCAAGGCTTCTGCAGGCGGTGGCGGCAGAGGCATCCGTATCGTCCGCGAGGCCAACGAGTTTTCTCAGGCACTCGCCTCATGCAAACGCGAGTCGCTGGCAAGCTTTAGCAACGACCATGTGCTGATCGAGCGCTATCTTCCCATGGCCCGGCATATCGAAGTCCAGGTCTTTGGGGACCACCACGGCAATACCGTGCATCTTTTCGAGCGCGACTGCTCCATGCAGCGCCGGCACCAGAAGGTCATCGAAGAAGCGCCTGCGCCCTTACTTTCCGAAGAGCAACGACAGTTTCTGGGTCAGACAGCCGTTCGTGCGGCCCAGGCCATCGGGTACACCGGCGCCGGAACCGTAGAGTTCATTGCCCATGCCCAGGCAGACGGTAGCGTGACAGACTGCTATTTCATGGAGATGAACACCCGTTTGCAGGTAGAGCATCCGGTCACCGAAATGATTACTGGCCTTGATCTGGTTGAATGGCAGATACGGGTGGCACGGGGTGAGCCTCTGCCCCTGGCCCAAAGCCAGATAACGCAGCGAGGGCATGCCATTGAAGTACGTATCTGCGCCGAAGATCCCGAGCGGGATTTTATGCCTGCCACGGGAAAGATCACCGAGTTCGCAGTCGCGGCGCATCAGCCCGAAAGAGTGCGTTGCGACAGTGGTCTGCAGCAAGGCGACGAGGTCTCGGCCTACTACGACTCTATGGTGGCAAAGCTCATCTGTTGGGGAGAAGACCGTGCGACGGCAATTGCGCAGACCCGAAGCGCTCTGGCTGGCACACGGCTTCGAGGGCCGAGCACCAATCTACGATTTCTATCCCGCCTGCTCGGTCTTTCGGCCTTCGCCGATGCGCGTCTGTTTACAGGTCTGATCGAAGCCGAGAAGACCGCGCTAACGGGATTTTCCGAAGTCACAGACGAGGTCTTGGTTCTCGCAGTGGCTGCCTGTCTTAGATCTGGCCCCTGGGCAAACGCTGCACAGCCTGCCTCGCCCGAGGCCTCTGCCGATCCGTGGGCTCTGGGCAATGGATGGCGCCAGGTCGCACCCGCCCAGCGCACCGCCGTCTTCCAGGCCCAAGATAACCGCTGGTCTGTACCAGTGCAGTTCTCCCCCTTGGCGGTTGCGGTTTCGGGCAGTCTTCTGCCGATTGCGCTGCTTTCCCAAGACGAGCCTGACCAGATTGCGGTGCGGTGGAACCAGCGTGTTATTCGTGCTCGTGCCACGTGGTTACAGGCATCAGCGGGGCTAATGGGACCAACGGGGCCAACAGGGCCCTCGGGTGCAGCACACCGGCTGCGAATCTCAACAGACCATCACGACGTAGTGCTTGACTGGGTTGACCCTTACGCGGCCGAAGAAGACGAGGCGTCTCGCGATGGCTCACTGGCCTCTCCTATGCCAGGACAGGTGAGCCGCATAGCTCTGCCGCCAGGCAGTCCGGTAAAAAAAGGCGATACGCTGGTGGTGATTTCTGCCATGAAAATGGAGTTCCTGGTCGCTGCGCCCCGCGATGGAACAATCGCTGAGATCCTCTGCAAAGAAGGCGACCTCGTCACCGAAGGCGCTGTGCTGGTAACCCTAGAAGCCCTGGTGCATTAGCACTTACCACCCTAGCTGCGCATTCGGCCGTGAGATCGGCTAGCATGCCGTCCCATGTACGACCTTGGCATCCATAGTTTTGTAGAGTTCCTTCTGGGTACGATCTTTATCGTTCTGCTTCCGGGGCCAAATTCTCTTTATGTGCTTACCGCATCGGCGCAACTCGGGCCCCGCAGCGGCTGGGCAGCAGCCTTTGGCATCTTCTCTGGTGACACCCTGCTCATGGTTGCAACCGCCTCCGGTGCTGCATCGCTCATGGTGCTCTTTCCAACTGCCTTCGCAACCTTTAAAGCCCTTGGGGCAGCCTATCTGGGATGGATTGGCTACCAGCTCTTTAGGGAAGGACTGCGGCGATGGCCCAAGACGCCCAATGCACGTCAGGCATTCGAGTATGCCTCTGTGGCAGTAGCAAAAGAGAACACCGTTGGCGAGGAGCCCAGCCCCCAACCAGTTCTGCCAGCCCGGGTGGGGACGCAGCTTCGCCTTCCCTACTTAAAGGCACTGGGGCTGTCGCTTACCAACCCCAAGGCAATCCTGTTTTTTTTGGCGTTTTTCACCCAGTTTGTGCGGGCCGACGCGGCCTCGCCCGCGCTTGCCTATCTCACCTTGGGTGTGGTGGTGCAAGTCGTCAGCCTCGCTTATCTTGCACTGCTGATCTTTGCAGGGCTGCGCCTGCAGACCGCATTTGAAACCCACCCCAGATGGTCTTCCGCTGGAATAGTGATCGTAAGCGTCTGCTTTATGGGGTTTGCAGTCAAGATGCTCGTTGGCTAGCCTTACCTTGGCCTGCGAACGTCGAATCGCATGAGAGAGTCATTCAGCCAGCATCAGCCGCACTAACCAATAACATTCGCCTCATTCAGAGGAACGCCTTGTACCCAACGGTCGACAGATAAAGGCTGCAGATCTAGTGACCTTGGTTCCCCATAGAGAATCCATTCGGCAAGACCCAGCCCTGCGCCCGCTGCATGCTGCATCCCATGCCCCGAGAATCCGGTTATGCAATAGAAGCCCGGAAGTTGGGGGTGTGGACCGAGTAGAGCGTTATGGTCAAAAAGGTTCATCTCGTAGTAGCCCGCCCAGGCGCGCTCAATACGCATCGCCTCAAGCGCAGGAATACGATGGGCTAGCCGCGCCCACTGATTCTCATCGAGCTCTTCAAAAGCGGGCACAAGCGGCAGGTCGTCCTTGTCCTCGGCCGGTGTGGTTCCCGTTAGAAAGAAACTCCCCTCGGGGCGAATCCAGAATCCGGACGGATCGATTACCAACGGACAGTTACTGAACAGATGAGGCGTTGAGACAACAAATACCGTTCGGCGTCTTGCCGCAATCGGAATCGACAGACCAGCCAGACGCGCGAGGGCAGCAGACCATGGCCCTGCCGCATTGACGACCACGCCTGCCGTAACCGATTCACTCGATGGCCCATCCACAATGACCGTGTCACATCGCAAGAGATCGCCGCTGGGCGCTCGCGGCCCTGAAAGCCCAACCACTTTGGCCTGCAGCCGCTGTACCCCCTGAGAAATAGCCTTGGCCAGAAACGCCTGATGCAGGGCAGGGCCATCAAACCAGCCTTCACCTGACAAGCCTAGGCAGCCAACCGCAAGGTCTTCACTAAAGAGCCACGGAAAACGAGCATGCAAAGCGGCCTTATCCAACAAGGCCAGATCCGCTCCCTGGGCTCGCTGTATCTCGTAGAGGCGACGTAAGGCATCTTCCTGATGCCCTTGCGCCAGATACAGGTAGCCGCCCTCGTGCAGACCAAAGTCAGGTATCTGCCCGTTGGTGGCAAGCAACTCTCCCGCCTGACGGAGGAACGAAATTCCAAACGAAGACAGCTGAACATTGACGGGACAGCTAAACTGCTGCCGAATCGAACTGGCCGAAAGTGAGGAAGATGCCCTCTGAAAAGCAAAGTCTTGGTCTACAAGCAGAACCGAAAGACCGGGCTGTAGTCGCGTCAGCCAGTAGGCCAGCGATGACCCCATGACACCAGCGCCCAGAATGGCGACATCACAGGCCCGAGGTGACCCAGACACGCTGACGGCCTACTTGTGGAGGGCTACAAAGGCTTCTTGAGGAAGTGCGCAATTTCGCCGACGATGCCACGACGAAACGCAAGCACGCAGATGACAAAGATGACCCCCTGAATAATGGTCACCCAGGCACCCAGCTGCGCCAGATAATTCTGCATGGTAATAATTACCGCTGCTCCCACGACGGGCCCAAAAATGGTTCCAAGACCACCCAGAAGGGTCATCAAGACAACCTCTCCCGACATTGTCCAGTGCACATCGGTAAGGGATGCAAGCTGAAAAACAATCGCCTTGGTTGCGCCGGCCACGCCGGCAATGGTTCCCGACAGAATAAAGGCCGCCAGCTTATACCGGTCGGTGTCGAATCCCAAAGACGTTGCACGGCTCTCGTTCTCGCGAATTGCCTTTAACACCTGCCCGAACGGGGAATGCACAACCCGGTAAATGAGCAGAAATCCACCGATGAAAATGAAGAAGACCACCAGGTACATGTTGAAGTTATCTGCCAGGTCGATGAACCCAAACAGATGCCCACGGGGAACCGCTTGGATACCATCCTCACCACCCGTAAAAGGCGCCTGTAAGGCAATGAAGAAAATCATTTGGGCCAGTGCCAGGGTGATCATCGCAAAGTAGATCCCAAGCCGCCGGATGGCCAAGAGCCCAGAAACAACGGCCACCAAAAAGGCGGCACCGGTACCAGCCAGAATGGCAAACTCAGGGTTAAACCCCCAGACTTTTGCAGCATGGGCAGAGACATAGCCCGCAGACCCGAGAAACATGGCATGGCCAAAGGAAAGCAGGCCCCCAAAGCCAATAAGAAGGTTAAAAGCACAGGCGAACAGTGCAAAGCACATCACCTTCATCATAAATACGGGATAGACCCAAATGGGCGCAATCAATAGAACTGCCACCATAATCAAAAAAGCGACCTGCTGTGCCCGAGACGACTCAACGACTTTTGGCGCATGCGGCTTGGTTTCGATTTGTGGACCAGTCATTTCTGCGTTCCAAAAAGGCCTGCGGGCTTGATAAGCAACACGATAATCATGATGACGAATATGACGGTGTTAGAGGCCTCTGGGTAGAAGACCTTGGTGAGACCCTCGATGATGCCGAGACCAAATCCGGTAAGGATTGCTCCCATGATGGAACCCATGCCGCCAATCACGACCACGGCAAAGACCACGATAATAAGATCCGCCCCCATGAGCGGATTCACCTGGTAAATCGGCGCTGCCATTACCCCCGCAAACGCGGCCAGAGCCACCCCAAACCCGTAGGTAAGGGTAATCATTCGCGGCACATTAATGCCAAAAGACTGCACCAGCTGAGGATTCTCGGTAGCCGCGCGCAGGTAAGAACCCAGCTTCGTGCGCTCAATGACATACCAGGTGGATAGGCAGACGACCAATGAGGCCACAATCACCCAGCCCCGATAGTTCGGGAGGAACATAAAACCCAGGTTCGTTCCACCCTGAAGACTTTCGGGAATACGATAGGGCAGACCCGAAGAGCCAAACTCATTTCGAAAAAGGCCTTGAATGATCAGGGCAAGACCGAACGTTAGTAAAAGACCATAAAGGTGGTCGAGTTTGTAGAGCTTCGCCAGCATGGTTCGCTCGATCACAACGCCCGTGATGCCCACGATAATCGGGGCGATGATCAAAGACCACCAGTAACCGATTCCAAGCCACTCCAGCAAAAGATAGGCGCAAAAGGCGCCCAGCATGTACTGGGCGCCATGGGTAAAGTTAATGATGTTGAGGAGCCCGAAGATGACGGCAAGACCCAGCGATAACAGCGCATAAAACGAGCCATTAATCAGCCCGATCAGCAACTGGCCAAAAAGTGCCTGGGAAGGGATGCCGAAAATTTCCATCGCCTTGCGGGCTCCTGTTACCTTACTTCACCAGAGGGCATCCACCCTCGCTCATAGGACGAAAAGCCTGATCAGCGGGGATCGTAGCCCGGATCTTGTGGTAATCCCATGGACCCTTCGACTCGGCGGGTGACTTTACTTCCACCAGATAAGCTGGGTGAAGTTTTCGGCCATCCTGACGGACGCTTCCCTTGCCAAAAAGCTGGTCATCGGTGGGCATTTTCTTCATCTGCGCAATCACCTTCGTGCCATCGTCTGACTTCAGAGCCTCTACCGCCTTCAGATAATGCAACACTGAGGAATAGACCCCAGCATGGACCATGGTGGGATGAATGCCACGATTGGCTGCCGCAAAGCGCTTAGCAAAAGCCCGGGTCTGATCGTTCATATCCCAGTAAAAAGTCTCTGTGAAGATCAGGCCCTGGGCAGTCTGCAGGCCCAGCGAATGCACATCGGTCAGGAAAACCAAAAGTCCAGCAATGTTTTGTCCACCACGTACAATGCCGAACTCCGCAGCCTGCTTAATAGAGTTGGTAGTGTCCCCACCCGCATTTGCCAGGCCAACAATCTTGGCCTTTGATGCCTGGGCCTGAAGCAGAAAAGAAGAAAAATCCTGATTATTTAGGGGATGGCGAACCTTACCGAGAACCTTGCCTCCGTTTTTCAAAACCACCGCCTCAGTGTCACGCTCCAGGGCATGACCAAAGGCATAGTCGGCCGTTAAAAAGAACCAAGAATCACCACCGGTCTTCACAATGGCATTGCCCGTGCCATTGGCAAGCATCCAGGTGTCATAGGCCCAGTGAATGGTGTTTGGGGAGCAGGCCTTACCAGTTAGATCAGCAGAGGCCGCGCCAGACACCAGGAAGGCCTTTCCTTTCTCCCGGGTGAGTTGGTTGATCGCTAAGGCAACACCAGAGTTGGGAACGTCGACAATGACATCTACCTTATCGACGTCGTACCACTGACGCGCGATGCTGGAACCCACATCGGGCTTATTCTGGTGATCGGCCGAGACGATCTCAACCTTGAGCCCCTTGCGCGCTGCGCCGAAATCTTCCACGGCCTGACGCGCGGCCAACAGGGAGCCGCTTCCCGACAGATCTGTATAAAGGCTAGACATGTCGGTCAGAACGCCAATTTTGATGACACCATCCGAGACCTGCGCCTGGGCACTTGCGCCGAACGCGAGGCCTGCCGCTACCAAGCTAGATAAAAGCTTCTTCTTCAGTTTCATACAAGGGTTCTCCTTTAATTTACCTGTAATGCAGCCATCCGAGACCGGTTGTGCTGCTCTCCTCCTCCACGACCATCACTAACATCAGACACCCAGATACTCCTTGAGCATGCCCATCTTTGCCTGAAGCTCTGCGGCGGTAAATTCCTCAACGATCTGACCGTGCTCCATGACATAAAAACGGTCTGCCAGTGGCGCGGCGAAGCGAAAATTCTGCTCCACCATTACCGTGGTGTAGCCTCGCTCACGCAGGGTGCGAATGGCCTTGCCCAAGGCCTGCACAATCACCGGGGCCAGCCCTTCGGATATCTCATCAAGGAGCAAAAGGTTAGCTCCGGTTCTCAGTACCCGCGCCACCGCAAGCATCTGCTGCTCACCACCCGACAATCGCGTACCAGGGCTGGACCTGCGTTCTTTAAGGTTCGGAAAAAGAGAATAAATCTCCTCAACCGACATTCCACCAGGCCCCACCTGAGGAGGCAACAAAAGGTTTTCCTCACAACTGAGACTGGCAAAAATTCCCCGCTCTTCTGGGCAATAGCCCAGACCCATCTGGGCAATCTTGTGGGGAGGCAGCAGGACAGATTCCTGGCCTTTCACCACAATCGATCCGGTACGCCGTCCAACTAGGCCAAGAATCGACTTCAAGGTGGTTGTTCGTCCCGCGCCGTTTCGACCCAAAAGGGTGATGACTTCACCCTTGTTCACATGGAGGTTAACCCCATGCAGAATATGCGACTCGCCGTAGTAGGCATGGACGTCAGAAAGCCGAAGAAACTCCTCGCGCTCAGCCATGGGCGCCCTCGAGCTCGGTGTCGGTGCTGCCCATGTAGGCTTCGAGAACCTGCGGATCTTTGGAGACAGTCTCGTACGGGCCTTCGGCAATCACCTGACCACGCTGCAGCACCGAGATCGTATCGGCAATCTGCGCGACCACATTCATGTTGTGCTCCACCATGAGGATCGTTCGATTCACGGACACCTTTTTAATGAGCTGGGTAACGCGGTGGACATCTTCATGGCCCATACCCTGGGTGGGCTCATCAAGCAGCATGAGCTCGGGCTCCATGGCTAGGGTGGTGGCAATCTCCAGGGCACGCTTCCGGCCATAGGGCAGCTCTACAGTGACGTAATCAGCAAACTCAGTAAGCCCCACTGTCTCAAGAAGCTGCATAGCGCGGTCGTTTAGTGCATCGAGCACACGCTCTGACTTCCAGAAATGAAAGGAATTTCCAGTGCGCTGCTGTAAGCCCACACGTACATTCTCAAGAACCGTGAGATGCGGAAAGGTGGCGGAGATCTGAAAAGAACGAATAACACCGCGCCGGGCAATCTGGGCGGGTTTCTCATAAGTGATATCAATGCCATTGAAGACAATGCGGCCGCGGGTAGGAATCAAAAACTTCGTAAGTAGATTAAAAAAAGTTGTCTTACCCGCGCCGTTCGGACCGATGAGGGCATGAATATGGCCGCGTTCTACCTTGAGATTTACGTCAGAGACCGCGACAAAGCCCTTAAATTCTTTGACGAGGCCTTGGGTCTCTAGAATGGTGTCTTTGGGGCTGTTTGATCCGGGCATAATGCCAAGAGTGTACGGTCTAAAAAGTCAACCGCGCTTACGGGTTAACGCTAGGCCGATCAGGCGAGTTTGTTTCGGAATGGCCTTTCCGGCATAACCGGCGACTGCGGTCCTCTGGAGTCCTTTTCTATGCGTTTTTTTTCCGAAGCAGACGTCGATGCGCTCCTTGATCCGACTTCTCTTCTTGCTGCCTTAGAGCAGGCATTTATCGACTTGTCTGAAGGCAGGGTTACTCAGCCACTGCGTTCTGTCATGGGCTTTTCCGATATCGGAGCCGGCACTGCGCCAGGGGCAGACCACGGGCTGCTATTTATCAAACCCGCCCAGGTGGGCAATGCCCTGGTAACCAAACTGATTACGCTGGTGCCCGCGAATGCCGCGCGCGGTATCCCCAGCCTACTGGCGACCATCGTGCTTATGGACCCAGCCTCAGGCAGGCCCCTTGCTGTCATGGAGGGGGCACGTCTGACTGCGCTTCGAACCGCAGCCGCCTCTGCAGTCGCTGCAAAGTCCCTTGCCGCCCCGGGGTCGCGCACCCTGGGGATCCTGGGAAGTGGGGTTTTGGCAAGAAGTCACGCGCAGATGATTCGGCTGGTACGGCCCATTGAAACGATCAAGGTCTGGAGCCCCACCCGAGTGCATGCCCAGGCCTGTGCCAGCGACATTGGCGGCCAGGCCTGCGATAGCGCAGAAGAAGCCGTTAGTGGCTCTGACATTGTCTGCACCGTAACCAATGCCCAGGCGCCCGTCTTGCTGGGCCGGTGGCTCAAGCCGGGGGCCTTTGTCGCTGCGGTGGGAGCGCCTCGCCCCACCTGGAGAGAGCTCGACGACGAGGCCATGGGTAACCTGGTTGTTGCCGACCAGCGCGAGGCTGCCGAGAAAGAATCGGGAGATGTGATTCTCTCGGGCGCAGCTATTTACGCGGAAATCGGCGAGATACTCGCCGGCAAGCGGGCCCGACCGGCCGAAGGCACTACAGTTATCTTCAAGTCGCTTGGGCTTGCCATTGAAGATGCGGTTGCTGCAGAACTGGTCTTTCGCGCCGGCAAAGCGGAACGGGGCTAGAGCACTACCGTTCGAGACTGCTCCCGCATGTACTGGGTAAGGTAATAGAAAGATCCAATGGCCTTGCCCGTTGTGCCACTGCCCTTCCAGCCGCCAAAAGGCTGGTAGCCGGGCCAGGCTCCCGTGGTAGCGCCTTGGGGACGGTTTGCATAGGTGGTGCCTGCCTCAATCTGGTCATGAAAGACCAGCAGCTCGTCTTGATTTCCATAGAAACCGGCCGTGAGTCCATATTCCGTAGCATTCGCTCTTTCAATGGCCTCCTGCAGACTCTCCACTTCACCCACCAAAACCATTGGAATGAACTTCTCCTCCTGCCAGAGGCGGTAACCAAAGTCAGCGCTCCCCACCGTGGGCGCAACAAAAAAACCCCGGTCTCGGCCGGCATCAGTAAGCACAGATGCGCCGGTGAAGACCTTGCCATGGGCACGCAGGTTACGGGCGCAGGCCTGAAACCGTTCATAAGCATCCTGGTTAATCACAGGTCCCATCCAGTTCTCCCGTGCGGTGGGGTCACCAACGCTGATCTTCTCCGTGGCCGCAACCAAGCAGTCCCGAAGCGCGGCGGCCACAGAGCGCTCCACATAGACGCGAGAGGTGGCAGAGCACTTCTGTCCTTGCAGGCCAAAGGCAGAGCGTGAGATGCCCAGGGCTGCCCGGTCGAGATCAGCAGAGGCGGTCACCAGAACAGCGTTTTTACCACCCATCTCAGCGATACAGGGCCGGGGATAGGCGCCGGAAGAAAACTGCCGGTAAAGGCGCATACCGACCTCGTAGGATCCGGTGAACGTAACGCCTGCAACCTGAGGGTGCTCTACCAGTGCCTGACCAGTGGTGCCCCCGGGCCCAGTTAGCATGTTAATCACCCCGTCGGGCAGGCCCGCATCCTGAAACGCCTCTAGAAGCAATTGACCCGATAGCGCCGTGTCACTGGCAACCTTAAAAACCACCGTATTGCCTGCAACTAAGGCTGCCCCAATCGGCCCACCCGCGAGGGCGAAAGGAAAGTTAAAAGGCGCTACGACAGCCCACACGCCATAAGGGCGCAGTACCGTGCGGTTGGTGCTGGTAAAACCCGCCAGAGGATCATTTGGCAGCTGTCGGTCAAAGCCTTGATGCTCCTCCATTTGATTGCAATACCAATAGATGAGATCGGCGGTTTCTTGTACCTCCCCGAGGGCCTCCATGCGATTCTTTCCCACCTCCAAGGCTACCGCGGCGCTAATGGCATAGACCCGC
Source organism: Burkholderiaceae bacterium (assembly GCA_049426285.1). Lineage (GTDB taxonomy): Bacteria > Pseudomonadota > Gammaproteobacteria > Burkholderiales > Burkholderiaceae_A > Hahnella. Next base: position 83,997 of record JBMSYB010000001.1, read on the forward strand.
TGCTCAATGATCGCCGCGGCCTTGCGCAACAGAGAAGCCCGGTCCTGCCAGGCAAGCGACCGCCAATGCACCTGGGCGGCCGAAGCAGCCGTGACAGCGCGATGCACATCTTCGGCTGAGGCCACTGCAAATCGACCGATCAACCAGTCACGGTTAATGGGAGAAGACACGGCAAAAGAGGCATCGGTACGAATCGACTGGCCATTGATCCACAGTCCATAGTCACGACCGAGACGTTGCGCCTTGCAGTCCTGCAGCGCCTGCTCGAACTGGGCATGCAATGCCGCCGGCGGATCGAACATCGTGGAATAGGTGAGCTTGAACTGCTCGTGGGGCGTTGCTGCCTGGTTCATATTCTCTCTCCCAAAAAAGTAGCGTGACTGCGACTGTTACGATACTAACCAACAATCTTACGGACCGCGTACTGCTATGTCAGAACACTCACCGCTTTTTGCCCGCCTTGGCCTTTCTCTTTCTTTCCCTTCTCACCAGAAACCGGAATCGGATGTCTTTGCCGTCCGAAGCCCTATAGATGGGTCAGTACTCGCAACGCTTCCATTTACTAGCCAAGAAGCGCTAAGCCAGCAGCTCGCGCAGGCCGCGGAGACCTTCAAGACATGGTCTCTCGTGCCCGCTCCGCAGCGAGGCGAACTCGTGCGACTGCTTGGTGAGACGCTGCGGGCACACAAAGAAGATCTCGCGATGCTGATCAGCCTTGAGGCAGGAAAGATCCCGAGTGAGGCTCGAGGGGAAGTGCAGGAAATGATCGATATCTGCGACTTCGCCGTGGGCCTTTCTCGGCAGCTCTATGGCCTCACCATTGCCTCGGAGCGTCCCGAGCACCGCATGATGGAACAATGGCTTCCACTGGGTGTCGTTGGGGTGATCACCGCCTTTAACTTTCCCGTGGCCGTCTGGGCCTGGAATGCAGCACTGGCATTGGTCTGTGGCAATACCCTGGTCTGGAAGCCCTCTGAAAAGACACCGCTCACGGCCCTTGCGACACAGGCGCTATTTATCAAGGCCTGCGCCAAGCACCCGCAGGCTGCGGCCCTGTCCTCAGGACTACTTTCTGTGGCACTCGGGCGGGCAGATATCGGTCGTTGCCTGGCGGAAGACACCCGGGTAGCGCTTGTCTCAGCTACGGGCAGTTGCCGCATGGGCCAGGACCTTGCACCAAGGGTCGCAGCCCGGTTTGGCAGAAGCCTGCTCGAACTCGGGGGCAACAACGCGGTGATCGTGGCACCCTCGGCAGACCTCGGCCTTGCGCTGCGCGGTATCGTTTTTGGCGCCTGGGGTACAGCGGGGCAGCGCTGCACAACGACGCGAAGACTCATCGTGCATCGGTCTGTCCAGGAGGCACTGGTGCAGTCCATCGAACGCGCCCGTGTCAGCCTGAAGATTGGTAGCCCGCTTGAAGCGGGAACGCTCATAGGCCCCCTGATTGATCAAAACGCCTTTGAGGCCATGCAGACAAGTCTGTTGCGGGCCGTTTCAGAAGGCGGCCGAGTGCATGGAGGCAAACGCGCCTTGGCCGACCAGTTTCCAGAGGCCTGGTATGCCGAGCCTGCGCTGGTGGTAATGCCCAGCCAGACTCCGGTTGTCTTTGAGGAAACCTTCGCGCCTATTCTTTATGTCATGGTCTACGACGACTTCGAGTCGGCAATTGCCATGAACAATGCGGTCGCCCAGGGGCTTTCCTCGGCGCTCTTTACCCGAGACCTGCAAGAGGCCGAACGATTTGTATCGGCGTCTGGATCCGACTGCGGAATCGCCAATGTCAACCTGGGAACCTCCGGTGCGGAAATCGGAGGGGCATTTGGAGGAGAAAAACAAACCGGTGGCGGAAGAGAGTCGGGGTCTGATGCATGGAAAAACTACATGCGCCGGGCGACCAACACCATTAACTATGGAAGAGACCTTCCACTGGCACAAGGGGTCACGTTTAGTCTTTAAACGACCAGACGGCCAGGTCTCGGGCAAGCTCTTGTCTGAGGTTTTCGGATGGGGGCATGCCTGAAGACTCAGACCGCAGCCGGGCACGGGCGAGCCTCAGCGCATTGGCTGCCATCAACGCCTGATACTTCGCAGACGATGACAGGCCTGGTGCAAGCTGTTTTTTCAAGAGCAGGCTGGTCTCGGCAAGCCACTGATCAACCCCTTGCAGTTCTGCGGAAACCTCGGGCATAAGACACGGTGGCACTGTTTCTCCTAGATAGTGCTCCACGACCGGTTTCACAATGCTCGCAGTCATCGCTCCGGTGATCAAGAGCTCAACAGACTCCGGATCTCCAAAGACAACCCGCTCTGCCTGCTGGGCGGCGATAATCCCCCAGCGCACGTGGGCAAGGCGCTGCCAGAAAGGGAGTTCGTCTAACGGAAGGGGTTCTGGATTTTCCCGGTAATACCCCCGCAAGAGGTCCTCGAGTGCTCCAAACCCTGCCACTGGCATTGCACCACCAAACCGCCAGCACGGGGCAGTCAGCCAGCCGATATCCGCCATGGGGTCCCCCCAGTCGGCGAACTCCCAGTCGAGTACCGCCGAAAGACCAAAATCAGCGGCAGACTCCAAAACCGGGGTCTGTCCCCGGTTTTGCGGCAGTAGGATCATCAGGTTGCCGAGCCGAAAATCGTTATGGCATAGGCCAGGACGCCGCTGCGCCACCCGCGCTGGGCGATCATTGAGAATGGCTTGGACTGCAAAGCGAAGGTATTGGGCGGGCCGTGACAAACGCGCAAAAGCTCTCTCTACGGTTGACAGACTGGCTTGAATGCTGTCTTGGGGCATGGGCCCCAGAACCGAAATTAGGTCTGCAGGTGAATGCCCTGCATTAATTTGCCCCCTGTGCAGGCGGCCCAGTTGCTCACCCAGTGACTCGGTCAGTGCCACAACCTGTGACGGCCGAATACCAGTCTGCGAAAAGTCTCTGGTCGTTGCCTGGGTAGACTGCCTTTCGCCTAGAAAGGAGACCAGCCGGCGGGCGTCTGCATCACCCGGTACATACCCAAAAAAACTTGCCATCTGGCCTTCCCGCGCCACCACCGCAACTGGCGCAGGCACCTTTACACCCAGTGCATGGGCATAGCGAATGATGTCGAATTCCGCAGAACGATCGTGGGATCCGGGAATCGCCTGCGACTGACTGCGCCGCATCACCCACCGAAACGGGCCTGCCGTCTCCGAGACCAAGGTAACGAGAAAATTCTGGTTAATCGCGCCCCCCGACAGTCGCTGCGCGGCCGTGAGTCTTGCCCCTGCGAGTTCGGGCTGCCGCCTGACTGCCTGCTCGACTGCTGCGACAACCCAGGGTTCCAGCCCTGGGGTGAGGTCAGTCATGCCCAGGGCCCCAGACAAAAAACGACTGCCCGTGTCTGCGATAGGCCTGACTGATTACCATCTGGTGCACCTCGGTAGCGCCATCTACCAGGCGGGCCTGTCGCGCATATCGATAGATCCACTCCAGTGGGGTATCGGTGCTATAGCCTCGGGCACCGCAGAGCTGTATGGCGGTATCAGCGGCCAGATGCAGGGTGTCGGCAACCGCGATTTTGGCCATCGAGATATCTGGCCGTGCCTTTCCGCCCTGCTCCAGTCTCCAGGCAGCGCGCATGGTCAGTAGCCTACCGGTATCAATTGCCATGGCAACGCGTCCAAGCTGGATCTGCACACTTTCGCGGTCGATAAGCTTGATCCCGAAGCCTTCTCTTGTCGCGACATACTGAGAGGCAATCTCCATACAACGCTGGGCAAGGCCCAGCCAGCGCATGCAGTGCGTGAGTCGTGCCAGACCCAGCCGTATCTGAGTTAGCTTCAGGCCCTGCCCAACCGCCATGAGACGGTTTTCATCAGGGATCTCAAGCCCATCGAAGACAAGCTCACAATGGCCTCCGTGCTCCTCCGGGCCCATGATGGGAATACGCCGAAGAATCCGCCATCCGGGATCACTGCGATGAAAGGCAAAGGCCGTCAGGCCATCGCGCATGCCTTCGCCCGTTTTGGCAATAAGAATGTAGTGGCTGGCGGCCTCAGCCCCGGTGATAAACCACTTGCGGCCGTGCACCACCCATCGATCAGATTTACGTTCCGCCCGCGTCTGAATCATGCCCGGGTCGGATCCTCCCCCTGGATGGGGTTCGGTCATCACAAACGATGACCGTACATCACCACGAATAATCGGGTCGAGCCATCGCTGCTTCTGTGCCTCAGTGGCCACCTTGGAGAGCACGGTCATATTGCCGTCATCGGGCGCGGCACAGTTAAAGCAGACAGGCCCAAAAAGCGACCGGTTCATGCGCTCATACAGCAGTGCCTGTCCCACTGGTGTAAGACCCAATCCGCCGCGATCCTTTGGCATCTGCGGGGAAAAAAGACCCATGGCCTTCACCTCTTGTCGCAGCGTTTGCAACAGGTCTTCGCGAATGTTTTCGTGGGCATCAAAACTTGCGGGGTCTTGCTCCAGAGGAATAAGCCGGTCATTCACGAAAGAATCGACCCTGGCCATATCTGCCGCGAGTTCGGTCGAAATCGAAAAATCCATGGCCTTACCTTTCTGTTCAGAGCGCCAGCATGAGACTAAAGGCCGGCACTCATGCCGCCGTCGACCACCAGCGTAGCGCCTGTCATGTAGCTATTACGGGGATCCAGTAGTAGCAAAAGCGGCGCATTGAGTTCGCGGAGGGCCGCAAACCGTCGCAGGGGCGTCTTTTTCTTCAGCGCCTCACCCGCAGGACCGTCCAACACCTCTGCGTTAATATCGGTTCGAACATAGCCAGGTGCGAGGGCATTGACCCGTATCTGGTCACGCGCAAGCTCAATAGCGGCAGACCGGGTGAGCTGAATAACGCCAGCCTTGGTAGCGGAATACACCGAGACATCGCGCAGCGGACGTAAACCCAGCACAGATGCAATATTCACAATCACGCCGCCCGCGGCCTTTTTTAAAAAAGGCGCTGCCGCCTGGGTCATGTAGGCGACACCGCCAAGATTGGTGGCCAGCACACGACTGAAATCTTCAGGCCGGGTCTGCTGCAAGGGGGCCGTTACTGCAATGCCTGCATTGTTAATAAGTCCGTAAAGAGGCCTTTCTTGCAGAAACGCCTCTACCCTATCGAATGCTGCCTTTACCGAACCGGCGTCGGAGACATCAGCCTGCAGCGCGAGGTCGATGTCCAGCCCCTCGGAGGGTGGCCTGCGGGCAAGACCAATCACGACCGCCCCTTCGGACCGCAATACCGAACAAAAATGTGCGCCCAGGCCGCTGGAGATGCCGGTAACGAGGATCACCCGGCCCTGCAACAAGCCCTTCACCATCGCTAGGCAGCCTGGGTGAATCTCTGCGCTTCATCCAGTCCGGTGGCGGAGGCATGCACCGCATCGGCAAGCCCCAGGGAAGGAGCAAGCACATGGCTTGCATAGAAGCAGGCAGAGGCAAGTTTCTCGGCATAAAAAGGTTCCTGGTGCTGCTTTGGCAAGGCGATGAGCGCAGCACGTGCCATCATCTGGCCCCCCAGCACATAACCCGAGAGCATGAGCAAAGGCACAGAGCCAAAGAAGCTCGCCGCGGCACTCTGGGAATAACAGGCCATGGCCGCCTGGGCCACCTCCACCCAGACGCTGGCCGCCCGCTCTAGGATAGCGCCAAACCGCTTGCAACCCGGATGATCAGCCGCCCTCAGAAACTGGGCGGTCTGGGTGATCTCCTTTGCAATGCGCGTGAGTTCTGCCCCTTTGTCGCGGAGCAGCTTACGGCCGAGAAAATCATTTGCCTGGATTGCCGTAGTGCCCTCGTAAATAGTGGTGATACGGGCATCACGGAAATGCTGGGCCGCGCCGGTTTCTTCCACATAGCCCATACCGCCATGAACCTGAACCCCAAGCGAGCAGATCTCAATCGATTGCTCGGTGCACCAACCTTTGACAATTGGAATCAGAAAGTCCACCCGCGCCTGGGCAAGGGCCTTGTGCTCTGCGTCTTCTGTGCGGGTTGCAAGGTCGAGGTAGGCAGCTGCCTCGTAGCCGAGGGCGCGCATCGCCTCGACCCGCGCCTTCATGCTTGCAAGCATACGTCTTACATCGGGGTGGTCTGCTATTGGACGAGCCTCATCGCCAAATCCATGCACGCGCCCTTGCACCCGATCGTAGGCATACCAGAGCGCCTGCTGGTAGGCCCGGTCGGAAATAGAAATACCCTGCACGCCCACCTGGAGTCGCGCATGGTTCATCATGGTAAACATGTACTCTAAGCCGCGATTGGCCTCACCCACCAGATAGCCGACCGCGCCCTCCTTTTCGCCATAGCTCATGACACAGGTGGGGCTGCCATTAATGCCCAGCTTGTGCTCTAGAGAAATACAACGCACATCGTTGCGATCGCCCAGAGAGCCATCGCCATGCACCAGGTACTTCGGCACAATGAACAGCGAGATCCCCTTCACCCCCGCTGGTGCATCGGGAAGCCTTGCTAAGACCAGGTGAATGATGTTCTCGGTAAGGTCGTGCTCACCATAAGTGATGTAAATCTTGGTACCAGTAATCCGGAAGTGATCACCATTCGGCCCCGATACCGGCACCGCCTTGGTGGTTACCGCCGCAAGGTCGGAGCCCGCCTGCGGCTCGGTCAGGTTCATCGTGCCGCTCCACTGCCCCGAGACCATTTTTTCAAGGTAACGCTGCTTCTGTTCTTCGGTACCGTGGCTCTCAATGGCATGAATGGCGCCAGCAGTGAGCATGGGGCACAGCGCAAAAGACATGCAGGCCGACTGCCACATTTCGCTGACCGCCGTAGCCAAGAGTTCTGGCAGGCCCTGCCCCCCATGGGAAGTACTACCCGAGAGGCCATGCCACCCTGCCTCCACAAACTGCAGGTAGGCGTCGCTATAACCGGGCGAGGTCTGCACCCGATTGCCTTCCAAAAGACGGGCGCCCTGACGGTCGCTTGGCCAGTTCATCGGTGACAAGACCCCCTGGGCGAATTTGCCAGATTCCTCCAGAACCGCCTGAACGAGATCCGCGGAGAACTCCTCACACCCGGGCAGCTGAGCAACCCGCTGAAAGGGAGCGAGTTCCTCAATAACAAACTGCATATCCCGCGTGGGGGCACGATATTCGACTGGCATAGAGCGCTCCTTGTTATTTACCTTCTGGCTAGAGTTTTGCTGTCAGGGCAGGAACCGCCTCAAAGAGGTCTGCCACCAGGCCATAGTCGGCCACCTGAAAAATGGGCGCATCGGGGTCCTTGTTGATTGCCACAATGACCTTGGAGTCCTTCATTCCCGCGAGATGTTGAATGGCACCGGACATGCCGATGGCAATATATAACTGCGGAGCCACCACCTTACCGGTTTGGCCCACCTGAAAGTCGTTCGGCGCATAGCCTGCATCGACGGCCGCGCGCGATGCCCCCAAAGCGGCACCGAGGCGATCGGCCAGCGGCTCCAGCAACTCGCGATATTTTTCCGCTGATCCGAGGGCCCTACCCCCAGAGACCACCACCTTGGCAGAGGCCAGTTCGGGGCGGTCAGACTTCGAGAGCGCCTGGCCGACAAAATCAGCGCGGCCGGTTGGGGCTACTGCCGATTCGGTACTGATTGATACCGAAGTTCCGCTGTCTGCCACTGGAGTAAAGGCCGTTGTGCGGGCCGTGATTACCAGTATTGGATCGGACGATTCCACCGTAGCAATGACATTTCCCGCGTAGATAGGCCGCTCAAAGGTCTTGGCATCGACCACCCGAATGACATCGGAGATCGCCGCAACATCGAGCAAAGCGGCCAATCGGGGCGCCCAGTTTTTGCCGTTGGTGGTGGCAGGAAAAACCACTGCCCGAACATCTCTGGCCCGCACCTGGGCAAGCAGCGCATCGACCAGGTCTTCGGCAAGGCCCTGGGCAAGTGCGGGGCCATCGAGGTGGGTGACCCCCGACACACCCTCAAGCCCTGCGGCAGCCTGAGCCACGGCCAGGCAGTCGGCACCCGCAACAATTACCTGCAGATCACCGCCCCCGCACGCTGCGCTGATCTCTCGGCCCGCAGCCACGGCGGTTCGGGTTGCAGGGTTTAGTGCCTTATTGTCGTGTTCCGCAATAACAAGTATCTGCATCTAGATCACCTTCGCTTCATTCTTGAGCTTGTCGATCAACACTTCGACAGAGTCGACCTTCACGCCTGCCGATCGGCCGGGAGGGTCGGATACTTTGACCAGCTTGAGCCGGGGAGCCAGGTTAAGCCCGAGGCTGGAGACGGGAATCGTCTCGATCTCTTTTTTCTTTGCCTTCATGATGTTGGGCAGCGTGACATACCGAGGCTCATTCAGGCGCAGATCGGTAGTAACCACCGCAGGGAGCTTCACAGCAATGGTCTGAAGGCCACCATCGACTTCGCGGGTAACCTGGGCACTGCTACCGTTGATATCGAGCTTGGAGGCAAACGTGGCCTGGGGCAGACCCGCCAAGGCGGCAAACATCTGGCCGGTCTGATTGCTGTCATCATCGATGGCCTGCTTACCCATAATAACCAGCTGCGGCTGCTCTCTATCAAACACAGCCTTTAGCACCTTGGCAACCGCCAGAGGCTGCAGCGCTTCGGCAGACTCGACCAGAATGCCGCGGTCAGCGCCCATGGCAAATGCGGTGCGCAGAACGTCTTGGCATGCGGCTGTGCCACAGGTGACTACGACAATGTCGGTTGCAACCCCCTTCTCTTTCAGGCGTATGGCTTCTTCCACCGCAATCTCGTCGAAAGGGTTCATGCTCATCTTGACATTTGCGATGTCGACATCGGAGCCATCGGGCTTCACCCGGACCTTCACGTTGTAGTCGACTACCCGCTTTACGGTTACCAAGACTTTCATTCGGCTCTCTCTTGTTTATGGGCGGTCGTCCACTGGGGATCACGCTTCTCGATAAATGCCAAAACACCCTCCAAGGCCTCGGCATCCATCATATTGCAGGCCATGGTCTGGCCCGCCCTGCGATAGGCATCTTCGATACCAGCCTCGATCTGTCCGTAAAAGAGCTGCTTTCCGAGTCGGATTGCGGCCTCCGGCTTTGACAAAATCTTGGCAGCCAGTGCCTCGGTAACAGAAGCCAAATCGGCGGCAGGCGCAACGCGATTAATCAAGCCTCGGGCAAGGGCTTCTGTCGCCGAGATGAAGTCCCCGGTGAGCAGCATTTCCATGGCCTGCTTTCGCAAGAGATTGCGCGAAAGGCCAACACCCGGAGTAGAGCAGAAGAGACCCAGGTTCACGCCCGAGACAGCAAACTTTGCATGGTCTGCGGCTACGGCAAGGTCGCACATCGAAACCAGTTGACAGCCTGCAGCGGTGGCAATTCCCTGTACCTCAGCGATGACCGGCTGAGGAAGCCTTTGCAAGGAGAGCATGAGGTCGGCACACTGGCCAAAGAGCTTTTTGTAATAGTCTTCTGAGGGCTGTGAACGCATTTCCTTAAGGTCATGCCCGGCACAAAAGGCTCTGCCCGCTGCAGCCAGAATAACCACCCGAACCGATCGGTCGTTGGCGATCTGATCGAACTGGCCCTGCAGCGCCGTAAGCATGGCCTCGCTCAAGGCATTGAAGGATGCCGGCCGGTTCAGGGTGAGACGAACCAGCCCCGGTCGAACCATAGACCGAAGTACCAGCGGCGGATCAACCGGTTCTTGAGCCGACAGATTGGCGGCTGGACTCTCTAGCGGTGCATTCATAGTCATCTCCTGATTCTTTTGTTAGACATCGATTGCCGCTACCGACCCTACCTGGTGACGCAGCTCGAATTTTTGAATTTTGCCGGTCGAGGTCTTCGGCAGTTCTCCAAAGTGAACCCCTCTTGGCACTTTAAACCCTGCAAGGTACTTCTTACAAAAGTCGACAATTTCCTGCGCAGTAACCTGTGCCCCCGGCTTGAGTTCTATGAAGGCGCACGGGGTCTCTCCCCACTTACTATCGGGCTTGGCGACTACCGCGGCGGCCAAGACGGCGGGGTGGCGATAGAGCACATCTTCCACTTCAATTGAGGAGATATTCTCCCCGCCCGAGATGATGATGTCTTTGCTGCGGTCTTTAATTTTAAGGTAGCCATCGGGGTACTGCACTGCGAGATCCCCCGAATGAAACCAGCCACTGCGAAAGGCCTCTGCGGTTGCCTCCTCGTTCTTCAGGTACCCCTTCATGGCGATATTGCCCCGAAACATGATCTCGCCCATAGACTCCCCGTCCCAGGCCACTGGCGCCATGGTATTTGGGTCGAGCACCTGGGCCTGACGCTCCAGATGATAGGGAAGCCCCTGCCGGGCATTGAGACGTGCACGCTCAGAGATATCAAGATCCTTCCATTCATCGCGCTTGACACAGACTGTGGCCGGGCCATAGACCTCAGTAAGGCCATAGACATGGGTGATCTCAAATCCCATCTTCTCCATGCCTTCGATCATGGCAGCAGGCGGAGCAGCCCCGGCCACCATAGCCTTAACCCCGGCAGGCAGGCCCTCTTTCATTTCCTGCGGCGCATTGATCAGGACATTATGAATAATCGGGGCGGCACAGTAATGGGTTACCCCATGGGCTCGGATCAGTTCGAATATGGCCCGTGCTTCCACCTTTCGAAGACAGACATTAACGCCCGCCCGCGCAGCAACCGTCCAGGGAAAACACCAGCCATTGCAATGGAACATGGGCAGCGTCCAAAGATAGACGGGATGCTTTGGCATATCCCATTCCAGGATATTGGAAAGCGCATTAATCGCCGCTCCACGATGGCTGTAAACAACGCCCTTCGGGTCGCCAGTGGTTCCGGAGGTGTAGTTCAGGCAGATACTCTGCCACTCGTCTTCGGGCAACAGTACGGGAAAGTCGCTATCACCCGAGGCAAGAAAGTCCTCGTAGGAAGAGTCTCCCAACAACGTTCCTGTGCCATCAAACAGGGGATCGACAACATCTACGACTATGGGTGAACGGCCATACTTGTCCCGGAGAATCACAAGGGCCTGCTGCATGACTGGGGAGAACTCAGAATCGGTAATAACCAGCTTAGCCTCCCCGTGGTGCAACATAAAGGCAACTGCCGTTGGATCGAGACGGGTATTGAGGCTGTTGAGAATCGCCCCAGACATAGGAACCCCGAAATGGGCCTCGACCATCGGTGGCGTGTTCGGTAGCATAACGGCTACGGTATCTCCCACACCTACCCCTCTTAAACGGATAGCAGAGGCCAATCGGCGACACCGCTGAAGCGTCTGCGCCCAGGTCTGGCGCAGAGTTCCGTGCACTACCGCAGTCCTTTCCGGATACACGAGCGCAGACCGCTCAAGAAATGTAATGGGTGAGAGGGCAACATGATTCGCAGGGTTGCGGTCCAACCCGCGAACAAACATATGATCGCTTGGTAAAGGCGGTATCGATGTCAAGCTAGACGGCATATTTTCGCCTCCAGTGGTTCGTCCTCTAGAATCATAAACTCTATAGTTGAATAGCGCCTACTTCATGAACCACGCCGAATCTCAAATCCACTACGCCTCGCTACCGATTCCTGCGCCAGAGCAATGGACTGCCGTCATGCCAGGGGTCTGGTGGATTCGCATGCCTCTGCCCTTCGCACTGGACCATATCAACCTCTGGCTCATTGAAGACATGCTCGATGGCAAAGAGGGATTCACCGTAGTCGACACAGGGGTTGCAACCGCGGAGACTCGGGCGCACTGGCGTGGGCTGGTGGCGAGCAAGTTTCAAGGCCGCCCGATCATCCGGGTGGTCTGCACCCATATGCACCCGGACCATCTTGGTCTTGCCTCTTGGCTCTGCGAGGGGCTACCTGAAGAAGACGGCGGCGCTGGCGCCTGGCAGGCCCCCTTGTGGATGACGCTCGGCGAGTTCACGACCGGCAGAATCTTTTCCTCTAAGGCAATGGCCCAGGAGTCCGAATCTGCCCCAGACGGCGCGATAGCAACCATGGCAGAACACTTTCGGCGTCATGGCATGACATCTGAAGAAGACTATGACAAGGCCCGTAAACGTAAGAGCCACTTTCCCACCCTTGTCCCCCGGGTGCCATCACGATATCAACGGCTGCTGCCCTACCAACATTTCTCAATGGGCGGAGAATCCTGGCAGGTGATTCCAGGCTATGGTCACTCGCCCGAGCATGCTGCGCTTTATTGCGAAGCGAAAAAACTACTGATCTCGGGAGACATGGTGCTGCCTCGAATTTCCACCAATATGTCGGTCTGGGCCCACGAGCCCGATGCTGACCCCTTGGGCCTGTACCTCGACTCCCTCAAGCAGTTTGAGCCCGTCGCCGACGAAGTACTTATTCTTCCGTCGCATGGCAAGCCCTTTGGAGGCTCTGGTATGGAGGCGGCCGATAGCGAGAAGGGAAGCTCTGAGGCCTCAGGGGCTTCTGGAAGACCGTCAGGATCGCGGGTTGCAGCACACCAGGTGCGCGCGCACGGCCTGCACGGAGGCCTTCATACACGGCTGCAGCAGCTTCACGATCACCACGAGGAACGGCTCGATAAGATTCTTAGCCACAGCCACACGCCGAAAACCTGCGCAGAGATGCTGCCGATACTCTTCCCCAGGGCCCTCGACTTTCATCAGTTCACATTTGCCATGGGAGAGACCATTGCCCACATGAATCATTTGTGGCACCGAGGCATCGTAGACCGACTGCAGGTACAGGGCGTGTATAAATTTACGCAGAACAGCTAGCCTCGCCTGGGCTTCAATGCCTTATCAAGCCAAAAGCTATGAAGCCAAAAGCAAACCCAAGGCAATCGGCCTACTCGGCAAATCCGTGCTCTGGCCCCGGATAGCCGCCTTACTCGGCAAATCCGTGCTCTGGCCCCGGATAGGCACCTGACTTTACCTCCTGGACAAAAAGGGCCACAGCCGCTTGCACGGACCCGCCTAGTGCCATGTAATTTTTCACAAAGCGTGCCTTGCGGCCAGGGGTGACATCGAGAAGATCGTGTAATACCAAGACCTGCCCCGAAGTCCCTGGGCCAGCGCCAATACCAATCGTGGGCACAGACACGGCCTCGGTGAGGGCATGGCCCAACGGAGAGGGAATAAGCTCCACCAGAATGATAGATGCCCCGGCCCGCTCAAGGGCCTTGGCCTCTGCAATCAGACGGTCTCCCGCTGGGCCACGTCCCTGCACGCGATACCCACCCAGTGCATGCACAGACTGCGGTGTGAGCCCAAGATGCGCACATACAGGAATACTGCGCTGAACCAGAAATTCCACTGTGGGAACAAGCCATTGCCCCCCTTCAATCTTGACCATCTGGGCACCGGCCTGCATGAGGGCCGCTGCATTGCGAAATGCCTGTTCAGGTGACTCGTGATAGCTGCCGTAGGGCATATCAGCAACCACCATCGACCTGGGCCTTGCCCGAGCGACACATGCGGTATGGTAGGCAATATCGGCAAGGGTCACCGGCAGGGTGGTGTCGTGGCCCTGCACCACCATGCCAAGAGAATCTCCGATAAGTTGTATATCCACACCCGCAGCACTCAGCACTTGGGCAAATGAGGCGTCGTAACAGGTCACCATGGCGATGCGCTCACCGCGGGCTCTGGCAGACTGCAGACTCAGAATGGAAAAAGGTTTCTTGTCTAACGCCGCCCCATAGACAGGCTCAGCAGCCTGCTGCACAGAAACGGGATTACCTGGGGTCTCAGCCATGGGGACTTCCTTCTCAGAAGAGTGTGACTGCGCAGAGTGATTCTAAGCCTCAGACTGGACCGCCCTTTGGAGGGCTTCGTCGGTAAGACCACGAATACAAAGCTGAACGAATCGCATGGCATAGCCCGGCAAGAGCCTTCCCCTGCGCACCGCAAGAACCGTAGTGTTTTCGGCAAACAGTTCACTGGCATCGAGCAGAGAAAGATCGCGATCCGACTCCTCATCGTAGGCCACCGAGGCAATAATGCCAATGCCCATACCCAAAGCCACATAGGCTTTAATTACGTCAGCATCGAGTGCCTCCATGACCACCTGCGGACTGATACCAGCTCGAGCAAAGGTAGCGTCAATCATGGCCCGCCCCGTAAAGCCCGCATGGTAGGTAATGATTGGCTCCTGGCCGAGGTCTGCAAGCGCGAGAGGCTCGCCTTTAGCAGCCTTGACCGCGAGCCGGTGGCCTTTGGGAACAACGACACCGTGATACCACTTAAAAAATGGAAAGCACACGAAAAGCGCATTGGCCTTTAAAGACTCTGTGGCAATTGCGATATCTGCCTCTCCTGTTTCGAGCAGACCCGCAATCTCGGGGGGGCTCGCCTGACGCAGTGCAAGCTGCACCTTGGGGAACTGGTTACGAAAGGCTCGCACGATCTCAGGAAGAGAATAGCGCGCCTGGGTATGGGTGGTTGCCAAGACCAGACGGCCCGAGTCAGCATCTTCGAGTTGACTAGCCACACGACGGATATTGTCGACCTCCTGCAGTGCCTTCTCCGCATGCGAGACTATGGCTGCCCCCGCCTCGGTAAGCCCAAGTAGCCGCTTGCCTTTACGGGCAAAGATCTTTACCCCGAGTTCGTCTTCCAGCTCTTTGATTGCCTTACTTACCCCAGACTGAGAGCCAACTAACGCAAGAGCCACCTCGCTGAGGTTAAACCCGTTACGCACAGTTTCCCGAAGAACGCGCAGCTGCTGGAGATTCATAGCCCGGCTAGTCTACCCCCTTTGGATCATTGCTTACCCGGGCATGCTCGCGGAGAACAAACCGGCCCGGATCCACTGCCCGACAAATGCGCGGTGCAAGGATAGGCGGGATTCCCAAGACCTTGGCCGCAATCGCCTCCGCGCCCAGGGCCGCCGTCGACAGACCTCTTGCCCCTAGGCCAAGTAATACATACATGCCGTCATGACGCGGTAATTGGCGTAGCTGTGAAACGGAGGGTGGCAGCTGCCATCTGTCTGTTCGGCCCTTGTATACGGTTGGGCAGACCGGCTGACCAATGTGGGGTAGTCGGTCTCTGGTGGCATACCGTGTGCCCGCCCAGCCTCCGCAGCGCTCGGGCTGCGGTGCGAGCCGCTGAGCGGCTTGGGGTGCCAACCGCTGTAGCTGCGTGATATTGCGCTGATGATCGGCCAATGACACCACAGACGGGGCGCCCGAACGATGAAAGGTCGCGCCAAACTGTACCCTTCCAGAAATCAAAGGAGTAAGAAAACCGTCTCCGGATACCACTCTCGGTATCTGGCTACGGATTGCATCCTGCCCCTTGGTAACTGACACCCAGGAAACCTGACCCGACAAGGGCTGCAGCGCAAGACCTGCCTCTGGCAAGAGCCCATCGGCTGCGGCACAGATCACTACAGCATCGTGGGTTTGTAACAAGGCAGACAGGTCAGCAGGCAGGATGGCAGAGTTGAAATGCATTTGTAGACGATCGGCCATAGAAGTACGCGCCTCGCAAAGGCAGGCATGAATAAGGCCGATCGGCAGTACCCAGCCACCAGGCTGCCGCTCGGTCTGTTCGGTCTGCACTGGTCGATGGTCAACCCCAGACATATCTGCCCAGCCCTGCTGACAACCCTGAAGATCGTCGACCCAGCGCGCCAAGGTAGTGACACCCTGGAGAAAAAACTGGCTCGCAAGGTTGTGGTCCCTTGAGGTCATTGGGTGCACCACAGCCACAGGAACCGCTGAGGCGGCAGTGGCCGGACCGGGCCCAGCCTCAAAGAGACTGAGCCGCAGATCTGCAAAGCCCAGGGCGTGGGAGGTTCGTGCAAGTGCCCGCAGGACACAGGCGCCAGCAACCCCGGCCCCAATAACGGCAATACTGCGGGGGGAACGAATCGGCATAGGTTAATCGCGGGGTACCATCAGAAACCATCTCCGATGCGTTGCGTTGGAAGAGTGTGTCTTGAGGATCGTAAAATACCGGCTTCTATGAAAATCTACCTTAATCGTCTCCGTCAGCGATACCTTTCTCTATTCATAGTGCTGCTTGGCATGGCTGCCTTAACTGGCTGTTCGCCTAAGCCCGTGCAGTTTCATTCTATGGACGTTACCGGGGCGCAATGGGGGCAGGGTTTCTCCCTGCCAAACCTGCAGGGCCAAAATACCTCTCTGGCCGACTTTCAGGACAAAGTGGTTATCGTTTTTTTCGGATTTCTCTACTGCCCGGATGCCTGCCCAAGCCACCTGTCGAAAATGCTGGAGGTCAGAGAGCGGCTCGGTAGCGCGGCAGACAGGTTAACAGTGGTATTCATTACGCTCGACCCAGAACGCGATCAGCCAGAGGCGCTCGCCGCGTTTCTCGCTGCGTTTCACCCAGACTTTGTCGGGCTTCGAGGTAGCCTAGCCCAGACGCAGTCGGTCGCAAAGGACTTTCGTGTCTACTTCAAAAAGGTTCCCTCTTCGTCGGCTGCCAAAGATCCCATGGCCTACACGATCGATCACACCACCTTTGCTTATCTCTTCGACCCGAGGGGCCAGTTGCGACTCGTCGCTCCCCACGATATTCCGGTAGACAAGCTCACCCAAGACATCGAGAATCTTCTTGGCCGCTGAAGGCTTTATTCCCACGTCTGAGCATCCGCAGCACGGTGATCAGCTGGAGGTCCCTGCAAAAAACGCGCAGTCGGTGTCTTTTTTGAGGGCCCTTCAGTTCTGGTTCATGCTCGGCTGGATTTCCTTCGGCAGTCCTCTAGCGCAGTTAGCGCTTATGCAGCATGAACTGGTTGTCAAACGCCGATGGATATCGCCCGTTCGGTTTAATCATGCGCTGAACTTCTGCATGATTCTGCCCGGGCCTGAGGCACAGCAGCTTGCCACGTACATTGGGTGGCTGATGCACGGGGTGAAAGGGGCACTCTTCGCAGGAATTCTCATCATCCTTCCTTCTCTGGCCATCACGATGCTGCTAGCGGGCCTCTATGTGCACTATGGCCAGATGGTCGAGATCCAGGCGCTGCTCTACGGGCTCAAGCCCGCGGTTCTCGCGATCGTGCTGGCCGCCACAGTGCGGCTTGCCAACCGCGCCTTGGTGGAAAGGGTGTGGATCGCGATTGCTATTGGCGCTTTTCTTCTCTTGCAACTGGGCGGATCCTTTGTGTTTACGCTGGCGCTGGCTGGGCTCATCGGCTGGCTCATGTTTTTGTTTACCACCCAGCCCGCGTCGCACAGTCCAAGCAGTCGGCTTCAGGCCGCTTTGTCCCGGGTTCTGATAGCAAAACCTGGAGCTTCCAAGCTTGGGGCACCTTCGCCCCTACAGGCGATGGGCCCGCGCGACCACGGCTATTGTGTCTCCGATGACACACCGCCACCGCAACGAGGGCATTACTCTCGTAATCAGATTGGCATTACCGTGGGCATTGCCGTTGCCCTGTTCAGCACGTTTTACGGTGCGATTCTCGTGTACTTCCCGGGCATTCTCTCGGACATGGCTGGCTTCTTTTTAAAGGCAAGCCTACTCACCTTCAGTGGCGCCTATTCCGTTATGCCTTATCTATTCGACACCATGGTTACCGAAAAACAATGGTTAACCACCGGGCAGTTGATCGACAGCATTGCGCTTGCAGAGGTAACGCCCGGGCCGCTTGCCATAGTAAATGTCTTTCTGGGCTTTATCGCTGCTGCCCAACATACTAGCCTTACTGCCTTTCCGATCATCGTTGCGGGATCTTTGGGGGCCTTGGTGGTTGCAGTAGCCACCTTTTTTCCTTCTTTCGTTTTTATCATGGCAGGCGGCCCAGTCATTGAAGCAACCAGAAAGATACCCAGCTGGTCTCTGCCACTGCACGCCATCAGTGCGGCAGTTGTGGCAATCATGGCTGACCTTAGTCTTATCTTCTCTCGATATATCTTGTGGCCGACACCCACTGGCGAGTGGGGGTCTATAGGCACTCTTGACCTTGTGGCTGGGCTTATTGCCGGGCTTGCAATTATTCTGATGCTGCAGTTTCGTATGGGAATGATCATCACCATGCTGATCTGCATATCACTGGGCGTCGTCGCGAGCGCATTAGGGCTGCCCTAGGGCAGCCGCCCCGTTCGTTCGCGTTTACTTCAGTGTCTGCAACTGCCTCCCCGAGTTTCGATCAGCAGCCCCTCGGGCTTTTCGGCGGTCGATTCGATCCCGTACATCGGGCACACGCGGCTATGGCACAGGCTGCCGCCGAACAGCTTTGTCTGCCAGAGATACGCTGGATTGTCTCAGGACGGGCGGTACACAAAACAACTGTTGCCAGTGCCGCAGACCGGCTTGCCATGACGCGGCTTGCCCTAAGCGACCTTGGAGATGCCCGCATGGTCGTCGATGACCGTGAGGTGGTGGCAGGCCAGAAGGGCGAGGAAACCCCCAGCTATAAAACTGTCCAGTCATTCCAGTCAGAGTTTCCTGGCCGACCGCTCATCTGGATTCTTGGGGAAGACCAGCTCCTTTCATTTACCCGATGGCAGCAGTGGCGTTGGCTGCTTGCCCAGATCACCATCGCCGTATGCCGACGGCCCGAACCGGTGCAGGGTGATAGTCAGGCACGCGAACTGCTGATGCAGGCAGGCGCCAAGATCCGTACGGTGGCGTTTCCGGCAGACACGGTCTCCTCTACAGAGATTCGAAGCCGCGTTGCC
Organism: Burkholderiaceae bacterium; assembly: GCA_049426285.1. Classification (GTDB taxonomy): domain Bacteria; phylum Pseudomonadota; class Gammaproteobacteria; order Burkholderiales; family Burkholderiaceae_A; genus Hahnella. The sequence continues at coordinate 102,573 of JBMSYB010000001.1, forward strand.
CAGGGATTGCCCATTGCCTTGACCGTTAGCCCATCTGTCGCGCGGTATATTCAATCCCATCAGGTTTATTTCTCTCCCCAGCCTATCTAGGAGGCGCCTTCTGAAAATCGAAACACTGCAGTACGTCATCGTTGATGCCCTTGAAGACATGAAAGGGCAGAACATTATGGTCTGTGACACATCAGGGCTGAGCGACCTGTTCGACCGCGTGATTATCGCCACTGGAACATCCAATCGTCAGACGCGCGCGCTGGCAAAAAATGTGCACGACAAGGTCAAGCAAAATGGCGGGGAGGTCTTTGGTTCCGAAGGAGAGGACACCGGGGAATGGGTCCTCGTGGACTGCGGAGATGCGGTGGTTCACATCCTGCAGCCGGCGGTTCGAGAATACTATCGGCTCGAAGACATCTGGGGGGAAAGGCAGATTCCCCTAGCCGATATTCTACCCCCCAAACCGGCAGCCGCGGCCAAAAAGCCAAGGGCAAGAAAGAGCGGAACGGCAGCGGCGAAGCCAACGAAGCAGCGGGTAAAAACGGATAAAGCAAAGGCCCCCCAGAAAAAGACCCCGCCTCAGTTGCCAGCGAAGTCCCCGGCGAAGTCGACTGCGAAGTTGCCCGCGAAATTACCTGCGAAATTGCCCACGAAGAAGCGCTAGCCTGGAAAGATTCCTGTCGTAAGATATCGGTCGCCTCGGTCACAGACGATAAACACGACGGTGGCGTCGGTAAGCTGTTGGGCAACGCGCAGCGCAATAAGACAGGCACCGGCCGCCGATGGCCCACAGAATAGGCCCTCGGTAGCCGCTAAGCGGCGTGCCATGTCTTCGGCCTGCGCCTGGGTGACTTCTTCAATTCGGTCAATATGTGCCTTGGAGCGAATCGGCGGAACGTACTCCGGCGACCATTTCCGAATACCCGGAATGGAAGACCCATCGGCTGGCTGGGCACCGATAATTTGGACAAGCGGGTTCTTTTCTTTCAGAAACCGCGATACCCCGGTGATCGTGCCCGTGGTGCCCATGGCCGAGACAAAATGACTAATTCGCCCCTGCGTCTGGGCCCATATTTCAGGGCCAGTTCCTTCGTAGTGGGCAAGCCAGTTGTCATCGTTTGAAAACTGATTAAGTACAAGACCCTTGCCCTGGGCCTGCATGGCATCGGCGAGGTCTCTGGCCCCTTCCATCCCCTCTTTTTGGCTCACCAGAATGAGTTCCGCGCCAAACGCCTTCATGGTCTGACGACGTTCGATTGAAAGGTTCTCCGGCATGATCAGCACCATTCGGTAGCCCCGCATCGCTGCGGCCATGGCCAGAGCGATTCCGGTATTACCACTCGTTGCTTCAATGAGCGTATCGCCCGGACGGATCTGGCCCCGCGCCTGGGCGCGGGCAATCATGGAGACTGCCGGGCGATCCTTCACAGAACCGGCAGGATTATTGCCCTCCAGCTTGCCGAGAATGACATTACCTCGGGCCTCATGCTCCGGCCCAGCGATACGACGTAGGGCAACCAGCGGCGTATTCCCGACCGATGCCTCTAGCGAGAGATAGTCGGATGGGCTTGATGCGGATGGGCTTTTAGATGTCTGCATGGTTTCTTCAAGCCTTTGTAGGAAGCTTGATGCAACCGGGGAGATCGGTCTTGAGAATAACGTCGCTAAGGCATTGGGCAGCGGTCTGCCGGGCAAAGCTCTTGCGCGCGACCATGACCACACGGCGCATCGGGACAGGCGCATCAAAGGGTATGAATGTGAGCATAGGGTCCTTGCCATCAAATGGGATGGCCATACGCGGAAGAACGGTGATGCCAAGTCCGGAGGCAACCATATGTCGAATCGTCTCGAGAGAACTACCCTCAAAGGTCTTCTGAATACCCGCAGAGTTCTGGGCAAACCGGGCGGCCTCAGGGCAGACCTCTAGAACCTGGTCACGAAAACAATGCCCCACGCCCAGCAGCAGCATGGTCTGCTGCTTCAGGTCGACAGAGGCAATGGTCTTACGCTTGCCCCAGGGGTGGCCCTTAGGGACAGCCACCAGAAACTCTTCGTCGTAGAGCGGAACGACATCGAGTCCGGTAGTATCAAAAGGCTCGGCAAGGATCGCCACGTCGAGCTCTCCCGTGCGGAGTTGCTCAAGCAGCTTAAGGGTGTAATTTTCCGAAAGAATCAGCGGCATCTGGGGATGCTCTCGAATAAGGGCCATAACGATCTTGGGCAGTAGATAAGGGCCGATGGTGTAGATGACGCCCGCCTTCAGAGGCCCGGTGAGCGGGTCTTTGCCCTGTTCGGCAATGCCCCTCATTTTGCTGGTCTCATCTAAAACCCGCTGCGCCTGGGCAACCAGCTGCTCCCCAATAGGGGTCATGCTTACCTCTATTCCGCCACGTTCGAAAATCTGTGTACCCAGCTCGGATTCCAGCTTCTTAATACTTACCGAGAGTGTCGGCTGGCTGACAAAACACGCCTCTGCGGCACGCCCAAAATGGCGCTCCCGGGCAACAGCCACGATGTATCGAAGTTCGGTGAGAGTCATGGTTTTTTAGACACTGGTAAGTACATCGTCGGCACTGCGCGCCCATCGGCTCAGAAGGCTATCGATAGCCTCCTGAGACACACCAATTTCCTGCAGGGCCCGCGAATCGTCATAAGACGAGGCAATCTGCTGGCCAAAGCTAACGGCCGCTTGCACCAAAGCCTGGTCTCGAACAAGATCGGTGAATCGCAACTCTGGATCGCCCGATTGTCTCATGCCGAGAATTTCACCGGGCCCGCGCAGCGCCAGGTCTCGATTGGCCAGTTCAAACCCATCATCGGACTCATAAAGGGCTTTGAGTCGCGCCCGGGCGGTCTCTGACAAGGGCGGCGAGTACAACAAAATACAGGTGCTCTGCCCTTCCCCGCGACCCACACGGCCGCGTAACTGATGCAGCTGCGCCAGGCCAAATCGTTCTGCATGGTCGATCACGATAAGCCGGGCAGAAGGGACGTCTACCCCCACCTCAATCACCGTTGTGGCAAGCAGCAGCCGGGCGGCACCCGATGCGAATCGGGTCATGGCTGCGGTCTTTTCGTCTGGCCGCATGCGGCCATGTACCACCGCCAGTCGATCGCCCAGAACCGGCGCAAGCCAGGCCTGTGTCTCTTCCAAGGCTTTGAGCGGCCGGTCAGTGTCTTCCTGCTCTTCAATAACGGGGCATACCCAGTAGGCCTGTCCTTCATGGTCCAGGAAATGGGTCAGCCGCCCAAGCAGCTCCTCTCGGCGCGCCTGAGACATGAGCCGGGTCTGAACAGGCTTGCGCCCGGCAGGCCGGTCGCGAATCATAGAGATATCCAGGTCTGCAAGAAAAGTCATGGCCAGGCTGCGCGGTATGGGTGTGGCCGACATGCCAAGAATATGGCAGCGCAGACCCTCGGGACTGGTGAGCCGCTCGCGCAAGGCAATCCGCTGGGCAACGCCGAAACGATGCTGCTCGTCAATCACAGCCAGACCAAGCCGACCAAACCGTACGTCTTTTTGAATAAGCGCATGGGTTCCCACTACCAGACAGGGTTGGTCTTCGGCCGCCCGAGCCAGTATCCGCCTCTTCTGGGCTTTCGGCATGGCAGCCCACAGACCCAGAATCTCCACTCCCAGTGGCACCAGCCAAGAAGAAAGCTTCTCAAAAAGCTGTGCCGCAAGCAGCTCGGTTGGCGCCATCACCACCGCCTGGTATCCCGAAGAGACCGACTGGGCAGCCGCAAGAGCAGCAATCACGGTCTTGCCACTGCCGACATCACCCTGAATCAGTCGATGGACAGGACGCTCCTGTACCAGATCGGCGCGAACCTGCTGCCAGGTCTCTGTCTGGCCTTCGGTCAACGGAAACGGGAAAGACTGCAGGAGCCGAGAGACAAGTTCACCCGAACCGCCCAGGCAGGGCGCCCTGTGGGCGAAACGACGGGTCCTGGCGCGCCGCAGAGCAACCTGCTGGGCTACCAGTTCATCAAACCGAATCCGATTCCAGGCCTCTTGCATCAAGTCCGGTTGTAATGGGGAGGGAGGCAGGTGCAGTCGCTGTATCGCCTCAGGCAGCGGGGCAACGCCGATCTGCCGCCGCCAAGCCTCGGGGAGCCACTCTGGCGGGGATTCCTTGCGCAGCACACGGGTAACCGCACGGCGAATCACATGCTGCGCCAGCCCCTGGGTGGTCGGATAGACCGCAACCAAGGGCTGATCTACCAGAGCCTCTGGGCTGAGCCAGCCCTGCCGAACACGCGGATGGACAAACTCTGGCTCCCCAGCACCAGAGACTCGGGCCTGACCGATAACCCTGATCTGCTGGCCGGGGAGAAAGGTCTTACGCATCGACTCCTGAAAATACAAGAACCGCAACAGCCCGGTGCCCGAGACGTCCTCTATCTGAACTACCAGCATCCTTCTGGGTTTATAGACAACGCGGTGATCAACCACCCGCACCTGGGCCTGGCCCGAATCCCCTGCACGAAAATCCACCAGGCGCATTACCTGCGATTCATCCTCATAACGCAGCGGAAAATGCAGTAGCAGGTCTATAGGCCGGTGCAGCGCAAGCCGGCTAAAGGCCTCTGGCCAGTCGGTAGGCGGCTTAGTGGTCAATTGGCGCCAGAGGCGCTACCCAGAACCATGACGGCCTCTGCCTCGAACGCCGCCCCCCGCGGCAGACTCGCCACGCCCACGGCGGCTCTTGCAGGATAGGGCTCGGCAAAGTAACCCGCCATGATCTCGTTGACACGGGCGAAATGGGTGAGGTCGGTCAGAAAGAGATTGAGCTTGACGATGTCATTCAGAGACCCCCCGGCGGCCTGTGCCACGGCCGAGAGATTCTGGAACACCCGGTGTATCTGCTGACTGACGCCCTCTGGAGAGTCATCTCCGACCAAGACCATTTTTCCCGGGTCAAGGGCAATCTGACCAGATAGCCAAACCGTTTGCCCCATCTGCACTGCCTGGGAGTACGTACCAATTGCCGCCGGCGCCTGTGCGGTGCGAATAATCTTCTTTGTCATAGGAATCCTGATAGAAAACCGTATATGTTGAAACTCCTGATTTTAGGGGAGTCGCGGTAGACTGCGCGGCATGCCGCTTATCACTGCCGAAAGTCATGTCACGCTGCACTATCGCCTGTCTCTGCCTGACGGCCCGGTGGTGCTTAACACCTTTGATGACAAACCAGCCACGCTGCAGCTGGGATCCGGTCAGTTTGCCCCAGGTCTGGAGCGCTGCCTGCTCGCGCTGCAAGAGGGTGATGAACGCAGCTATGCCCTGGGCCCCGATGATGCCTTCGGACCGCGAAACCCCGCGTTAATACAGAAACTGTCTCGCAAGCTTCTCGCGGAGCATGCCGACGCAACAGACCCACTCGAACCGGGAGATCTGCTTGAGTTTCCTGCCCCGGAGGGTGGGCGATTTGCGGGGGTTTTCAAGGGCTGGGAGGGCGATTCGGCAGTCTTTGATTTCAACCACCCCCTGGCTGGTCAGGCGCTCTTATTCCATGTCAGAATCGTTGGGGTGCTGCCTAGTTAGGATCTCCCTGCCGCATTGCTTGCCCCTGTTCCCAACAAAATTCTCCCATGAGCGAAACGCCCAAACCTCTTCCGACCGAAATCTCTCCAAGCGAGATCGTTCTTGCTGAACCCAGAGGGTTCTGTGCAGGAGTGGATCGTGCGATCGAAATCGTAGAACGCGCCCTGGCACGGTTTGGCGCACCAGTGTATGTTCGGCACGAGATCGTCCATAACGACCACGTGGTTTCCGACCTCAAGGCCAAGGGCGCGGTGTTTGTGGAAGACCTCAATGAGGTGCCCGTGGGTTCGCGCGTGATCATGAGCGCCCACGGGGTGGCTCGTGCCGTGCGTGCCCATGCCTCGGAACGAAGCCTGGAGGTCTTTGATGCCACCTGCCCATTGGTAACCAAGGTTCACGTCGAGGTTCGTAAACTCGCGGCTGAGGGCTACGAGGTCGTCATGATTGGACATCAGGGCCATCCTGAAGTTGAGGGCACCATGGGGCAACTCGATGAGGGCATCTACCTAGTGGAAGACGAACAACAGGTGGCCGAGGTATCGGTTCGTCGGCCAGAGCGGCTTGCCTATGTCTCTCAGACCACTCTATCCACAGATGACACCGCTGCAATCGTTCGGGCCTTAAGACAAAGGTTCCCGTCTATTCGTGGGCCCAAGTTCAGCGATATCTGCTACGCCACCCAGAATCGCCAAGACGCGGTCAAGCTCATGAGCCGACAGGTCGACGTGGTCCTGGTCGTTGGCAGTCGCACCAGTTCCAATAGCAATAGGCTGCGCGAGGTCGCGGAAAGATACGGGGTGCCCGCCTATCTTCTGGATGGTGCGGAAGATCTTGAGCCGCAATGGCTGGCAGGCAAATCGAGTGTGGGAATCACCGCGGGGGCCTCGGCGCCCGAGGCACTCGTGCAAGGGCTCGTTGCGGCTGTTAAGCAAATGGGCGCCAGCGCCGTGCGCAGGCTTCCCGGGGCGCAAGAGCATATTCGGTTTCCCTTGCCCAAAGGGCTCGGAAACGACCCCACAAACCAAGAAACCGCCTAGAGGACCTTTCTGATCTACGCTCTGGCGATCGCGCTATCGAGCTTTCTGCTTTTTCTCATTCAGCCGATTATCGCCAAGCAGATCGTTCCCTGGTTTGGCGGATCGGCTGGGGTGTGGGCCGTCTGCCTAAGTTTTTTTCAGGTCACGCTGCTGGCCGGCTATGCCTACGCAGACCTTGTCCAAAAACTCTCCGCCAAAGTGCAGTATCGACTGCATTCGGCAGTCTTACTGGTAAGCCTGCTCTGGCTGCCAGTGCTTGCGGCGGAATCCCGCAAGCCTTCTGGGCTTGAAGATCCCTCTTTGCATGTGTTGCTGCTTTTGGCGGTCACCATCGGGCTGCCCTATTTCGTGCTCTCCACAACAGGGCCACTGGTTCAGGCCTGGTTTGCAAGATCCCAGCCAAGCCCGGAAAAAGCGGCGCGGGCCTATCGGCTTTTTGCCCTGTCAAACCTAGGCTCGCTGGTTGCGCTTCTAAGCTACCCGTTTATCGTCGAGCGTGCCCTTGGGGTCGTGACACAAGCCTGGGTCTGGAGCGCAGGATTTGTTTTCTTTGTTGTCTCTATGCTGGCACTCATCTGGCAGACAGGCCAGCGCCCTGGCGCCAATGCCCTCACCCGAGTACTGGCTGATCCGACCGCTGTAAACCCAGCGCATCCGACCAACGGAGCAACGGCGGCCGGGTCACCCACGATTTCTGTTCAGGTGTTCTGGTTGATCCTTTCTGGGTTTGCCAGTGCCCTCTTATTGTCTGCCTCTAGCCATATTTCTCAGAACATAGCCTCTGTCCCCTTCCTGTGGGTGCTCCCGCTGTCGCTGTATCTGCTGAGCTTTGTGCTTGCCTTTGAAGGACGAAACGGGAAGGGCTTTTACTTTCGGGAATCGATGATGCTGCCAAGCATGGCAGTCGCTGCGATCATGGCCTGGGGCTTGACTGCCCAGGACGGCATTCTCGATATTGAGATTGCAATACCGCTCTACTGCGCCGGTCTTTTCCTGATCTGTCTTTTCTGCCATGGTGAGCTCGCGCAGTCACGACCCGCCCCTCAGTTTCTCACCCGTTTCTACCTCATGATCGCCCTGGGTGGGGCCATGGGTGGAGCCTTTGTGTCGCTCATCGCCCCGCGTGTCTTTTCCGGATATTGGGAGTTGCCGCTCTCGCTACTGGCGATTGGTCTGGTTGGCATATGGGTTGCCTTGCGAGAGGCTTCACCCCTATTGAAGACAACCCTGGGATTTGGCAGTTTCGCGGCCGTGGTTGCGGTTGGCCACTTTTCTGTTCTTTACTGGGACGACTACCAGGACAGAAGTATTTATGCCAACAGAAACTTCTACGGGTCTCTCAGGGTACAGGAGGTAAGCAGAGCCGAGAGTGGCCCCTATCGGCGGCTTGTCCATGGCGTTATCCTGCATGGGCTGCAGGTGCTGGATCCTGACAGGCGCGGACAGGCAACCACCTATTACAGTCCCTTTTCCGGTATTGGTCGGGCGATGAGCGTCATGCGCTCGGCGCCCGAGATCCATGTTGGGCTGGTGGGGCTCGGGGTTGGGACGCTCGTAAGCTACGCCCGCCCACTTGACCGCTATCGGATCTATGAGATCAATCCTCAGGTGGTCGATGTTGCGCAAAGCCAGTTTTTCTACCTTGATAACGCGCCCGCTCAGACCACCATGGTACTCGGGGATGCCCGTCTGCAGCTCGAGCGAGAAGCGCCTCAAAATTTTGATGTTTTGGCAGTCGATGCCTTCTCAAGCGATGCTATTCCAGTACACCTGCTCACCCAAGAAGCACTTGCTGTCTACACCCGCCACCTGTCTCCCACGGGCGTGCTGGCAATCCATGTCACCAATCGGTACCTTGCCCTGGCCCCCGTGGTGAAACAGCTGGCCGATACCCTTGGCTATGCCTCAGCGCTTATCTCGCATGAGCCTGAGGAATCCGACCCATGGACAATCGCGCGTAGCGACTGGGTGCTAGTAACCCGTAATGTTGGACTTCTTAATCACCCGATAATCGCGGCCCATCGGGTTGCAATTCCCTTGCCGTCCTTTGCAAGGCCTTGGACCGACGACTGGCACAATTTGTTTGATGTGCTGAAGTAGAGTTCCCTTTGGACTTACCATGGGAACGAAGGGATACAAAATGATTCGACTCTCTGCCAATATTGACTGGCTCTGGAAAGAACTGCCGTTAGACCAACGCCTAAAGGCTGCAGCAAGTGCTGGCTTTCGCTACGTGGAGTCTTTAAACCCCTACACCGCCTCGATTGAAGACTGGAAGCGCGGGCTAAGGGATAACCGGCTCTCGCTTGCCCTTATCAATACCCCTTCAGGATCCAGCGCGGAGGCAAAGGTGCGCGGACTCGCCGCGTGGAGCGGAAAAGAGTCTGAGTTTCAGAAACTGTTCCATCAGGCCCTTACCTATGCCCTGGCCCTGGATGTTCCCCTGATTCACGCCACTGCCGGCCCAGTGGCTGCGGCAGGGAGCTCTGAGGCAGCGCAACAAGTAGCGTACGAGAAGAACCTCGCCTGGGCCTGCGAAACGGCCCATCCGTGCAATATTCTGGTAACCATTGAGCCATTAAGCCCTCGCGATGCACCTGGCGCATTTATGGCAAGCCTTTTACATGCCAAAGAGACGCTCACCCGGGTGAACCACCCCGCACTGAAGATTCAGTTTGATCTTTATCACCAGCAGATTCTGCATGGCGACATCATTACGAATCTGCGTTTACATAAACAGGATATTGGCCATATTCAAGTGGCGGGTGTGCCCGACCGGACAGAGCCAGACCGGGGCGAACTAGACTTCGCACGAATCGCCCAGGAGCTCGCGTCGCTTGGCTACAACGGCACCGTGGGCTGCGAATACCGACCCGCCTCTACCCCAGAGGCTGGGCTCGGCTGGGCTAAGCCCTACCTTTAGGCCTTCGAGACTGTTTTTTCTGCTCCGCAGCAAACTCCATGCAGCGCTGCATGGCCAGAGGGGTGAATTCGGCCTTCGGCGCATTTCCCCCAATTACAAACATTAACAAGTGCTCTGTCTCTGGCTCGCCCTTTGTGATATTCATAAACCGACGGGCGCATCCTGGAGGAAACGAGATGACATCGTAGGGGTTCAGGTCAATATGCTGTTTATGGCTGCCTTCGTTCCATTCGCAGCGCCACTTTCCTGTCAGGGCAATAAAGGTTTCATTGGTGTCATGGTTGTGCATGAGAGGGCCCCGGCCAGGCTTGGCCTTGCAATAGCCGAGGTTAAAGCCTTCGGCAATAGGAATAGCGGGCTTGGTTGCCGCATCGTCTCCCACTGGCGATGTCGTTGCCTTATTCCCTTTTTTGGGAGGCTGAAATCCAATTACGGCAAATAGTTTGCGCTGGGACTCGGGCAGCGGACTATCTGGGAGCCCCCCATCGGAGCCCTTGAGCTTTTTGAACCGGGCCACACGGCCCATCATTTCTTTTTTACTGATGACCCGAATGTCTTTCCAGGAAGCCATGGTTTTCTCCTATTGATCTTTTGATAATTACTGGTGTAATGGTAAGACGTTTAAAACAAGTTGACTAGTGCCTTCTCTAGTGCCCTCTCCAAAGCCTTCTTTTGTGTCTTCTCTAATACCCTCCCGGTATGCATCGCAGCAAGGAGCCCGCAATGATTGACGTTGAAGACAGCATCCAATCCTCTGGGCATCCTCTTGCGTTTTGTGTGCATCGCCAGTCAGATCGTCCTGGGCTCTTCGCGGGGGCTCCCGATGTCGCTTGCCTTAAGGTCGAGGCGCGTGCCTTGGGGGCCCATCAGAAAGAGGCCGTTATCTCTGAAGGCACTGACGGCCCCCGCTGGCGTGTCGTAAGCGACGAAGGCCCGCAGCTCAAAGGCTCAGACCTTGCACCCTTTCCTTTGGGGTTTTTCAACGCCGGGCTCCAGGCCGATCTCCTCGGTGCTATCGACAGGGTCAACCTGTCGCGAGGAAGCCCCCTGTCTTCGGTAAGTCAGACCTTGATTAACCGATATGCCTTCAGTGGGTCATTTTATGCTGGCACAGGTCAGGGAGAGGCGGCACCTGCTGAGATCGAGATCGTCAGCCAGGGGAATTGCAGTGCAAAGGTGGCCGCCCTGCTCATCCACGACGCGGTGCGGCAATCATGTGCGCTTGCAGCAATGACCTCCCCTCTGGACTGTACCTTTGCGCTGTATGTCAATGGAATCCGTCGCGAGGTCACCGGAGCCAAATCCTCCGAGGCGCCTGACGCGTATGACCCCTTAAAGTCTCGGGCGGGCCCACCGCAGCCAGTATCAGATGGACAAAATGTTACCAACCTCATCGCGAAAACCTCTGACTATGTTCCGCCAAACGAGGCCATGCCCTCCGCTTCTACGCGCTTTGGGCTGGAGGTTCTTGGCCGGTCGGTCCTTACCCTGGGAAAGGGACAGACCGCTATTCAAACCACCTTAAAGGCTCCCCCGGGCAGCGAATTCTCTTTCCTTAGCCAGGAGAATGCGGTAACCGGCCCCACTGCGCCCTCTGGTCTTGCCCTGGTCTCTGCGGGAATCGCTTTTTGTTACATGACGCAACTACTTCGATACGCCGAATACTTGAAGTACAAGGTACGGGCGATTCGGCTTGTGCAGTTCAATCCCTTTGGTCTACAGGTCGGGGCAGAGGGAAGTCTTGACGGGCAGGCCTTGCCTGTAGATACCCATTTGTTTCTGCATGGCGAAGAAGACGACACGGTAATGCAACGACTGCTCGCCATCTCTGCCAACACCTGTTACTTACACGCCGCGCTTCGTTCTGCACTTCCTGCACGGGTGGCGGTCACCCACAATGGAGAACGACAAGTTGTCTGCTAATCAATCGATCAGCGCGAAAAGCCCTTTTCCCCTTACTAACCCTAATTGACGCAGAGAACACCGAAGCAAAAACTTCCCAGTGTCGTTTGATATCTTGATGTCTATTCCTACGGAGGAGTTCTAATTATGCAATTTAAGAAACTAAGTCTTTTCGTCGCAATAAGCGCGATGGTGGGGCTTCTCGGAACGGGTACGGCCCACGCCCAGAAAGCCGAGAACATCACGCTACGAATCGCATCTGGTCACCCTGTCGTGAACACCTATGTCAATCTCTTGAATACCTTCTTTGTCCCGGAAGTTACCAAGAGGGTAAAGGAGCGCACGCCCCACACCATTAACTTCATTGAGGGCTATGGCGGCGCGATGGTAAAGCTGCCCGACACCCTTGAGGGCGTGCAGTCCGGCATTATTGATATGGGCGCTTTCTGCTACTGCTTTGAGCCCTCCAACCTGCCTCTGCATGCCTTCCAGGTAATGCTGCCCTTTGGCACCATGGATGCAGAAATGAGCCTGAAGATTGCGCGGGCGGTATACAACCGAGTGCCATATCTATCGGGCGTGTTTGAAGAAAAATGGAACCAGAAGCTCCTGGGAATCATTGCGGATAACGGCTACAACCTGGGAACCACAATGCCCTGGAAATCGGTTTCAGATCTGAAAGGCGTCAAGCTTGCCGGAGCGGGTCTAAACCTGAAATGGCTTGAATATGTTGGCGCCATCCCTGTGCAAGGAACCTTAAATGAGGCCTACCAGGGTATGCAAACCGGCGTCTATAACGGGTGGATTATGTTCCCTTCGGCATGGGTGAACTTTAAGCTCTACGAACCAGGTAAGTATTACACCGAGATTGGCTTCGGTTCTATTACCTGGCACGGCCTTACCATTAATAAGCGCCGCTGGGACTCTCTGCCCAAAGACGTGCAGGCGATCATCGCCGAGGTTGCCCGCGAATACGAGCTGCGCACAGGTACTGTGAATAAAGAGAATTACCCCAAGCAGATTGCTCAGCTAAAGGAACTGGGAACCCAGGTAACCGCAGTACCTGCTTCAGTACGGCTTGAGTGGGCGAACTCTTTGGCCGGATGGCCCCAAGAAATGGCTAGCTCATTAGACAAGCAGGGATTGCCTGCGAGCCAGGTGTTGAAGGCCACCCTAGAAGAGGCTGAAAAAGCCGGCCACAAATGGCCCGTTCGCTATAAGATTCAATAAACGTTGGTGTAATAAATTTTCCCCTGGGCCTTCATGCAGCTGTCGGTTGCCTGAAGGCCCATTTGTTTTCTTTCTACAACAGGATTTCGCCGATGTTTGAATCAACGAACAACTGGGTCATAAAGTCCTTTCTCGTCATCGGCGCTTCCTTAGCTCTGCTTATTTCCTTCCTCATTGTGGCCGACGTCATTGGGCGCGGTGTGTTCCTAAGCCCGGTTAAGGGCACCAAGGAAATGGTAGAAGCATCGGTCGTCCTTATATGCTTCCTGCAGGCCGCCTATGCGATTCGCTCGGGTGGCATGATAGCGGTCGATGTCTTTGTAACGCGCCTTTCAACACGGCCCAAGGCTCTGGTGTCTCTGTTTGGGTCATTACTTGGCGTGGGATTTTTCTTCATTATTTTTTATGGCGGTCTAGACCTCGCCGCGAGATCTTGGGTATCTGGCGAGTTTGAGGGAGAGGGCGCATTACGTATTCCGAGCTGGCCCGCCCGATTCATGGTGGTCATTGGCTCCGCCTTGGCCATTACCCAGTATCTGATTCTGTCATGGCATGCCCTGCGCGCCCTTGTGAACCCCATGCACTCCGAAGACTTCTTTAAGGCATCAAGCCACTAAGGCTGCAATCCCCTCCCGCTAAAGGCTCTTGCTATGTTCAGTACTTTTCAAGTAGTCGTAGTAATTGGAACGGTTCTACTACTTACCCTCACCGGCGTGCATATTGCTGTTGCACTCGGTGCAACGGCGGTTTTGGGTGCGTTTCTTATGGTCGGCGACTGGGGAGTCGTCTTTAACTTCATCTCAAGTACAGCCTATGAGGCGCTGCGCGACTATGTATTTGCAGTAATCCCGTTGTTCCTCCTCATGGGGGGGTTTCTCGCCCAGAGTGGTGCCGCCCGGGATATTTTCACCCTGATCAACAAAGGGCTGTCATTCTTACCGGGGCGGCTTGGTCTTGCCACTGTGGGCGCGAATGCCCTGTTTGCCTTTGTCACGGGGGTCAGTATCGCTGCTGCTGCCGCCTTCTCGCGAATCGCCTATCCCGAGATGCGCCGTGCCGGTTATGACAAAGGATTCTCGGCCGGATGTATCGCGGGTAGCTCGTGCCTGGGAATGCTCATTCCCCCCAGCGTGCTCATGATCGTATGGGGAGTACTCACCGAACAGTCTATCGGCCAGCTGTTTTTGGCAGGCGTTGGCCCTGGGCTGCTTCTTGCGCTGTTGTTTTGTGTCTACATTCTTTTTACGGCTGTCACTAAGCCCCACATTGTTGGCGCAGGCCCTCGGGCGGTTCAGCCAATGCAGACGGGCAAGCTCGAGCAGGGGTCAGGATCAGAGCAATTGGACGAAAGCCTCGGTCGCGCCATAGTGGGAACGATTCTGGTCTTAGGGCTGGTAGCCTTTATTCTCGGCGGCATCTGGATGGGTGCGTTTACGCCAACCGAGGGCGCGGGCGTGGGCGCGGCCTCTGCTCTGGTAATCGCGATTATTCGCGGAGTGCGGTTTTCTGAGATTAGGGAAGTCGTGCTACAGGTAGGACGCACCTCAGCGCCTTTGCTACTGCTCCTGTTTTGTGCCCAGCTTTACTCTCGGGTATTGTCGATGACGGGCATTACCGGTGCAATTCAGACCATCTTTGTTGACTCTGGCCTTGATCTCTGGGCGATTATTTTGATCATGGTAGCCATCTGGTTTGTTCTGGGCTGCCTGATCGATTCCATCTCAATTATCCTTATCACGGTACCGGTATTTGCCCCGGTGGCCCATGCAGCGGGCATGGATCCGATTGCCTTTGCCATGCTTGGTATTCTGGCAATCGAGTCGGGCCTACTTACCCCCCCATTCGGCATACTTGTATTCACGGTCAAGGCCTCACTGCCCCCTAATGAAATCACGGTAGGTCAGATATTCCGCTATTCGATTCCTTACTGGTCATGCCTGCTTATTGTGGTCATCACCATTTGGTTTTTCCCGTCTATTGCAACCTGGCTTCCAGAGTACGTCTTCTCAAACAAGTAGCCTTTTAGCGTTCTTTGACCGCCACTCACCCACAAAGGAGACCGACGAATGGCCGCACCTGCCTACTGGGTAGCCCGATCGCGTATTGATGACTGGGAGCGTTATAAGCGCTACACAGACCTTGTTCCAGCAATCATTGCAAAGCATCATGGCAAGGTACTAGCCCGAGGGGGCAAATACGAAATTCTCGAAGGGCCCAAGAACTTTGCGCGGTTTGTTGTTATTGAGTTTCCAAGCCTTGCTGCCGCCAAGGGCTGCTTTGCATCGCAGGAGTATCAAGAGGCTGCCGGTTTTCGCCGCGACGGTGGCGGGGTAGTAGAATTGGTGATTGTGGAAGGGGGGGATGCGACCCCCACTTAAGCCTCACCATCAAAAAGAGGCCTTTAGTCATGTAAAGGGCCCTTTTTGACTGGCCAAGAACCCCTTAAGGGGTGATGATCGTTGACCCCGAGGTTTTGCCTGACTGCAGATCCCGATGGGCCTGCACAACATCTTTTAGGGCATACCGCTGGTTAATCGACAGCCTGAGTACACCCCGCTGCAAACGGTCAAAAACCAGGGCTGCCGAATCGCGCATTTCCTGCGCGTCGGCCGTATAGGTCATCAGGGTTGGGCGGGTGAAATACAACGAGCCTAGCTTCTGAAGCATTGCCCCAGTAACAGGGGGGGGCAGGCCTGTGGTCTGGCCAAACGACACGAAATAGCCTCGAGGGGCTAGGCTATTTAAGGATGCATCGAAGCTGTCTTTGCCCACCGAATCAAAGACTACGGGAACCCCCTTGCCCCCCGTGAGCTCTTTCACCCGAGCAGCAATATCGTCTATCTTTCTATCAAGGCAGACATCGTAGCCATTTGCAAGGGCGATCTTAGATTTCTCCGGGCCTCCCGCGACCCCGATCATGCGAGCGCCCAGGTCTTTTCCCCATTGCCCGGCCAAGAGGCCAACACCACCAGCCGCAGCATGAAAAAGAACCGACATTCCTGCTTTCACAGGAAAGCAACGCTGCATGAGGTACTCAACCGTCATTCCCTTGAGCAGAATCGCTGCGGCCTGCTCGTCTTTCACGCCATCGGGCGTGTGCAGCAGCCGCGCAGCGAGAAAGTTTCTTTGGGTGGAATAGGCATCGAAGACTGGGCCGCTGGCGTAACAGACGCGATCACCCTCTTTGAAGTCTGACACGCCCGCACCCACCTTTTCGACCACACCAGCGGCCTCATTACCCAGGCCAAAGGGAGGCTGGCCAGGATAGAGTCCGCTGCGCATATAGACATCCTGAAAATTCAGGCCGATTGCCGTGTGGCGGATAGTGACCTCTCCCGGCCCAGGGTCGGGAAGGTTTATTTCTTCGAGCTTTATGGCCTCGGGTTCCCCCGGCTGATGGACGCGTGCTACGACTGCCTGTGTCATACGGTCACCTTTTCTTCTGACTTGTTAAGATATTTTTCGTTAAACCGAGACTCCTTAAAGACCTCGGCAACCGACTTGTCGTTCTGTCCGTCGTCGGTCCAGCCCGGCACCCTACCCAGCGCCACGGCCTCATGCCAGGCAAAATTCAGTTCAACCTTAATACCATTAATAGGCTCACGCATAAACAACTGATAGAGATTAGAGTTGTGCGCCTTGCGTTCATTGAACTCAACACCGTTATCGGTTAGTCGCTGAATGAATCCTTTGAGGTCGTCGCAGTTAATGCAGAGATGATCGATACGACCAGAGCCCAAGGCGCCAGCAGCAGAGAAGTCTTGGCCATCTTTATCGGTTGGCGCCTTTAAGTAGGTGTCCTGGTGGTCTGAGTGACGCGCCTTACCGATATGTATGACGTCTTGATTGCCAATGTAGAGCCAGTGGACAGGAAACCCGAACTCAGGATGATCCCCCTCGCGAAAACCGAGGTTCTTGCAAAACCAGTCACGAGTGCCTTCAGGGTCATGCGTGAGAATGAGGAGATGCTCCAGAAACTTTAGCCCCATGATGAAACCTCCTTCAAGAAAGTTAACGATGACAATAGTAAGCCCGTTATTTTATTGATCATTTGATAATAAAGCCAGAGAATCTGAAGACTGCCTAGGCCGCCGCCGCGACTGGAGAAATACCCAGTTGATCCGCGATGCGATCCAGTTCCGCAACAATTCCCGCAGACAAGGGAATACCCTGAGCAGTGTATTCCGCGATCTTAGACTGGCTCTGCTCTCCAGGCAGCCAGATACGGTCTGTTCCGGGGAGTCTCGCGCTGTTTCGAATTTCTCCGGCCAGGACATCTACCCGATGCCGCAATGCATCAAGATCGCCGAAGGCTCCGGGATCTAAGGCACAGACTGCCTGACCGGTATTGGTAACCGACTTGCTGTCTGCATTAAAGTCGATCACCTGCCTGCCCATCGCCGCCCCATTGAGGCTTCCTGCCAGCATGCCCACCAAAAGGGCAAGACCGTATCCTTTATGTCCCCCGATGGGAAGAAGAAAGCCCTCTTCTGCGCGATTTGGATCTAATAGCGGCCTTCCTTGTCGATCGATCATCCATCCCTCGGGCATCATTTCGCCGCTGCGCGCCTTTGCCTTTACCTTGCCATAGGCCGCTACCGTCGTTGCCATGTCCAGCACGACACAGGGCTCCGTGTGGCCTTTAGGAAATGCCATGGCAATCGGGTTGGTGGAAAGCAGCATCTCCATACCACCCCAGGGCGGAAGATGGTTGGCATTGCCGACGGCGTAGTAAATACCGATGAGGTTCTGCTCCGCCAGCATTCGGACATACAAAGAGGCTGGTCCAGCATGGTTACTCAGGCGAGTTCCTACCCAGGCCACCCCTGCCGTACGCGCCTTGTCAGCCGCGATCTCAACGGCTCTGGAGACCACCAGATGCCCCATACCATTGTCCCCATCGACCAGGGCAGTTCCGGCCCGCTCGGCCACCACGCGAATCTCCGGACGGATGTTCATTCCACCAGACTGAATGCGCTTGAGGTATTGACCCAGACGAATAACGCCGTGACCATCTGACCCCTGCAGATCGGCCTGAGACATGAGCCGAGCAATCTTCTGGGAATCAGCAGTAGGCAGTCCCTGCGTCTGGAAAGCATTGAAGATGAACGTTTCCAGCGCTTCGCGCCAGACGCGCCGACCCGTAGCCATAAGAACCTCCTGTATTCTGAAGCGCTAAACTTTACGACATTTCTTATCAACGTTTCAGTTATTTTCGAAAGGAGCCGGAGCCATGTCTTTAGCCACAAGAGTTGCCCTCGTCACCGGAGGCGGAACAGGAATCGGTCAGGCCAGCGCCCTCGCTCTGCAAAAGGCGGGCTTTCAGGTGGTCATTACCGGTCGCCGACTGGCGCCCCTAGAAGAGACTGCGCGGCTTGGCCTGGCGGGGCAGCCCAATATTCTGGGAATCGTGGCAGATGTTGCCCAGGGCAAAGAGGTGAAGCGGCTTTTCTCTGAGATTGAAAGCCGCTTTGGCCGACTCGATGTGCTTTTTAACAATGCCGGAATGGGCGCCCCGCGCGTACCCCTCGAAGACCTGTCCGAAGAAGACTGGCGCAAAGTGGTCGATGTAAACCTTACCGGCTCTTTTCTGTGTGCGCAGGCTGCCTTTGGGCTCATGAAAAAACAGTCGCCGCAGGGTGGTCGCATTATCAATAACGGATCCATCTCTGCCCACGCCCCGCGGCCCAATACGATTGCCTACACCGCAACCAAGCATGCGATTACCGGGCTGACGAAGTCACTCGCCCTTGATGGCAGGCCATACAAAATAGCGGCATCCCAGATCGATATCGGCAATGCGGACACGGCCATTGGCGAACGGTTTAAAGCGGGGGTTCCTCAGGCAAACGGTCAGGTTATGGTGGAGCCGGTTATCGACGCCCGCTACTGCGGTGAGGCTGTCGCCTACATTGCGGGTCTGCCCCTAGAGGCCAATGTACTGAACATGACCCTCATGGCAACCAACATGCCCTTTGTGGGAAGAGGGTAACCATGGCAAGCTCGCCTGTACATCCTTCCAAAGGCCTCTCGGCCGGAACCGTGAACTACGGAGACCGTGAGTTCGCCCTTTTTCTGCGCCGGGCGTTCATAAAGGGCGCGGGTCTTTCCGATGAAGACCTCGCCAAACCCATCGTTGGGATTATCGACACCGGAAGTGACTTCAACCCCTGTCATGGAAATGCGCCGCAACTGATAGAGGCAGTAAAAAGGGGGGTCATGATGCAGGGCGCCCTACCCGTCGTATTCCCTACCATTTCGTTACATGAGTCTTTTGCGGCACCCACTAGTTTGTATCTGCGCAATCTCATGTCGATAGATACCGAGGAGATGATCAAGGCCCAGCCCATGGATGCCGTTGTGGTGATCGGCGGCTGCGACAAGACCATCCCTGCCCAGGTGATGGGGGCACTCTCGGCAGGAAGGCCTTTTGTCGTTCTGCCTACTGGGCCGATGCTCTCCTCGCGCTGGCAGGGAGAGCGGGTAGGCGCCTGCACAGACTGTCGGCGTCTCTGGGCAGACTTTCGCGCTGGCAGGCTAAGCCAGGCGCAGATTGATGATGCAAACAATCACCTCGTTCCCTCGGTAGGCACCTGCTCGGTGATGGGCACTGCGAGCACCATGGCATGCGTGGTTGAGGCAATGGGTCTCACCGTGCCTGGCGCGGCAAGCGCCCCCGCAGTCTCGGCAGACCGAATACGAATTGCAGAGAGGTCTGGCTATGCGGCGGCTCGGCTGGCCAAGGGCGAGGTGGTAATGCCCCCCATAGGAGACAAGCAGCTGCACAATGCTTTGGCCACACTATTGGCTATTGGTGGGTCTACCAATGCCTTAGTACACATTGCCGCCATGATGGGACGTATCGGGATTCGACTTGACCCTCTGGCCTTTAATGCCCTGGCAGATCAGATTCCCGTACTGGTAGACCTGAAACCGGGGGGGGAAGGCTATATGCCTGACTTCCACGAGGCAGGGGGGCTTATTCGGGTCGTGTCCGAGCTTCGAGAGAAATTGGTCTTAGACCTCCCCACCGTGTTTGGCGACACCCTGCAACAGAGACTCAACGCGCTTTCTACGCTTGTGGCAACCGAGGTGATTCGCAGCCAGGCAAACCCGATCTATCCTAGCGGGGGCCTGAGATGGCTTTCCGGAAATCTGGCCCCGAGCGGCGCCGTGATAAAGCCCGTGGCAGCCAGTAAAAATCTTTTGGAGCACACCGGAAGAGCCGTTGTCTTTGATGGCCTTGAAGATATGGCCCGGCGACTCGATGACCCCGCTCTCGATGTCAACGCCGACGATGTTCTTGTGCTGCGTGGAATAGGCCCCAAGGGTGCCGGGATGCCAGAGGCAGGCCTGATTCCGATTCCCAAGAAGCTTGCCTCCCAGGGCGTTCGCGACATGGTGCGCCTTTCTGACGGACGCATGAGCGGCACCGCCTACGGAACCATCGTTCTACATATTAGCCCCGAGGCGGCCGCCGCAGGCCCCCTGAGTCTCGTGCGCAATGGCGACAAGATTCGGCTGAGTGTTCAAGAGGCAAGCCTGAGCCTTCTTGTGGATTCAGAAACGCTCGCTGCCAGAGAAAAAGAGTCGTGGCACGAACACCTTCCCCAGTTGGCCCAAGAACGCGGTTACGGCCGCCTCCACGCCCAGGAAGTGCTACAGGCAGAAGACGGCTGCGACTTTCGATTCCTGCGTAAAACACCCTAGCCCACCACCTTGAGTGACAGACTGCCCACCGGTTTCAGAAAGCACTCGAGACTGTCACCCTTATGCACTGGGCCAATTCCTGCGGGAGTGCCGGTGAAAATAAGGTCTCCTGGCTGCAAATGGTAGAAATTTGACATGACACTTACCAGTTCGGGTACCTTCCAAATTAGCTGATTCAGATCGCCCTTCTGGCGAATCTCTCCATTGACCTTCAGATGAATCTCTCCCTCGAAGGGGTGCCCGATATCGGCGGCCAGAACCAGCTCCGAGCACGGTGCAGAGTACTCAAAAGACTTGCCGGGTTCCCAGGGGCGTCCCAGCTTCTTTGCCTCGGCCTGCAGGTCTCGGCAGGTCATGTCGAGACCAACCGCATATCCCAGGACATAGTCTAGGGCCTTGTCTACCGAAATATTGCTTCCCGATTTTCCGATAGCCACCACCATCTCAACTTCATGATGCACGTCTTGGCTCTGCGGCGGGTAGGGGAAGTCGCTGCCAACGACCAGGCTATCTGGATTCTTCTGAAAGAAAAACGGCGGCTCTTTAGAAGGATCATGGCCCATTTCAACAGCATGGGCCTCGTAGTT
>JBMSYB010000002.1:0-105072 GCA_049426285.1 Burkholderiaceae bacterium
GGCCCCATTCGTACTGAACCCATCCGATCGTTAATCCATTCTTCTAAAACTTGAACCTGCGCCTTTTGAACGCCAAAAGCAGGGTCGCAGAGCACAAGCCGTGGCTCATGTTCCGGGAACTCATAGTCTGCATCGTCAAGCGCTCGCCAGTCGTCAGAGATGCCGTGTAACTCAGCAAAGGCAAGTATCTCTTGGTAGCGGGCATATTTTTCCGGAACGGCAGGGCCCGTGGTGCCGACAAGGTGCGGCGCGAGAATGCCCATATGCGCCTTAATCTCGCGCCAGCTGTAATGAAAACGCCAGCTTGAGGAAATGACAATTTGAACGGGTTTACCGATTACCGCCCGATGGAGCATGTGAAGCCGAGAAAAGGGCGTGGAATGCGCTTCGCTAGCAGTGTGCAGAACGCCATCAAAATCTAGAAATAGTGTTTTCATTTTCGGTGTCTCCGTACCGGGTGTTGCATACTGCTATGAATGGCCATTCGGCTACCTGCATCAGAAATAGTTCCCCTTAACAAGGGAAATCCATGAACCCTTAAGCCCTTGGTCTTGCGCGTGAAAAAGAACCTGTTTGCTTACGGATCGCTCATGCTGCCTGAGATCTTTTCTCGGGTCGCTCAGGAGACTCGCTCCAGTATTCCCGCCACGCTAAATGGCTGGAAACGTTGCCAAGTGGCTGGGCAGTCCTATCCCGCTATTGTCACAGCGCCTGCTGAGTCGGTGCCTGGCCTTTTGTGGATTGGCCTAAGCGATAGTGCATTGACGCGACTCGATGCGTTTGAAGGAGAAGAGTACCGGCGCATTGTCGTGGAGGTGGTTGATGCTGCCGGGGTTGTGTATTTCGCCGACACTTATGCTTGGGCATTAGAAGGTGGTCTTCTCGATGCCCCTTGGGATTTCGAATGGTTTCAGACCGAAGGCATCAAGCGGTTTTCTCGCCTTTACTTGTGAACCGAATTACGGTGACAGTTTACTTAATTCCCGAAGGGAATTAAGTAAACTGTCACCGTAATTATTGTCACCGTAATTCGTAATTCCGTAATTCGAAATTATCGTCTTATTTCAAACTGGGCCATTGCGTAGAGTGGGCCTGAACTCCAGGGTGTGAAGGACCACTCCATCCATGGTCCCAAAGGGCCGTACACCTCGGATACCGAGTGCTGACAAACGAGCCGAAGCCAAGGGTGCATTTCGAGAAAGTCGCAGGCTCCTTTGGCTCCCCATCGGAACTCTGCCCCTGTGGGCGCCATGGTTGCGTTGTCCCGGGCATGGCCAACGCCAATTGGCGAGATAAAGTCACAGAGCAAATGACTGCCGTTGGGCGCCTTCTCGGCAATCGTTCTTATGATCATGGTGACCTCGGCGGGATTGAGGTACATGAGTACCCCCTCGAGAAGAAAAATAATCGGCTCACTTGCGGGTGCGTTCTGAAAGACTGCCCTCCACCAGCCCGCATGCCTTAGGTCCACTACGCGGTCACAAGAACGATCCTTTGGCCGGCTTTTTTGCCTTGTCTGCATGAGGCGATGTCGCAGCTGTATGACGTGTGCGGTATCGGCGTCTATCCAGCGGTTGAGGCTATTATCGAACCACTGGAAATGGCGCGATAGCCCACAGCCAAGGTTAACTCCTGTGCCTCTTGGATGCTGCTGAAAAAATCCTACCCCCGCTGCCTTAATGACCTGCGTGCGCCATAAGATATTAAGAATCGTATAGGGGTCATCCTCAAGCGCTTTTACTCTTACCGCGCACTGCCTAAGCAACTGTGCAGCAAACCGATCGTGCGGATTAAGAGACTGATGAAGCCTAGCGCCCAGCGCTCTTGCCGCCAGAGGGATTAGAAGGGTCCCTTCTAGGTTGTTCAGACTAGTTAGCGGCGAATGGGCGGATGGATTGCGGGCGAGCCTCATACCGCACGATTGCATCACATAACGAGGCCCCGACCCTGTGCAGTTTGGGCCACGTGCCACGTGCGGTGCGCGTGGCCCGCTTAGAGTGCATTAATAGGAATCTTCACATAGGCCGTACCGTTGGATTCTTTGGGGGGTAGCTCGCCCGCACGAATATTGATCTGCACAGCCGGCAGAATGAGAACTGGCATTTCTAGGGTCTCATCGCGCTTGGTGCGCATCTCGACAAACTGCTGTTCGCTGATGCCGTCGTGCACATGAATATTCTTGGCACGCTGCTCTGCCACGGTTGTCTCGAACTGCACCGACCGGTTGCTGGGCGGATAGTCGTGGCACATAAACAGCCGTGTCTCGGGGGGCAGGCTCAGCAGCTTTCGCACAGAGCCATAGAGCGTCTTGGCGTCACCGCCAGGAAAGTCGCAGCGGGCTGTACCCACATCGGGCATGAAGAGGGTGTCACCAACGAAGACTGCATCGCCCACCTGGTAGGCCACACAGGCGGGCGTATGACCGGGCACAGCCATGACGCGTGCCGTCAGATCGCCGATGCGGAATTCTTGTGTGTCTTTCAGCAGCGCATCGAACTGCGAGCCGTCCATGCGGAACTCCGGCTCAAGATTGAAAATACCCTTGAATACCTTCTGTACCTTGGTGATCTGCTCACCGATGCCGATCTTGCCACCAAGCTTTTGCTTGAGATAGGGTGCAGCACTCAGGTGGTCAGCGTGGGCATGGGTCTCCAGAATCCATTCCACCTTGAGTTTGTGCGCATGAACAAAGTCGATCACTTGATCCGCCGAGTGGGTGCGGGTACGACCGGACTTGGGGTCGTAGTCGAGCACCGAGTCGATGACAGCAGCAACCGAACCGGCGCCGTTGTGAACGATGTAGGTTACCGTCCAGGTTACGGGGTCAAAGATGCCGTGGACTTGCGGATTGGGCAGGGGCGTGTTCATAGGGCACTCCTTTGAGTTAAGTGTTTAATAGTATATTGACAAATATAGTATAAGTCAATAAAATGTTCTCACTGCCTCACTCACCATCGATGACATAAGGAGACCATGATGACGATTGACTGGACCCAATTCACCCCCTGGACGGCGCTGGCGGGGGGCATCTTACTGGGCATTGCCTCCGCCGCATTCATTCTGGTCAATGGCCGGGTGCTGGGTGTGAGCGGCATCCTGGGGGGCCTGTTGGTGCCCGCACGCAGTGACACGAGCTGGCGGGTGTTCTTTCTTTTAGGAATGGTGCTGGCACCGGCCACGCTGACGCTACTGGCGCCGAGCCTTATCAGCGCGCCTCGCATTGAGGCAGGCACGGTTGCCATTATTGCTGCTGGCCTGCTGGTTGGGTTGGGCACGCGGTATGGCTCGGGCTGCACCAGTGGGCACGGCGTCTGTGGCCTGTCGCGGCTATCACCGCGCTCGCTGGTAGCTACCCTGGCCTTCATGGCCTCGGGCTTTGCTACGGTCTATGTGATTCGTCACCTTATTTAAAGGAGCCTCTTATGCACCGCTTTTCTGAATTCGTTGTGGGGCTTCTGTTTGGCTGGGGCCTACTGATTTCGGGCATGACCGACCCCGGTAAGGTCCTGGGTTTTCTCGACCTCGCCGGCGCCTGGGACCCTTCGCTGGCCTTTGTTATGGGTGGCGGCGTACTGGTGGGGCTGGTGGGCTTCACGGTCGCCAGGAAGCGCACCCGCAGCCTGCTCGGCTCGGCAATGCACCTGCCTACCTCGCGCGATCTCGACCGCAGGCTAGTGCTCGGGTCGCTTGCCTTTGGCGTTGGCTGGGGCTTAGCTGGCTTCTGTCCGGGTCCCGGCATTGTTGCCATGGGTGCGGGCGAGTCTAAGGCCGCGTTATTCGTGGTGGCCATGATTGTCGGCATGCTGTTATTTGAGCTGCTTGACCGCAGGGCCAAAGCCTCGGCCGCGCGCGGCGCCGAAGCGTAAGGTAGGCAAGGGCGATCCAGTTGCCTATGACTGCCATGACCGACTGGGCAAGGGGGTACAACCGCACTACCTTGTCAAGCGACCTGGTGGCCGCGGTTATCGTAACCCTGATGCTTATCCCGCAGAGCCTGGCCTATGCAGCACTGGCCGGGCTGCCCGCGGAAGTAGGGCTTTACGCGAGCATCGCCCCGCTTCTACTCTACGCGGTCTTCGGCAGCAGTCGCGTTCTTGCTGTCGGACCCGTGGCAGTCGTGTCGCTCATGACCGCCACGGCCATTGGCGATCTTGCCCAGGCAGGCTCCCCCGCCTATTGGGCGCTGGCCATCACACTGGCCTTCATCTCCGGGCTGATGCTACTGCTTATGGGTCTGCTCCGCCTGGGCTTTCTGGCGAATTTCTTAAGCCATCCTGTGATCTCAGGTTTCATCACTGCCTCAGCGCTGCTGATTGCCGCCGGTCAGCTCAAAGTCATTTTCGGTATTCGGGTCGACGGTCAGAACTTTCCTGAACTGATTCTGGGCCTGCTGCAACAGGCATCGCAGACTCACGGCCTAACTGCAGTTATTGGTCTGAGTACCTTGGCATTTCTGTTCTGGGCGCGGAGCGGCCTAAAGCCACTGCTGTCTCGACTCGGTCTGGGTCTGAGGCTGGCTGACGGGCTGGCAAGGGCGGCACCGGTAGCGGGTATTGCCATGGCGGCCTTACTCACCTGGGCTGGTCAATGGCAAGACCAGGGCGTGCGCATTGTGGGCACGGTGCCGCAGGGGCTGCCCCCCTTGACGCTTCCGTCCTGGGATTTTTCTTTGTGGCAGCAGCTGGCAGTGCCTGCCTTACTCATCAGCGTGGTTGGTTTTGTCGAATCGGTCTCGGTGGGCCAGACGCTAGCGGCCAAGCGCCGGCAGCGTATCGTGCCTGATCGTGAGCTCGTTGCCCTGGGTGCGAGCAATCTGGGTGCAGGGTTTACGGGGGGCTTTCCGGTCACGGGTGGGTTTGCGCGGTCGGTGGTGAACTTCGATGCTGGGGCGCAGACTCCGGCAGCGGGCATCTTTACCGCTGTGGGCATACTGCTGGCTGCCTTGTTGCTCACGCCGGCCCTGTACTACGTTCCGCAGGCAACGCTGTCGGCCACCATCGTGGTGGCCGTGCTGTCCCTGGTAGACCTTCGAATTCTGCGCAGCACCTGGGCCTATTCTCGTTCGGACTTCTCGGCAGTGGTGGTGACCCTGTTGGTAACGCTCACCGCCGGGGTGGAAACAGGCCTGGTGGCTGGGGTTGCGCTATCGCTGCTGCTCTACCTGTATAAAACCAGTCGCCCGCATATTGCGGAAGTGGGTCTAATGCCTGGCACCGAACATTTCCGCAATGTGCTGCGTCACCCGGTGCGCACCAGTGCCCATGTGGCCAGCCTGCGCGTGGACGAAAGCCTCTACTTTGCCAACGCCCGGGTACTCGAAGACAGAGTCAACGCGCTGGTCGCCGAAAGGCCACAGCTCAAACACCTGGTGCTGCAGTGCTCTGCCATTAACGACATCGACGCAAGCGCCCTGGAAAGCCTAGAGGCTATAGACCAAAGGCTAGGCGATGCGGGTGCCCGGCTGCATCTGAGCGAGGTCAAGGGGCCGGTGATGGACCGGCTACAGAGTACCGATTTCTTAAAGACCCTTAGTGGCAAGGTCTACCTAAGCCAGTATCAGGCAATCTCCGATCTGGCCCCCGAGGTCGTAGCGGATGCATCGCCCGCTGCTGATCGCAGGGCATAGGCCTAGACAGTATCGTGCTCTAGGCGCTTAACGTTACGCCTTCAGGAGCGATAGCGCGACTGCGTCCGCCACTGCGGCAAGCGCAAAGTCGCGCTCGCTGAGGCCCCCCGCCTCATGGGTGGTAAGACGCATATCGACCCGGTTGTAGACATTGAACCACTCGGGGTGATGGTCGGCTTTTTCGGCGGCCAGGGCGACCTGGGTCATGAAGCCAAAGGCCGAACGAAAGTCACTAAAAACATACTGGCGCGAGATTGACAGCCCATCGGCAGCCAGCACCCAGCCGGGCAGGGCAGCCAGCCGGGCTGATACAACTTGGGGTTCAAGGGGTTTCATACACTGGAAGTGTGTCATAGCCTAAGCCTTGTTTGTTACATTCATTGCATTTGCGGCAGAGGCCCGGATGTGACTCCCGATTTCCTTGAAAAGGTACCCGATTCCGCGCTGGTGATTGGGCACAAGAGCCCCGACACCGATAGTGTGGTCTCGGCCATGATGTTTGCGCAGATCATGCATCAGGTCTGTCTCATTCCCTCTCTGGCCGGCTATCGATTCCAGCCGTGTATCACCGGCCCTTTAAACCCAGAGACCCAGTATGTGCTCGACCGATTCGCTGCCGACTGCCCTGCGCTGGTGGTATCTCTGGAGAAGGATCAGCCGGTCTTCCTGGTTGATCATGCGGACTATGACCAGGCTGTCGATGGCCTGAAACAGGCGCGGATTTTAGGCGTTATTGATCACCATCGCGTCGGAGGAATTTCCACGCCAGGGCCTATTTTTGCGCGATCCGAGCCGATTGGCAGTACCTGTTCTTTGCTGGCGAAAATGGCCTATGAGCAGGGTTTTGAGCCGGACCGCCAACAGGCATCCTTGTTGCTCAGTGGGCTGGTGTCGGACACCCTGAACCTGACGTCGCCAACAACCACAGCGGAGGACAGGCGTCTCGCCCAAGACCTGTGCCGGCTCAGCGGAATTTCTGTGCAGGAACTGGCCGATGGTCTCTTTGCTGCGAAGTCAGACATTTCTTCGTTAACCAGCGCAGAGCTCGTCGCCAAGGACTACAAGGCCTTCGACTCTGGTCGCACGGTGTTTGGGTTTGGGGTCTGGGAGACCACCAGGCCAGAGACCGTCTTTGCACACCATCAAGAAATACTAGAGGCCTTGAAGGCAAAGAAGGCCCAAGATGGCCTGAACCTTATTTTCTTTGCGGTTGTGGATATTTTGAAGTCTGAGAGTTTTTTGCTGATCGTTGGACCAGAGGAACAACAGATTGCCCAGAGCGTCTATGGCGGGGCTGCCGAAAACGGGGTTGTGCCTCTGCCAGGCTTTATCTCGCGCAAGAAACAAATGCTTCCGCCTTTGATCACCTTTTTAAAGGCCCGGGCGGAGACCCGCTATTAGATCGCATAGACACGGCTGAGACACTGCTCGCTTAGCCTTTTTCGCCTATAAGAGCCCTTGGCTTGTAGCACAATGTATTGAATGTTTAAGGGGGGCGCAATGGGTAACAAGAGTTCGAATTTGCCGGTCTTGGTTTCGGGAGGGGGCATTGGCGGCTTGGCCGCGGCACTGGCGCTGGTAAAGCAGGGGTTTAAGGTGCAGGTATTTGAGCAGGCCCCGAAGATCGGAGAGATTGGCGCCGGAATTCAGTTAGGTCCTAATGCATTTCATGCCTTTGATGCCCTGGGCGTGGGTGAGCGTGCCCGCGCCCGTGCGGTGTATACCGACTACATGGTTATGCACGATGCCATTGACTGCCAGCAGGTTGGCCGTATCGAGACCGATGAGGCGTTTCGCATCCGATTCGGTAATCCTTACGCCGTTATTCATCGGGTGGATATCCACGGATCCCTACTGGAAGGGGTTCAGGAATGCGGGGAGGTGGCCTTCTTTACAGACACCCGCATAGAAAAGATCGAGCAGAATGAATCGGCTAAGACCGTCGCAGTGATTGACCAGCACGGAAACCGTTGGACCGGCCAAGCGCTCATTGGCGCCGACGGCGGAAAGTCGGTAGTGCGCGCCCAGTATGTAAACGATCCCCCTCGCGTTACCGGGCATGTTGTATACCGTGCAGTCGTCGATAAGAACGACTTCCCTGATGACCTCAAGTGGAACGCGGCGAGCCTCTGGGCAGGCCCGAAGTGCCACCTGGTGCACTACCCCTTGCGCGGTGGTGAGCAGTACAACGTGGTCGTAACCTTTCACAGCAGAGATTCTGAAGAGTGGGGTGTTACCGATGGTACGAAGGCGGAGGTTGAGAGCTACTTTCAGGGCATCGACCCCAAGCCGCGCCAGTTAATTGATCTTCCAAAGGTCTGGAAACGCTGGGCAACAGCCGATCGAGAGCCAATTGACAACTGGGTCTTTGGCCGGGCGACCCTCTTGGGTGATGCCGCGCATCCCACGACGCAGTACATGGCACAGGGTGCCTGCATGGCTTTAGAGGATGCCGTTACGCTTGGAGAGGCCTTGCGGGTCAGCAATAACGATTTCGACCAGGCCTTTTCTTTGTATAAGAAGCATCGTGTCACGAGAACAGCCCGTATTGTGCTCTCGGGCCGTGAAATGGGCCGCTTGTATCACGCCGCGGGCGTAGAGCGTCTGGTGCGCAATAGCCTGTGGAGGGGGCGCTCACAGGAGCGTTTTTATGATGCCATCGACTGGCTCTATGGCTGGAATGTGAACAACTGCCTTGCCCAGGCCTAAGCCCAGTGCACTACGAACGCAAATAGGAGAAAAACAATGCAAGCCCTTGGAACTCTCGAAGACCTGCCACAGAGCTATCGCGATAGCCTGCAGCAGATGAATCTTGTGCCATTGTGGCCGAGCCTACGCAGCGTACTGCCCCCCGCAATTCCAAGCAGGCAGACGCAGCCCACGCTCTGGAAATACCAGGGCCTTCGCCCGCAGCTGATGCGCGCTGGGGAGCTCACCCCTATGGAGAAAGCCGAGCGCCGCGTGCTGGTGTTGGCAAACCCAGGGCATGGCTTGGAAAACATGAAGGCAAGTCCTGCCATTTATCTTGGCATGCAGCTGTTGCTACCGGGCGAGTGGGCGCCAAGCCATCGGCACACCCCGAATGCGGTGCGGATGGTGGTGGAGGGTTCTGGTGCCTACACCACCGTAGATGGCGAGCAATGTCCCATGGCCCGCGGCGACCTCATCCTAACCCCAACGGGCCTCTGGCATGAGCATGCGCATACTGGTACCGACCCGGTGATCTGGCTTGATGTGCTGGACCTGCCCCTAATTTATTACACCGAAACCTCTTATGCCATTGAGGGCAGCCGCCAAAAGGTGGGAGAGGGGCGTGGTGATCAGGCCCATACCGCGGGCGGCGTGGTGCCATCGCCCTGGTTTGAAAGAGACTCGCAAAAGCCGTATCCAATGCTGCGCTATCCCTGGTCGCAGGTGCGTCATGCCCTGGTGACCATGGCTGCTGACAGGCCTAGTCTTGAGGCTATTCAGGTGTCCTATATCAACCCGCAAACGGGGCGAGACGCCCAGAACAATATTGGCCTGTATGCCCTCATGCTTCGCCCTGGGCAGCGACTCATGCTACCCGCACGGTCACCATCGGCGGTGTATCACACGATTGAAGGTGCCTGTGAGATTTCGGGAGAGGAACTGCCCACCATGCCCCTCTCAGAGGCCGACACCTGTGTGGTACCAGGCTATACAAAGGCGGAAATCAGGAACACGTCTGCGTCTGCACCGGCCTTTGTCTTTATCGCAGACGAGGCGCCCCTGCATCGCAAGCTTGGTGTGTATGAGGTTAGGCCATGAACCATAGTAACTACGCAATACTTCTTCGGAGCCCGAAATGACCCAGTCTTTTGCAATGAAAGCGGCGGGTTACGAGATCAGACCGATACCGGCAACCCTGTCATCGTCCCGAGCACATTCGGGAGGTATGCCGTACCCTGCTGATCGAACCAGCAGCTGTTTATCAAGCTCCACTTGAAACCAGATGCACAGGGAGTTTTCGAACCGATAAGACCAGACTTCTCCGCGGCTGCGGCCAAGAAGGCTCTTCTCAAGTGATGGGCCAATAATAGCCTCTACTTCTTGGCCAGACATGCCAGGGGTAATACTCTCGAAGTTTTTCTCGTGGAGTACCTGTTTCCACTGTGTCAGGACATCAGACCGGTTAAAGTCAATCATGTAGGTATGAAGGCCATAGGGCCCTCTTGCATAGACGAGACGGGTGCCGTCTTGTAAAGACTTCTGCTGGGTGGGCGGCCCCATGATGGCCACCACCTCAGCGCGCGACTTGCCGATAAGCTTCTGAGACGGACCGTACGAAGCGCAGCCAGAAATGATTGCACCGAAGAACGCCAGCAGCACAACTCGATGGCCGAGACGCAACATGATGAGAGACTCCTAAAAAGGGCGGTGTTGAAAAAGGGCGGTGCTTAAAAAGGGCTGTGCTGAAAAAGGACGGTGCTGAAGCGAATACCGATCGCCTGCAATTTTGCCATCGACAGCACAGGAAAAACCCTGAAACTTGGGCCTTCGGTGCCGAAACTTGCACCTTTTCTGAGTAGACTGCGGGTCAGTATGAGAGAAGACCAGAACCGAAGAATCACCCAGATTGGTCCCGGCACCCCTGCTGGCAGGCTGTTGCGGCAGTACTGGCAGCCTGTGGCCTTGGTTGACGAGTTTGACCCGCTGCTCGATCCCCGTATGGCGGAGCGTCCGATTAAACCGGTGCGGCTGCTGGGCCAGGATCTGGTGCTCTTTAAAGATCACGCGGGACGCATTGCGCTTCTCGATAGAGACTGCCCGCACCGAGGAGCCGACCTGGCGTTTGCCCGATACGAGTCTGATGGAATTCGGTGTCCCTTTCATGGCTGGAAGTTTGATGCCACCGGACGGTGCCTTGAGACGCCGGCCGAGCCCGAAGGAAGTACGTTCTGCCAGCGCATCAGGCAAAGAAGCTACCCGGTTGCTTTGCACTCGGGAATTGTCTTTGCATGGCTTGGGCCAGAAGACCAGACCCCGCCCTCGTTTCCCGCGTTCGATTGCTTTCTTGCCCCAGCAAGTCACACATTTGCCTTTAAGGGCTGGCTGGAGTGCAACTGGCTTCAGGCGCTTGAGGTGGGCATTGACCCTGCCCATGCCTCTTATCTGCATCGCTATTTCCAGGATGCCTCGATTGCGGACAGTTACGGTAAGCAGTTCCGAGGTGCCTCTGCGGGAACGGACTGGCCAATGACCAAGATTCTGCGAGAGTTTGGGCGGCCGGAGATTTTGGTGGAGCCTGCCGCCCACGGACTGCAGCTTACTGCGCTGCGGCACCTCAGCGATTCGCAGGTGCATGTGCGCGTTACCCATCAGGTATTTCCGCAGGCCTTTGTGATTCCTTTGTCAGAAGAAATCACCATTACGCAGTGGCATGTACCGGTGGATGACCATCACAGCTACTGGTATGCGATTTTTACAGGCTTTGGTGAGGCGCTTGATAAGAACGAGATGCGCCGCCAGCGCCTTGCCCTGTATAGCTTGCCTGACTACAAGCCCAGGGTCGGCCGCCACAATGACTGGGGCTTTAATGCCCAGGAGCAAAAGGAACATACCTTTACGGGCATGGGGCAGGACATTAATGTCCACGACCAATGGGCGGTTGAGTCTCCCGGCGCTATTCAAGACCGAACGCGCGAACACCTGGCTAGCTCCGATAAAGGCATTATGGCTTTTCGCCGAATGCTCCTGGCAGCGATTGACGCGGTTGAGAAAGACCAGCCATCTTCCTTGTTACCGAGTTCGACGGAGCAGGCGAAGGAACTAATGGGGCCTGAGACAATTGACACCATCGTTGAGAAGTCCCGCTGGCAGTTGGCCTGGAAGGAACGAGTAGCAGCCTTGCGTACCGAGGCACCCTGGCGACGTCAGGCGGCGCATAGCCCTTCCAGCCTTGCATCAAGCGGTGTCTAGGCACTGATCTCTCATGTCTTTTGTCGCGCGGCACGGCCTGTTTAGCGAGTCGCAGCAGCGTGCTGCAGAGGGTCTGAACGAACGCTTGAAGGGTCGGGAGTTCACAGCAATTCGGTTGTCATTCCCAGACCTGCACGGCATTCTTCGTGGAAAAGAAGTTAGTCTTTCGCTGGCCCGAGATGCGCTGGAGCATGGAATTCCCATGGTGGGCACGCTCCTGTTAAAAGATACCGCGCACCGCACGGCCTGGCCTGTATTCAGCCGTCAGGAGGCGCAGTCCGCTGGCTTAGACCCAGACTTCTGGGGCGCGGGAGACGTGGTGATGGTGCCGCTGCCCGAGACATTCTGCCGTCTGCCCTGGGCCCCGCATCTGGGGTGGATGCAGTGTCAAGCCTTTCATCATGATGGCCGTGCCGTGGCCTTCGACCCAAGGACACATCTCTGTAAAGCGCTACAGTCTCTCCATCATCGCGGGCTTGCACTGAAAACAGGGCTTGAGCTTGAGTTTTATGTCTACAGGCTGCTCGAAGAGGAATCGGATCCCGCCACCGCGCAGTGGCCTGCACGCCCGCCCAGGGTAGCGATGGTGCATCCTGGTTATAACCTGCTCACCGAGCAGTGGCTGGATCGGTCTGAGCCGGTGCTTTCGGTGATTCGCCGAACCTGTGCCGCACTGGATCTTCCGCTGCGTTCTCTTGAGATCGAGCTGGGGCCGAGTCAGTTTGAGGCGGTCTTCGAGCCCGGTCTTGGAATAGTGAATGCTGATCGAATGGTCTTGTTTCGCAGCGCCATGAAGCAGGCGCTCTACCGGGCGGGTTTTCATGCCAGCTTTGTCTGCCGGCCTCCTTTTGACACCGTGATGAGCAGCGGCTGGCATCTGCACCAGTCGCTGGTATCAGACTCTGATGGCACCAATGTTTTTGCCCCTGGTGCAGCCGATGAGGTGCTTTCTCAGCAAGGCAAGCATTATCTGGCAGGGTTGCTGGAGCATGCGACCGCCTATACGGCGTTTGCCGTTCCCAGCATTAATGGCTATGCCCGTTATCAGCCCAATGCCCTTGCGCCGGTTGGCATTGACTGGGGAACAGATAACCGTGGCGCCTTATGCCGAGTCGTTAATCGAGGCCGTCTTGACCCGCAGACACGGATTGAAAACCGTATTGGGGAGCCGATGGCAAATCCTTATCTCTTTCTGGCGAGCCAGGTTTTTGCGGGCCTGCAGGGAATAGAGCAAGAGGCACCCCTGGCGCCGCCTGCCACCGACCCGTATGCCGCTTCTGACCAGAGCCCAAGACTTCCCTCGTCTCTTGGGCAGGCACTCGATTATTTAGACGCAAGCCAGCCGATGCGCCGCTGGTTTGGCGACAGCTTCGTGAACCATTTTGTGCGTATCAAGAAGCACGAGATTGCCCGTTGTAACCAAGCCCTTGCCAAGGGCGTCTCCCAGAAAGACTGGGAGGCACACGAGTACTTTGGGCTTTTCTGATCAGTGTATCCGTTCGCATTTCGTTGATACAGAGTTACCATGATCACTATCCATTTCTTCAATGCCCAAGGCTTGAAAACCAGCATCCAGGCAAAGACAGGCATCAGCCTAATGAAAGCGGCCCTGGCGGAGAACATAGAGGGCATTGCCGCAGACTGCGGAGGCGTTCTCACCTGTGCCACCTGTCATGTCTTTATCCGTCCGGCATTTGAGCAACAGGTGGGCCCCGCGCATGATGAGGAGTCATCCATGCTGGAGTTCGCTGTAATCCCGCCGCGCCCCAATAGCCGGCTCAGCTGCCAGGTAATGCTGACAGACGCGCTGGACGGGCTTGAGGTAGATCTACCCGAAAGGCAATACTGACAAACGCGGTCTCTGTCTGAAAGGACTCCTATGTTTGGGCTCATGCAAGATCAGCCGTTACTTATCTCCTCGCTCATTGCCCATGCCGAGCGTCATCATGGCAATACGCAGGTAGTCTCGCGAAGAATTGATGGGCAGGTCGTGAGAAGCAGTTGGCGGGAAACAGCGTATAACGCCCGAAGACTTGCCAATGCCCTCACGCGCATGGGCCTGAAGTCCTCTGACCGGGTGGGAACCTTGGCATGGAATGGAGACCGCCACCTGGTGCTCTACTATGGGGTAAGCGGGGCAGGCATGGTTCTGCACACCATCAATCCTCGGCTGCATGCCGATCAGCTTGCCTGGATGATCAACGATGCCCAAGACCAGGCAGTATTTTTCGACGGTACTTTTCTGGGCCTTATTCAGAGGGTGGCCGACCATTGTCCTGGGGTGCGCTACTGGGTGATGCTGTCACCGCCAAGCGCTGCGGCACAGGCCAACCCCACCGCATCGGCTTTTCCTCCCGCCCAGGGCGAGAAGGTAGCAGGTGCCCACCCCCTTCTGTTCGATGAACTGATCGGCGCCGAATCCGACGCCTACGACTGGCAGGAGTTCGACGAGCGTCTTGCCTCCAGTCTTTGCTATACCAGCGGTACCACCGGAAATCCCAAGGGGGCGCTCTTTTCGCACCGGTCGACGCTGCTTCATGCCTATGGTGCTTCTCTGCCTGATAGCCTCGGGCTTAGTGCGCGCGACTCTGTCATGCCAGTGGTGCCCATGTTTCACGTCAATGCCTGGGGCATGCCTTACAGCACGGCTGCTGTGGGCTGCAAGCTAGTGCTGCCCGGCCCCTTTCTGGACGGCGCCTCGCTGTATTCTTTAATAGAAGAAGAGGGCGTTACCTTGTCTGCAGGGGTGCCCACCGTGTGGCAGTCGGTGTTGCAGCATACGAGCACCACGAATAAAAAGTTTTCTCAGTTTAAGCGCGTCGTGATCGGCGGGTCGGCCTGTCCGCCGGCCATCATCAGGCAGTTTGCCGACCAATATGGGGTTACCGTGTTGCATGCCTGGGGCATGACCGAGGTCTCGCCCTTGGGGCTCTTTTCCAGTCTTAAAAACAGCCAGAGCCAGCTCAGTGAGGCGGCAAAGGCGGAAATCCAGGTAAAGCAGGGAAGGGTGATCTTCGGCATTGACATTAAGATCGTTGATGACCAAGGTACGGAACTTCCTTGGGATGGCCAGAGCAGCGGACACCTGTTGGTACGAGGCCCTTGGGTGATCGATCGATACTTTGGCATGCCAGCCGAAAAACAAATCCTGCAGAAAGACGCGCACGGCCATGGATGGTTTGCAACTGGCGATGTTGCCTCGATTGACCCAGAAGGCTTTGTGCTCATCACAGACCGTAGCAAAGACGTCATCAAGT
This sequence comes from Burkholderiaceae bacterium, assembly GCA_049426285.1. Lineage (GTDB taxonomy): Bacteria > Pseudomonadota > Gammaproteobacteria > Burkholderiales > Burkholderiaceae_A > Hahnella. The sequence continues at coordinate 14,824 of JBMSYB010000002.1, forward strand.
CTGGTGGGGAGTGGATCAGCTCTATTGCCCTTGAGAACATTGCCATGGCCCATCCGGCGGTAGCCATGGCGGCCTGTATTGGCCGCCCGGATCCCAAATGGGATGAGCGCCCGGTGATCTTTGCAGTTGTCAAAAAAGAGGCGCAGCTCTCAAAGCAGGACCTGCTTGCCTTCTATGAGGGAAAGGTCCCGAAGTGGCAGATTCCAGACGATGTCTTCTTTGTGGATGCTATCCCTCTGGGGCCCACGGGCAAGATGCAGAAGATGGATCTTCGGCACCAGGTAGAGATCCAGTAGCGGGGGAAGGAAGCGAAGTTATAGCCTGTAACTGCATCTGCAATTGCATTTCACAGCAAGCCCCAGCCCCACCTGCGGCCTCTAGCGACCGTAATTGCTACAGGTGCATGCTCGTGATGAAGTGAGGACTGCTTACAGCAGTTGCGATACCTGTGCTGCTGTTTTTTTTACTTCATTGAGAAAAGCTTTTTTAAAGCGAGCCTCAGGTGCGGTGAGCGTTAGTGCACCGACGAGTTGGCCGGCGCTATTGAATACAGGAGCGGAGGCACCCGCAAGCCCAGGAATCCGGTCACCCACGAGAGCGATTCCGCCGTTTGCTCTTATGGTGTCAAACCGCGGGCCCTTTTTCCCGGAGAAGGCGAGCAGCACACAGCCCCCCGTTCCCTTGTTCAAGGGCAGCCGGTCTCCCTCCCGGATATGGTCTCGAAGGGGCTGACTGCAGTCCACGCGCAGCAGGCAGACCCGTTGATTGCCTCGTCTGATATGAAAGGAGACACACTCGTTAGTGCGCTTCATCAGCGAAACCATTAATGGCCTAATCGTCGTTTCATAAGAAAAGCCCCTGGAGTAGGCTGCGTACAAAGAAGGCACCTTGGGTCCGAGTGACCACAGTTTCTCCTGCGATCTGATCACCATTCCTGCGTGTTGAAGCGATGCAAGTAGCCGCAGAACCGTACTCTTGTGAAGGTTTTTGCGTGCTGCGATTTCAGTTACCGAGAGCATCGGGCTGTTCTCATCGAAGCACTCCAGAAGACTCAAGGCTCGATCGACGGATGCGACTCCCCCTTGGGCTATGAGCCCCTGTGGCGGCGGTAATGTCGCTGATTTTCGTGGCATTGGGGTTTGCCCTTACTTGCTCGGATAGTAGTGCTCTGTAAACATAAAAAAAGTTCACTAGACAAAACTAAAGTTCTATCTTACAAAACTTTGTCTTTTGTAGTTTCTTGTTCTAAGGTTATTTTTACCTTTAATTATCGGAGACAAGCTATGCACATTGCGAATTCGTCATACAACATTCGGGCTTCAAGACGCGCTTTCTTTAAGCTCGGAGCAATCACCGTATCCTCCTTTGCGTTGCCCGCATGGGCCCAGGGTAAGCCCATGTTCGAGACAATCAATATGTTTGTTCCGGCCGCTCCAGGAGGGGGATGGGATAGCACCGCCCGGGCAATTGAGCGGTCTGCGAAGGCGGCAGGGCTTGTCGGCAATATGCAGTTTGAGAATGTTGGTGGGGCGGGGGGCATGGTAGGGTTGCCGCGGTTTGTTAACCAGAGAAAGAGTCAGGGCAACAGTCTCATGGTCGGTGGGTCAGTAATGGTTGGAGCGGCCATTGCGAATAAAAGTCCCGTCACTATGCGAGACGTGACGCCAATCGCTCGGCTTACTGAAGAGGCCGGCGTTATTGTGGTGCCAGCAGGGGGAAAGATCAAGACCTGGAATGAACTGATTGCTGCTTTGCGCGAGAATCCCAAGGCGGTTTCTGTGGCCGGTGGTAGTGCTGGGGGAACAGACCATCTTATTCTAGGGCTGCTAATAAAGGCTGTGGGGCGTAACCCAAAAGATGCAGCCTATGTGGGATTTGCAGGGGGCGGTCCTGCCAATGCAGCGATTGTGGGTGGCCAGGTCAGCGCAGGAATTTCAGGCTATTCAGAGTTTGAAGAGATGATTAAGGCTGGCCGCATGATTCCGTTAGCAACTTCTGGACGAGGCCGAGTTCCGGGCACCAGTATTCCTACTATGACCGAGCTTGGGGTAAATGTGGTCATGGCGAACTGGCGGGGAGTCTTTGCGCCTCCCGGCATTTCGGATGCCCAGCGCAATGGCTTGATCGACTTTGTCTCTCGCACGGTAGCGACTGATGCCTGGAAGAAGGAACTCGTTACCCGTAAGTGGACAGACGCTTTTCTTACCGAGCAGCCCTTTGTCCGTGAGGTTAACTGGGATATTGAAAGAACCACTGTTCTCATGAAAGATCTTGGCCTAGCATGACCCCGGTACATGTTAGTCTGCTCCTAGTAGTCATCTGTATGGTGGCTGCTTGGCAGGTTGGCGTGATTCCGGTGTCGGCAATTCAGATGGCGGTCGGACCGGCGCTGGTTCCCGCAGGCATCGTAGGATTGTTGTCTATTGCTGTGGTCTTTTATGCCCATAGCGCCTGGCGAGGGCGGCAGCCCGATGAGTCTCAGATACCCGGCCATACCGCCCTGGCGGGCAGTCAGTGGCGTATAGCATCGCTGCTGTCTGGGGGGCTGGTTTTTGTCGGCATGGCCACTTTCGCAGGCTTTGTTTTACCAGCCACCCTCTGTGGCATGCTCATCGCCCGGGCATTTGATGCACCGCTCAATCTGAAGTCGGCCCTGATCTGTGGCACGGTCTCTGTTACCTTTTGGATTATGTTCTCTAAAGTTCTGGGCATCGGTATCGGGCCCGCAACCCCGTTCGGGTTCTAGCTATCTATGGAAGCCTTTGAGGCGCTGCTGGGAGGGTTCGCCTCTGCCCTCACCCCTACTACCTTAATGTGGGGTTTCATCGGCTGCCTGGTGGGTACCATGGTTGGCGTTCTGCCTGGAATAGGTCCAGCGCTTACCATCGCATTGTTACTCCCGCTTACCTACCATGTACCTGCAACCAGCATGTTTGTGATGTTTGCTGGTATCTATTACGGGGCAGCTTATGGGGGTTCTACTACATCTATTCTCCTGAATACCCCCGGTGAGACAGCCTCAGTAATGACCGCCCTCGAGGGTAACAAGATGGCCCGGCAGGGCCGCGCCGGGCAGGCTCTTGCGACTGCAGCGATTGGCAGCTTTGTAGCGGGTACGCTGGGTACTCTGGCCTTGACATTTTTTGCACCGGTTGTTGTTGAGGCTGCCCTGGCATTCGGGCCCGCAGAGTATTTCAGCCTGATGGTACTGGCCCTGGTTGCAGTAACGTCGGTCCTCGGAAACTCTCTCTTGCGCGGCCTTATTGCGCTGGGGCTTGGGCTCCTTTTGGGCATGGTGGGCATCGACCTGCAGACTGGCCAGATGCGTTTTACTTTCGGTCAACCGGAACTGCTCGATGGCATTGAAATTACGATTGCGGCAGTGGGTATCTTTGCAGTAGGCGAGGCCCTTTTTCTGGCATGGCAGGGCCGCAGTAGCAAGCCAAGCGCGTTGTTAAGAGTCTCGGGGCGCCTATGGATGAGTGCCAGCGACTGGGCCAGGTCTTGGAAGGCTTGGCTGCGGGGTACGCTTTTTGGATTTCCAATTGGGGCAATGCCAGCAGGTGGGGCCGAGTTGCCAACGCTGCTGTCTTATTACACCGAGAAGAAACTATCCAAACACCCTGAGGAGTTTGGCAAAGGCGCTATTGAGGGTGTAGCTGGACCGGAGGCGGCTAACAATGCCTCGGCTGCGGGTGTGTTGATGCCTTTGCTCACCCTCGGGATCCCGACGTCGGCGACTGCCGCCATCATGCTTTCTGCCTTTGAGAGTTATGGCATTCAGACTGGGCCACAGCTTTTTTCCTCTAATAGCAATCTGGTCTGGACGCTCATTGCCAGCCTGTATATCGGCAATGTGATTTTGCTGGTTCTTAACCTGCCGCTTATTGGACTGTGGGTAAAGCTGCTTAAGATCCCCCCTCCTTGGCTTTATGCAGGGATTATTGTTGTTTCGATTATTGGCGTCTACAGCGCAGGAAACTCTGTGTTTAATGTCGGGCTGCTTTTTGTCTTTGGACTGCTGGGCTACCTGATGCGGCGGTTCGATTTTCCGGCGCCACCGGTCTTGATGGGACTCATTCTTGCGCCCATGGCCGAGCAGTCTCTCCGTCAGGCACTCACCATCAGTCAGGGCCAGTGGAGTACCTTTCTTACCCGCCCAATATCAGCTAGCCTACTTGGTATAGCTCTGCTGCTTCTCCTGACCCAGCCTGTTTACAGACATTGGCGGAGCCGGCAGGCGGCCTAGCTGTATTGGTGGCTAGAGCGGTCGGGATTTGTATTGATTTCCATGTGAAGCGCCTGCCTATGGACATACTGATCAGTGAGGTTGGCCCACGCGATGGTCTTCAGTCTGTGAGCACGGTCATGCCCACCGAGGCAAAGTGCAGGTGGATTGATGCGCTTTCAGAGGCAGGAGTCTCTGAGATTGAGGTTGGGTCATTTGTTTCTGCACGACTCCTTCCGCAGCTTGCGGATACTACCCAGGTGGTGGCCCATGCACTGAGTCGGCCAGGGCTGACGGTGATCGCTTTAGTGCCAAATCTGCGCGGAGCAGAACACGCGCTGCAGGCAGGCGTACACAAACTCACAGTTCCGGTGTCTGCCAGCCCTGCCCATAGCCTAGCCAATGTACGCAAGACACCAGAGGAAATGGTTGCGGAAGTTCGGGCGATAGCCCAGGCGCTACGGGACCATAATCAGTCGCAATCCCAATTGAGAGGGCGCTCAGTGCGGCTTGAGATCGGCATCTCTACTGCCTTTGGATGCACCCTTCAAGGCCGCGTTGCGCCGGATGCTGTCATCCGTCTGGCCATTGCCTGCGCCGATGCAGGCGCAGATGAGGTGGGGCTTTCGGATACAACAGGCATGGCTAACCCGGCCTCGGTAGGTAATCTTTTTAGGCGGCTGAGGGCGGAACTGGGAATTCGGGCCGGTGCTGCCCATTTACATAACACCCGAGGGCTTGGACTGGCCAATGCGCTTGCGGCCTATGAGGCCGGGGTTCGGGCGTTTGACAGTTCATTGGCTGGACTTGGCGGCTGCCCCTATGCGCCCGGTGCCTCTGGGAATATCGTTACTGAGGATCTGGTATTCATGTTTGAGTCGATGGGGCTTTCAACAGGCATTCATTTCGAAGGACTTATGCGGGCGCGAGCTGTTTTACAGGCGTCTTTGCCGGGCGAGGCACTCTATGGCATGACGCCTCTGGCCGGTCTACCCAAAGGCTTTGGGGGTGTGCAGGCATGACTGAGAGTCTGGAGGCGTTGCCCTATGAGGGTCTGCGGGTGGTCGAGTTTGCTCATATGGTTATGGGCCCTTCTTGCGGGCTTGTGCTGGCGGATCTTGGGGCGGAGGTCATAAAGGTCGAGCCGCCATCGGGTGACAGCACGCGAGGTCTTCTTGGCTCGGGTGCTGGTTTTTTCCCCCTATTCAACCGCAATAAAAAAAGCATCATCCTGAACTTACAGACACCAGAAGGCCGCGAGGCTGCCTTAAAGCTGATCGATACTGCCGATGTGGTTTTAGAAAACTTTAGACCGGGCACTATGCAGAGGCTCGGTCTGGATTACGTAACACTTAAGAACCGGAATCCACGACTGGTCTATGCGAGCCTAAAGGGTTTTCTGCCGGGGCCCTATGAGAATCGCACCGCTCTTGACGAAGTGGTGCAGATGATGGGCGGGCTGGCCTATATGACGGGCCGGCCCAATGATCCATTAAGAGCGGGTGCTTCTGTCAATGACATTATGGGGGGTATGTTTGGAGCCATCGGCATCATGGCGGCTTTGGCACAAAGGCAGCATACGGGCATGGGGCAGTTGGTGCAGAGTGCGCTGTTTGAGAACAATGTCTTTTTGGTTGCCCAGCACATCATGCAGTATGCAGCGACGGGGGTGCCCGCCTCTCCCATGCCAGAGCGAGTCTCAGCCTGGGGTATCTACGATGTCTTTGCGGTCAACCAGGGAGAGCAGATATTTCTCGCTGTTGTTAGTGATACGCAGTGGGTTACCTTTTGCCGGGCCCTGGGTTTCGACGACCTTCTTTTGGATGGACGTCTGTCATCAAACAACCAGCGGGTTGAGGCCCGCGCTTGGTTGATTCCCGTTATCAGGGAGAGAATAAAAGGCTTCAGTAAGCAAGCGCTGAGCGCCATTTTTGAGCGGCAAGGGCTTCCTTTTGCCCCAATTACTGCCCCGCATGATCTTCTTGATGACCCTCACTTACATTCTGCAGGTGGCTTTGTGCCGGTTCGACTTACAGACGGCCCAAAGGCTGGGCGGCTGGCCCAGGCAGCCCTGTTGCCCCTGGCTTTGAGTGAGCATCGTCTTGGCCTAAGGCTTCAACCACCCCGTGCTGGAGAGCACTCCTATGAACTGCTTTCCGAACTGGGGTATTCAGGCGAACAGATCGAACGGCTTACAGGCTCGCCTCTTCCCACGGAGTAGTTATAGATTTCGTAGGGCCTTTAGTGTATAGCTTAAGTGACAATACTGTCGTAAACTGTTTTTTACACTTTACTCCTCTTGCGCAAAGCGGCGAGCACACCAGCGCAAAGGGGCCGACTGTCGCTCTACCGCTAGGAGACAGCATGAACGCCTATATCGTTGCCTTCCTTATTTTTGGCGCCTGTTTTGGCTTCTTTACTTTTTCCCGGCGGCATCTTTTTAGTGAAGGCCCAACTCAGCAGGCCGGGCCTGCTCATGAGCCGACTCTTTTTGACGGGCGTAGCTTTTGGGTTCTGCTGTGTAGTTTTCTCTGGCCGATCATGCTTCTCACAGGGGTCAATACGGCATGGGTGTTGTTCAAGCGTCAGGCGCGTGAGGGGGGAACTTCCACCAGAGTAGAGCCACCCAGGCTGTAGCCAGAAGATAGCTAATAACAAAGAATTCAAGCGGTAGGTTCCAGTAAAGAAGATCAGAGGCAAGTGCTGCCAGGAAGAACTCCGGAGCCTGGCTCCCGCGGAGTTGATGTTCAATAATGGTCAAGGGGCAGGTTATGCCCAGAACGCCCTCCAGGGCCACAAATACCATCAGCCCCGCGTGTACTAGCCTTAGTCTTCGGTGACGTACCCATGGCCATTGCAAAACCCCGCCCACAGGAATGGCGATCAGCCCGAGCGTGATAAGCGCGGCAAGCAGCAGATGGGCTATTAGTACCACTTCCGCAAGCACAGTAAGTGCCATGGCCGTTTAATTCCGCCCTACGGTAGCAAATACGGGGACACTTTACCCTCTAAAGTGTCACTGATCAATCCGAACAGGGAGATAAGTCCGCATCCATACCACAGTGACCTGCCCGTCTTTTTTCTCAATTTCAGGAATCATGAGGAAACTTTACGCAGCCGGAAGTCGCTTAGCTCATAAAGCTAGCTTGACTCGACTGTTTGCCTCGCCAAATCGCTCATATCGGCTTGGCCTCCGCGAGGACAGCGTCACGGAAATGCTCTGGGAGTGCGCCCGGAGTCAATACATCCACAGATACCCCAAGCAAGGTACGCAACTTATAGCGAATAGCTCCCAAATCAAACAAAGTCGTGTCCTCAGTGGGATCGATCAAAATATCAAGGTCGCTAAGGTTCGAGTCAGTACCGTGTAAGACTGAACCAAATACACGGGCATTATCGGCCCTATGTGCCAAGACGATCTTACGTATCTCGTCACGGTGAAGTTCAAGAGCTTCAGATGGTTTCATGATCAAATTTATTTGAGGTCTATCTACGATACAACGACAAAAAACCTGGGTTTTGCCAGTCACGCAGATATTGGGGTTCTGTAGTGTTTGCTCCCGATTATGCGGCCACAGCAAGCTAGTGGGCAATGGGGTCGATGACGATTGGGGTCGATGACGATTCTCCCGCCCAGCCCCACCCTACACAGTGTCGGGTTACACGCGTTACCTAGCTTTTGTTGCCCAGTGGCGCTGCGGCCTGGGCAGTCAAGGACTCATTGAAATTGAAGTCTTACAGCACTACCGCCGCTAGTATAGTAAAAGCCATATGACTGACAGCACTGCGCCATCTGCACAGCTTCTGTCAGCCAGGCTGCCCTGGCCAGAGTATTTCTTTATGGGCAGGTTAACGTGAGCCAGGGCATTGGTTTCTGGCATCTGCTATTGCACTCGTTTCGTAATCTTTTGCCCATCGTTGTGGTGGTGGGTGTCTTTCAGTTTGCGGTCATTCAGGAGGTACCCGCCGGCCTGTTGTCCATGGTTCTGGGGCTCGTGATTGTGGCCTTTGGGGTTGCTCTCTTTCTGCAGGGCCGCAGCATGGCGGCCCAGCTGATTACGCTGGATGCCATTGCCTGGGTGTATCTGTTTGCCTTTGCTATTGGGTTCGCAACCACAATGGCAGAGCCCGCCCTAGTGGCGATTGGCCAGCAGGCTGAGGAGGCCGGCAAGGGAAAACTACGTGCGCAGCAGATACGCCTGCTGGTAGCCTTTGGAGTGGCCATCTGAATTGCCGTTGGGGTGCATCGCATCATCGCGGGCGATTCGATTCATGTCTACATTATGGACGGCTATGCCGTTGTCATCCTGCTGACATGGTTTGCACCGAAGTACATTGTGCCCTTGGCCTTTGATCTCGGCGGCGTTACTACCTCAGAAGTGACTGTTCCTCTTGTTACTGCACTCGGAATCGGCCTGGCCTCGAGCATTGAGGGCCGTAATGTGCTGATTGATGGGTTCGGGCTTATTGCATTTGCTTCTATTTTTCCTATTCTCACCGTCATGCTTTATGCAATCTATGTTGAACGTTTTAGGCATCGAGGAGTTCCATCATGAAATTTTCGGTTCTTATGGCGATACTTGCGGAAGACCTTGAAGAGCAGGCTATTGATGTTGCCCGTCGAAGCGGGGCGGCGGGGGTGACCATTCTTGGGGCTAAAGGCATCGGCTCGAAGGAGAAAAAAACTTTCTTTGGGCTTACCGTGGAAGGAAGCCAGTCGGTGCTAGTGTTTGTGCTTGAGCGCAAACTCTCGGTGCAGGCTCTAAAGAACATCAGCGAAGAGCTCTCTCTGGCGAAAAATTCCTGTGGGGTTGTTTTTACTGTTCCGCTTGAGCATATCGCGGGCATTGACATGACGCAGGTTCATCAGTTTGAAGATCTTATAAAAGACGAAATCTAGGAGGATCTGCCATGCTTGTGTAAGACCTTATGGTGCGTAATGTCGTGATGGTGCCCTCTGTTGCGACTATCAGAGAGGCTATCGATCTAATGCGTCAGCACCATGTTAAGTCGCTGGTCGTTGACCGGCGCGATGCGCATGATGTCTACGGCATTATTACGTACAGCAATATTCTTGAAACGATTGTGGCCGAAGAGGGCGATATCGACCTGATCAATGTGTACGATGTCTGTGCTAAGCCCGCCATCACCATTAACGTGCATGCCGATGTAAAGCATGCGGCCCGACTGATGGTGAACATGCGGCTTCGCCGGCTTCTTGCGATGGACGGCAACACACTTGCCGGAATAATCACGAAGAGCGATATCGTCGGCCATATTTTGAAGATGGCCCATATTGAGTTGCGGTGAAAATTACGGTGACAGTTTCAATTACGGTGACAGTTCACTTAATTCCCCGCAGGGGAATTAAGTGAACTGTCACCGTAATTGTAATTCCGTAATTCTTAATTCACCGTAATTGAACCCGAAACCAGGCAAGAGACAAGCCCACTGCGGCAAGCATAAGTACCAGAGCGCTCAGGCCAAATAAGGCACCAATCTGGGTATCCTGGCGTTCCAACCGAATCTTGCTGGCCAGATGGGCATAGATTCCTTGCAGATCATTGGCGTTAGACGCTCTAAAGAACTCGCCCTGCGTAATCTGCGCCATCTGTCGCAGCGTTTCCTCATCCACCCGCGCATAAAAAGAAAATCCTTCGAAGCCTGGAATAAACCCCTCTGGGGTACCGAATGCCACAGTGTGCACACGCACCCCGAGTCGGGCTGCAAGCCGCGCTGCCTCAAGGGGGTCTGGTCCGGTGGTTCGTCTGCCGTCAGACAGCAGCACGATTGCGCCGTTGCGATACGAGCCTGGTGGTACGCCGCCTTCCAATGCCGCCGATGCCGATCCTGACGGGCGGCCCGGGTAGGTGTCCCAACGATAGACCGATGCCTCAAGGTCAATTCCTACCTCGGGCATCAGCATGTCGAGCGACAAAAGAAGCCCGCTTCCGGTTGCGGTTCCCCGCTGCAACTGAAACCGGTCGATAGCCTCATAAATCTCTTGCCGGTTATCGGTAATGATCTGAGCCCGCTGGGCGGTGCCTGCAAAGGTAATCAGTCCGAGTCGGACACTAGCGGGAAGCCCTTTGACGAACTCCTTTACCGCCTCCTGGCTGGCCTTTATGCGATTCGGAGGAACGTCCTCTGCCAGCATGCTGCGGGAGACATCCATGGCCAGAATCAGGGTCATATAGTCTGCGGGAAGCACTATTCGGGCGCTGGGCCCTGCGGTACCAATCAGCGCGCAGGTGAGGGCCGCGAGACACAGGGCTGGCGGAACATGCCTTCGCCATGACCGCCGGCCCGACTGCGCAAGCACCAGCGCGGAAATTTCTGAGGATAGAACCGCATTCTTAACCCTCCGCTTCTGCAGCCAGACATACCCCCCGACCAGAAGCGGAATCAGCAGCAGAGACCAGAGCATGTCGGGCCATAAGAACCGCATTTAAAGGGTCTCCCGTGAACTATCCCGCCATTGATAAAGATGCTGTGTTAAGTTTGTTACATGAGGCAAAACCACTTGGCGTACTGGATTATCAGCATCGTATCGCTGTCTATCGGCCTCATAGTTTTGGCGGCTTTTTTGTTTTCAGAAAAGCCAACTCCTCTCAGCCAGCGTGATATTGATTCTGCAGTGATACGCGTATTGCAGGATACCGATCTTCCCTCGCGTTCAGCAAGCGCGGCAGAAAAGATCATTCCCGCCGTTGTCCGGGTAAGGGGATTTGGCCGTGATCCTAAGCGTCCGAAGGAACCGGAAAAAGAGATTGGCGCAGGCACTGGCGTGGTGATTGTCGATGACGGCACGCTGTTGACAAACTTTCATGTGATTCAAGGCATGGAGCGCATCGAGGTGGTCTTTTCCGATGGCACGCAGTCTGCGGCCACTGTGATTGCCGTGATGCCGGGGCAAGACCTGGCCCTGCTGCGACCCCAGCGTATTCCGGATGACCTGGAGCCGGCCGTGATGGGTTCCAGTGCCCGGGTATCTCCGGGTACCGAGGTTCTGGTGGTGGGGTTTCCCTTTGGCCTGGCGATGTCCGTGTCCTCGGGGGTTGTGTCGGGCCTGAACCGCGAGTTTCGGGCCCAGGACGACCGCCCCGTGATGACAGGCCTTATACAGTTTGACGCGGCTGCCAACCCTGGTAATTCCGGGGGCCCCCTTGTCAACATGGCTGGTGAGGTGATCGGCATTGTTACAGCGATTTTGAATCCTACGAAAGCGGGCACGTTTATTGGCATTGGTTTTGCCGTGACTATTGAGGCCGCTGCCGGCGGAGTGGGAATTCCTCCGTTTTGATGCGTACCTGATCCCTTTCTGCCGCCAGCCTGTGCCATGTGTTTTATCTCGTAAAAGGACTGACCGATGACGCTATCGAATGACTCCTGGGGCAGTTCTGCCGCCAGTGCTCCGGCCTCACCTTCTGCCGCGCGTATCGCAGACAGCGCAGCCCTGATGGAGCGGCTGCTCTATGAGGTGAAGCGCGTCGTGGTCGGGCAGGACAGGTTTCTCGAACGCGTTCTGGTTGCACTTCTGGCGCGCGGTCATCTGCTTATCGAAGGGGTACCAGGCCTGGCGAAGACCCTCACGGTAAAAACCCTGGCGGGCGCTTTGCAGGGAAGTTTCGGTCGGGTGCAGTTCACCCCAGACCTTCTGCCATCCGACATGACGGGCACACGCATCTTCAACCAAAAGACGGCAGAGTTCAGTACCGTGCTTGGCCCAGTATTCAATAACCTGCTGCTTGCCGACGAGATTAACCGAGCCCCCGCGAAGGTGCAGAGCGCTCTATTAGAGGTCATGCAGGAACGGCAGGTAACCATTTCGGGGCAGACCTATTTCGTGCCGCAGCCCTTTCTCGTGATGGCCACACAGAACCCGATTGAGACCGAAGGCACTTACCCCCTTCCGGAAGCGCAGATGGACCGGTTTATGATGAAGGTGCTTATTGGCTACCCGACCGAAGAAGAGGAGTTTGCGATAGCGCAGCGGTTTACGGGCCGCCCGATTCAGACCGCTCCGGTTCTCGACATGGTGCGCCTCAGAGAACTCCAAGACGACTGCCGTGAGGGCCAGGTGGATGCCCGCCTGATACAGCATGCCGTGCATCTGGTTGCTGCGACACGAGAGCCAGCGCGGTTTGGCCTTGCCGATATGGGCCGCTTGCTGCGCTTTGGTGCCAGCCCACGGGCAACGCTCGGGCTGGTGGAGGCATCCCGGGCGCTGGCGTTTCTGCGTGGCCGCACCTATGTACTGCCCCAAGATATGACCGATATCGCCGCAGACGTGCTTCGCCATCGTCTGGTGCTTTCCTACGATGCGCTCGCCGAGGGTGTTACCGCCGACGACATCGTGCGACAGGTGTTAGCCGCCGTACCGGCCCCCGACAAGCCCTTTGATAGCCATGTTCAGGTTCCTGCGCCGCACTAGCCCTATCCGGCCTGCAACACCAGAGGCTGCACCCGCTGCGCCTGCCGCGTCAGCTTCCAAAGGGTTTCTGCCGCAGTCACTGGCCTGGCCTGTTCTGCGTAGGCTTGATGGCCTGTCTCAGGGTAACCACGAAACCCTGCTGCAGGGTCCCGGGATGCGGCTATCGGATATTCGCGAATACCTCCCAGGGGATGATGTCCGGCATATCGACTGGAACGTAACGGCTCGCACCGGCACCCTGCATGTGCGAACCTTTTATGAGGAACGTGAGCTGACCGCCTGGTTCCTTATCGACACCTCGGCCTCGATGGCCTTTTCATCTACCGGGGCCCCTAAGTATCGCGCTGCCCAGCAGTGCGCCGATATGCTTGCAAGCCTGTTTGTACGCCAGGCTGACCGGTTTGCCGCCTTGTTTCATGATGGCTACGGTGCATCGCCCGCGGTTACGCTGCCACCGGGTGCCGGACAGCAGCACCAGATGCGCCTGGCACGGCTTTTTGCCGAGCATGCCGGGCGTGCGCCTTCGACAGCGCCCTCTGGCCGAACAAATCAGGCAGGCTCGGCAGGGGGTACGCCGCTCTCGCCCATGCTACGGCGCGCCTGCGCTGCGATTCGTCGCCGAAGCCTTGTCATTGTCTTGTCAGATTTCTTGGCCGCGCCAGGATGGGAAGACTGGCTTCGGCAGTTAGCCTATCGCCACGAGGTGCTCTGTGTTCGGGTCATCGATCCGGTCGAGCGCAGTATTCCAGACATTGGGCTGATTACGGTAGAAGACTCTGAGTCGGGATCACAGTGTCTTATTGACACGAGTGACCCTGTGATTCGGTCGCGGTACACACAGATTGTGGCCGACCGGGATAAGGCCCTTGCCGATATCTGCCTTGGCGCGGGAGCCGATCTTCTGGGGATTCAGACCAGCATGCCTCTTGCGCCGCAGCTGGTGGCCTATCTCTCGTTGCGAAAGAAGAGAAGACACCTGCCAGCCAGAAACCGGGCGCGATCATGAGGCTGGGCGAGCTTTCCTGGCTATGGCCGCAGATGCTCTGGCTGCTGGCAGTTCTGCCTCTGGCCTGGTGGTACTACCGGGCCCGTCGTGTTCGCCAAACTGCCAGCAATCCGCAAGGCTTCTGGTTTTCGCAGCCAGCGCCGCGAAGTCGCTTGCCGCATCTGCCCTTTTTACTGGTGCTGGTCGGGCTTGGAATACTCATAATCGCCTCGGCCAGGCCGCAGGCGGTGGTGATGCTCCCGCAACGGGTGGATGCCGTGATGCTGGTGCTGGATATCTCGGGCAGCATGCGCGCCGATGATGTGGCGCCGAGCCGAATTGAAGCGGCCTCGGAGGCCATTCGCAGGTTTGTCTCTCGGCAGCCCCCCCAGATGAAGCTGGGCCTGGTTACTGTGGCGGCAACGGCCACGATCTCTCAGATGCCCACTACTAAACGCGATGCCTTGTTCACCGTACTCGACGGAATTGCGCTTCAGCAGGGGTCGGCGATTGGCGCCGGCATAGCAGTGGGCATGTCTGCGTTATTACCTCCGGGTAGTGTTCCATTGCAGGCCATTCTGGAGGGAACCTTTAAAGAGGCTGACCTGCCGCTCTCGCCCGTTGCAAAGCGCGACGACCTTGCAATCGTGTTGCTCTCAGACGGGGCAGACAATATGGCCCCCGATGTGCGCACGATGGCGCGATTTGCAGCCCAGCAGGGCATACGCATCTATACCGTTGGTATTGGCACGACACAGGGTACTCTGTTGAAGGCCGCCGGTATGTCAATGCGGGTGCGACTGGAGGAGGATATTCTGAAATGGGTGGCGGCTGAGACCTCGGCAGAGTACTTCAGTGCTGCCAGCGTCTCGGAACTGCACCGGATTTACGAGGTCATGGGGCGCACCATCGTCTTTCGCCAGCAGAAGCAAACCGAAGTCACTGCCTTGTTGCTACTGGCGGCGAGCGTTTTTCTGATGGGCGGATTGGCGTTTAGCCTAGTCCGGACGGGACGGGTTGCCTGAGACATGCTTTAAGATGCCGTAAGCCAGCATACTGACGCCAAACCAGACGAGAAATACCAGGGGCCAGACCTCCTCCCAAAAGATCCAGGCCAGCCCCCCCACCAGGCTGGCCTCACCGATCGCGAGAATCCCTATCTGCGTCCAGCTGAGCTGGGCCAGTCGTTGCAGCATCGGTGACATGTACGGTCTTTCTCCCTGTGCCCATTCTAGAATTAGCTGTCTTTCAGACTGCAGCGAGACCGCTCAGGCCTTGAAACTTTTGGCCAGTGTCCCCATCTAAGGCCACTGTAGTTCGGCAGCGGTTCTTCCTCTTTTTTCCGTCTCAACGCCCTTTTACCTGTGAGTCGACTCTATGAAGCGAATTTTTCTCTTTCTCCTGACAAACCTGGCAGTCATGCTGGTGCTGTCTATCATTATCTCCGTCTTTGGAATCGGCAATGTGCTAGACGAAGCGGGCGTTGGGCTCGACCTTGGCGCACTTCTGGTCTTATCCGCCGTGGTGGGTATGACTGGCTCATTGGTGTCTCTGGCAATGTCCAAATTCATGGCCAAGCAGATGACCAATGCCCAGGTGATCAACCAGCCACGGTCCGAGATGGAGCAATGGCTGGTGCGCACGGTTGAGCGCCAGGCGCAGCAGGCAGGCATTGGCATGCCCGAGGTGGCTATCTACGAGTCTCCCGATCTCAATGCCTTTGCCACCGGCATGTTCCGAAACGATGCCCTCGTCGCGGTAAGTACGGGGCTGCTTCAGGGAATGACCCGCGATGAGGTTGAGGCCGTGCTTGCCCATGAGGTAAGCCATGTGGCCAACGGTGACATGATCACCTTGGCGCTCATTCAGGGCGTGGTTAATACCTTCGTCTTCTTCTTGTCTCGGGTACTTGGCCACTTTATTGACCGGGTGGTCTTTAAGACCGAAAGTGGTCACGGCCCTGCCTACTGGGTCACCGCGATCATCGCCCAGATCGTGCTTGGCATTCTGGCAAGCGCCATTGTCATGTGGTTTAGCCGGATTCGCGAGTACCGTGCCGATGCAGGGGGCGCCGCCCTGGCCAGTCGTCAGAAGATGATTGCCGCGCTTGAGCGCCTGCAGGCCTCAATTAAGCAGCCGCATCTGCCGGAGCAGCTCGAGGCATTCGGCATCAGCGGGGGCATGGGCCATGGGTTTAAGCGGCTGTTTATGAGCCATCCTCCCCTTGATGAGCGGATTCAGGCGCTCAAGGAGATGGGCTAGGGGCCTGCTTTATGGGGTCAAGCGGTAAGGTCTGTTAGACCGAGGGCATGCAGTAGTGGTTAGCATGCATTTTCCCTCGATCTAACGCGTCACTGGTTTGTAGCGAATCCGCCTCGGCTTGGCGCCTTCCTCGCCGAGGCGACGTCTTTTGTCTTCCTCGTACTCCTGATAATTACCGGTAAAAAACTCCCAATGAGAGTCGCCCTCGCAGGCAAGAATATGCGTGGCGATCCGGTCGAGAAACCAGCGGTCGTGCGAGATAACCAGCACGCAGCCGGCGAACTCCAGCAGGGCGTCTTCTAGTGCCCGAAGGGTTTCGACATCCAGGTCGTTTGAGGGCTCATCGAGCAGCAACACATTTCCCCCCTGAATCAGGGTCTTGGCCAGGTGCAGCCGCCCGCGTTCTCCCCCAGAGAGGTTGCCGACTACCTTGCCCTGGTCGGCGCCCTTGAAGTTAAAACGCCCCAGATAGGCCCGGGCAGGCATTTCGAACCGACCAACCGTCAGAATGTCGGCGCCATCTGCAATCGCGTCAAACACGGTTTTGCTGTCTTCGAGCCCCTCGCGTGACTGGTCTACGGCCGCGATTTTTACGGTCTGACCGATTTCGATGCTGCCTGCGTCGGGTTTCTCGCGACCTTGGATCATCTTAAAGAGCGTGGATTTTCCCGCGCCGTTCGGGCCAATGATTCCGACAATGGCGCCCGGTGGAATCGCAAAGGACAGCTGATCGATTAAGAGGCGGTCTCCGAAAGATTTCGATACCTCTGAAAACGTGATCACCTGATCACCCAGTCGCTCCCCTGGGGGAATGAATATCTCCTGGGTCTCATTGCGCTTCTGGTATTCGAGGCTGTTGAGCTCTTCGAATCGGGCAAGCCGCGCCTTAGACTTGGCCTGCCTTGCCTTGGGGTTCTGCCGAACCCACTCAAGCTCCTGCTTCATGGCGCGCATGTGCGCATCGATCTGTTTGTTCTCTTGGGCCAGCCGCTCGTCCTTCTGCTCGAGCCAGCTCGAGTAGTTCCCTTTCCAGGGAATGCCATGGCCACGGTCGAGCTCCAGAATCCATTGCGCAGCGTTGTCCAGAAAGTAGCGGTCATGGGTAACTGCTACGACAGTTCCCGGGAAACGCGTGAGGAACTGCTCAAGCCACTCTACCGACTCGGCATCCAAATGGTTGGTGGGCTCGTCGAGAAGAAGCATATCGGGCTTAGACAGCAGCAGCGTGCATAGGGCCACGCGGCGCTTTTCGCCTCCTGACAGATGGGCAATCTTGGCCTCCCAGGGGGGCAGTCGTAGGGCATCGGCGGCGATCTCCATCTGGGTCTCCGCATCGGTGCCGGAGGCGGCGATGACCGCCTCAAGACGGGCCTGTTCCTCGGCCAGCTTGTCAAAGTCTGCATCGGGCTCCGCATAGGCGGCATAGATTTCCTCAAGCCGCTGCTGTGCTGACGATACCGCCCCGAGGCCGGCTGCTACCGCATCACGTACCGTGATCTCAGGATCAATCGCAGGCTCCTGAGGCAGATAGCCGATAGAGACACCGGGAAGATGTTGTACCTCGCCGTCATACTCCTTGTCGGCCCCCGCCATGATCTTGAGCACTGTGGACTTTCCGGAACCATTGAGCCCGAGCAGTCCAATCTTGGCGCCGGGGAAGAAGGACAGTGAGATATCTTTAATGATCTGTCGCTTGGGCGGAACAACTTTGCTGACACGCAGCATCGACATTACATACTGAGCCATGGTTGGAATCCTTATCGGTGACGGCTTTTTTTACTTTGCTCGGATTACGGGAGGTATAGGGCGGGAGGTACAGGGCGGGAGGTACAGGGCGGGAGGTACAGGGCGGCCAAAACTAAGTTCGCTCGCCCTTTCTATTCGCCCGGCAACGGTCTGAGCAGAACTTTACATCGTCCCAGTTCTTCGCCCAGCGCTTGCGCCAGGTCATGGGGCGGCCGCATGCCTGACACGGCTTGCTAGGAAGAGAGGTCTTGTTACCTTTAAATGGGCCTGATGTCATGGGAATAATCTGCCTTGCCATTCTGCCCGAAAGAAGGATACAGCCATAAAGCCCGTTAGGAGCCGCGGAAGATACACTGCCTTTAAGCCGTTTGCATTTCGCGATGTTTCTTTAGGGTGGGTATGCATGGATGGACATTCGAACACTCTACCGGATACGGTTTACCCGAGTGTTGATCAGTCGGTGATTCTTTTTTAAGCCACATGGTGCTCTCCGATCTGGCGGTCTACGGCAGCCTATTTCTCTCGGCCCTACTGGCCGCGACCATTCTTCCGATGCAGTCCGAGGCGGTGTTTGTTGCCTATCTTCTGGCGGGTACTACCCCTGGCCTTGCACTTCTGGCCGTCGCGAGCATCGGTAACACCCTGGGCGCTGTCGTGAACTGGCTGTTGGGCCGTGGCCTAGAGCGGTTTAAAGACCGTCGCTGGTTTCCGGTGGGCCCTCAGGCCCTCGCCCGGGCGCAGGACTGGTATGCCCGATGGGGAAGGTGGTCTCTGCTTCTGAGCTGGATGCCCGTTATTGGCGACCCTATTACCGTTGCGGCGGGGGTCATGCGCGAGCCTTTCTGGCGTTTTCTGTTGCTGGTAGGCCTGGCCAAGACAGGGCGGTATCTGGTGCTAATGCTTGCGGTCAGTTAACACGCAGCTCGCGATGAAGTAAGGCCGTTCTCCTGGCCGCATGTTTTTTTACGCGATACTTCACGCCTATGGAAATTTCTGAAGAAGACCGCGCTGTCTTGCATGCTGCCTTAGACCGTATGGGTCTAGGGCAGGAGCGCCAGAGCAGACGGCTAACGCCTCTGGTTGGGGGGGTCTCTTCGGTTATCGTTCGTGTTGACTCGGGTGAGTCTACGATCTGCATAAAAAGGGCCCTGCCTCAACTCAGAGTGGCTGCCGTCTGGCATGCCCCGGTAGAGCGTAATCAGGCCGAAGTTGCCTGGATTCAACTGGTCTCGGCCCTTAATAATGCCTGGGTGCCCCAGGTCTTGGGTCAAGACTTAGCGACGCACAGCTTTGCAATGCAATACCTTCCGGAACAGGACTATCCGGTATGGAAGGGGCAGCTTCGCGACGGCCAGGTAGAGGGAAATACTGCAGAAGCGGTGGGCACTCGTCTTGGAAGAATACATGCGGTAACCGCCAACCGAGCCGATCTCGCAGAGGCTTTTGCCAATCAAGACCAGTTCTATGCGCTGCGTCTGGAGCCATACTTTGTTGCTGCTTCGCAGCGGCATCCTTCGGTGGCACCGGCCTTAATGGCCCTGGTAGACCGCACGCACCAGATGCGCAGGGCCCTGGTGCATGGCGACGTTAGCCCCAAGAACATTCTAGTGGGCCCGCATGGCCCAGTGTTTCTGGATGCCGAGTGTGCCGTCTATGGCGACCCTGCATTCGACCTCGCCTTTTGTCTGAATCATCTGTTGCTTAAGTCGGTATGGCGGCCTGAATACCGTAGCCAGTTTTTTCTCAGCTTTACGCGGCTCACCGAGGCCCATGCGGCCCATGTTACGTGGGAGCCCTTGGAGCAGTTTCACCGCAGGGTTGCAGAGCTTTTGGCCGCTATGTTGCTTGCCCGCGTCGATGGCAAGTCGCCAGTGGAGTACCTGACTGACCCTCGTGACCAAGAGCGGGTGCGGGCTTTTGCCATTTCGCATCTTCTCAGGCCATCGCCGTCCCCTTCGCATCTTCTTCTCGATTGGAGTAACAACGCATGACGCATCGAATACAGTCCGTACATGCGCGCCGTATCTGGGATTCCCGCGGGCGCCCGACAATTGAGGTGGAGGTCGGTCTGTCTAATGGTGTTGTTGGCAGGGGTGTTGCGCCGGCAGGCGCCTCCCGGGGAAGCCGAGAGGCAGTTGACCTGCGAGACGGAGATGACAGCCTTGGGGGAATGGATATACAAAAGGCCCTGCGTAACGTTCGCGAGCGTATCGCGCCAGTGATTCGGGGCCTGCCGATCACTGATCGTCTCTCTATTGATCAGAGGCTCATGGCACTCGATCCATCTGCCACTCGCCACGAGATAGGTGGCAACGCCCTGATTGCCACCTCTTTTGCAGTTCTCGATGCGGCCGCGAAAGACGCGTCTTTGCCGATCTGGAAGTACCTCTCTGCAGGGGGAGTTGTTCGACTTCCTTTGCCGGAGATTCAAATCTTCGGGGGCGGCGCCCATGCGGGCCGGCGTGTGGATATTCAGGATTTCCTGGTTATGCCCGTTGGGGCGGAGTCATTCGATGAGGCCATGGTGATGACCGCAGAGGTCTACCGCACGGCGGGTCAGTTAATGCAAGAGCAGGGTAGGCGGGCGGGAGTGGCCGATGAGGGGGGCTGGTGGCCTGACTTTGACTCCAACGAGCAGGCCCTTGAGATGCTCACCCGTGCGATCACCCGAGCCGGCTATCGGTTTGATCAGGTGGCGATTTCTCTAGATATTGCGGCATCGGAGTTTCGTCACGGGGAGTTCTATCAGCTTGGGCTTGAAGGACGGCGTTACACAACAGACGAATGGATCGAGGTGCTCTCGGGCTGGATTGACCGCTACCCGATTCTTTCGATTGAGGACCCCGTGGCAGAAGACGATGTGCCTGGCATGCAGGCATGCACCCAGCGGTGGGGTGATCGCATTCAGGTTGTCGGAGATGACTACCTGGTCACATGTGCCGAACTAGTGACCACGGCAGCTGAGCAGGGCGCATGTAATGCGGTGTTGTTAAAGCCCAATCAGGTGGGAACCGTATCCGAGACTTTTTCTGCTATGCAGGCGGCCGACCGGTTTGGCTGGGGCAAGGTGGTCTCTGCCCGTTCTGGCGAAACCGAAGACGTGATGATCGTGCACCTGGCTGTTGGATGGAATACGGGTCAGCTGAAGGTGGGGTCATTCGCCCGTTCTGAGCGAATGGCAAAGTGGAACGAGGCACTGCGCATTGAAGAGGCCCTCGGCGCCCACGCGGTTTATGCCGGTCGGTCGGGCCTGCCGGGTTGTCTGCGCAAATAGGGCCTGAGGGTTAAGCGCCAACGCCTCTCATGCCGCCAGCACGGGCACAGAAGGCCTGATAGCAAAGCGCGACGGTGTTGAAATGGGCATCAACCGTATCTGAAATGGGCTGTGCATAGCCGCCAGCCATGGTCACGGCTGTTGGCAGGCTATGGGCCTGGGCAAAGGCCAGCACCCTTTGGTCTCGGGCACGCAGGCCCTCATGAGATAGTGATAGTCGCCCCAGTCTGTCTGAAGCCAGAGGGTCAGCGCCGGCAAGATAGATCATCAACTCGGGTGCGAATCGTTGGCTGATCTCAAACAGTACGTTATCCAGGCATTCAAGGTAGTCGGTGTCTGAGGTGCCGTTTGGCAGACTGCGGTCAAGGTCGGAGGCCTCTTTCTGAAAGGGGTAGTTATTCTCACCATGAATGGAGGCGGTAAAAACACTGGGGTCGTTCTGAAAGCAGACGGCTGTGCCGTTTCCCTGGTGGACATCAAGATCGAGAATTAACACCTTGCGGGAAAGCCCTTCGGCCTGCATGGCCTTGGCGGCGACTGCCGCATCGTTAAAGCAGCAGAACCCTTCCCCCCGATCAGGATAGGCGTGGTGGGTTCCCCCCGCGAGATTGATCGCGATGCTTCGGGCCGAAACCGCGGCACGACAGGCCGCCAGAGTAGCACCGGCGGATCGCCGGGATCGCTCGACCATGGCCGATGACCAAGGAAACCCGATGATCTTTTGCTCGGCCTGCGAAAGGGCGCCAGATACAAGCCTCTGAACATAGCTGGGCTTATGAATACGCAAGAGCTCCCGATCCGAGGCAGCCGGGGGTTCTTCAAGAGTGATGTCGGGGAGTTCGGAGGCAACCCGCTCCCGAAGCAGCCGGTACTTTTCCATCGGAAACCGATGGCCTTGGGGCAGTGGTAGCACAAACCGATCGGTATAAAACGCGATCACAGCCTTCCTAACTAAAGGCTAAGCCTATTGCCTTGGGCGCGCAGTTCGTTATGCATGGAAAGCTGCAGCAAGACTGCCTCAAACACAGGCTTGACCACCCCAGACTGTTGATCAAGAATGGTTCTCAGCCTATCAGCACGTACCGTGGTACAGACCACCCGCGTTACCGCCCGGGCTGAAAGGCTATGGACGCCTCCCATAAGAATCGACTGTTCACCCAGGGAGTCTCCGGGCCCGATGACCGCCATTTCGTAGCCGGTGGTGGGCTCAAAAAGCGAGACCTGTCCTTCGGTGATGACGAAAAACAACTCTGCTGCATCCCCCTTGGAGAAGAGCATCTCACCTGCGGAATAGGCAATGGCAACGCCGCCGTCTTCTGGCCGGAGGTTCTGCGGATCAATGGGCGTGGGCGGCGCGTTGGGGGGAGCATGGCCTGGCTCCCCGCGGCCTGCGGCAGGAACCTTTGCAGCAGAGAAGACCTGTTCCTCGTTGTCTGGGCTCCTCAGGCCTGGGCCACCCGAAAATACCGAGCCCTCGTCTACAGGTGCTGAACCCGCACCCGGTGCGAAGTCGCTGGGGGGTGCTTCCGGTGCTGCTTCGCCTGCAAAGTCGGTGGAGGATCCGCGTTCCGGGGTGGCGCCAGCTGCAAAGTCGCTAGAGGAGCCGCGTTCCGCAGTGGCGCTGGCTGCAAAGTCAGTGGCGACAGACCAGGGAAGGGCTGGTTGTTCTGAAAGTAACTTTGGTCGAAACTCCTCGGGTATGTCGTCGGAGCCCACGACGAGCTGAATACGGCGTTCTAGGTCGATCGCGGCCTGCTGGGTCTCGGCGCGGATCTGTGTATTGCGGATCGCCGCGTCTTTGAGGACGCGATCGATGGGATCGGGCTCTGGGGTCATGCTACTTGAGCCAGAGGGGGATCTGGGCCCGCTCGGCAAGGATCTTCTGAAGGGTGAGACGAAAGACGCCTTTGAGCCCCGCATTGACCCGGCTTACCTCACGGCATGCGGTATCTAGCGGGATCTCTTTGCAGTTAACCACCTCGGTGGCGCGATAGTCATGCTGGCAGGGGATCTCGCAGAGCCCTTCGGCCAGGCCGATTACTGCGCCTGGCCCAAGCAGGAAGGTCTTGTCTTTTTCCTGCACCAGTACCCGACCGGCGAGTACGACATAGGCTGAGTGTGGAATCTCGCCGGCATGTTGAATCGTCTGGTTTGGCCGGAATACCACCGTAGCAAGCGACCTACTGGCCCAGATTTTATAAAGCAGACGCTGTGGACCGGATAGCTGCAGGTCCTTGAAAAACCGCAGCCTTTCCTGCGTGGTTGCCGATGGACTGAGCCGGTCGATGGCCGAGCGGTCGACCTGAAATTCGATGTTGGGCATGACACACCATGATAAACGGGTTCGGGCCGACGAAAAGTGTGGCCGTGCCTATGACCACGCCACTGGCCTTGATCTTAGCCGCGACCTTGGCCGCGCCGGTGACCCCAATGCGCCGCGGTTTGCCGGCTAGCGCTTAATTACATTGAGAACGGTGGGGCAGTAGAAGCCAGGCGCCACATTTTCGCTCTCGATCTTGCCATCGGGGCAGCGATAGATGCAGGTGGTGTGCTTGTTG
Source organism: Burkholderiaceae bacterium (assembly GCA_049426285.1). Taxonomy (GTDB): domain Bacteria; phylum Pseudomonadota; class Gammaproteobacteria; order Burkholderiales; family Burkholderiaceae_A; genus Hahnella. The sequence continues at coordinate 38,311 of JBMSYB010000002.1, forward strand.
GGGTTGAGCCTGCGCTCTTCGATGTAACAGTCTTGGGTGTTGCGTATACGCTTTTCCCGATCTCTTTTGGCCTGTTGTTCTTGCTGCGACTTCTGCACGGCATCGGGCCGAAGCGTGGAGGGTGGCTTTTCCCGGCTCTCTCCGCAGGCGGCAAGAATGACCAGCACGATGCCAACTGAACCGGCCCGAAGAAAGAGTGAGGGTATGCGCCTGTTCATAGGTTTTTTGATGGCACCTACCTTGAAAAGTTCGCCTTAAGTTTGACTCTGGTCAGGGGCTCTGGCGAGGAACAGGGTTATATTTTGGGCTTTTGGAGGTGTCTGATGACCTTAGAGAACCATGATCTGCATGCTGAGTTTCCCGAATTTCACGACAAGATCCATGCGCTAAAGCTCTCCAATGGGCATTTCGCAAGGCTCTATGCCATGCTGAAGGCCTGACCGCGTGACTGTGCGCACGCGATTTGCGCCGAGCCCGACGGGCTATCTGCATGTTGGAGGGGCGCGCACGGCCTTGTACTGCTGGGCCTACGCCCGCCGACATGGCGGTCAGTTCATTCTGCGTATCGAAGATACCGATCTTGAGCGTTCTACCCCCGAGGCCGTACAGGCAATCCTCGATGGCATGGCCTGGCTTGGGCTGTATCCCGATGAAGGTCCGTTCTACCAGATGCAGCACATGCCCCGGTATCGGCAGGTGATTGCCCAGATGCTCGAATCGGGGCAGGCCTATTACTGCTATAGCAGTAGAGAAGAACTCGATGCGATGCGTGAAGAGCAGCGTGCCCGAGGTGCGAAGCCCCGGTATGACGGTCGCTGGCGCCCCGAACTGGCGCAACGGCGGGGGCTGGTGGTTCCGCAAGACCGAGCGCCGGTAGTGCGGTTTCGCAACCCAGATGAGGGCGCAGTATCTTGGCACGATGGGGTAAAGGGTCAGATCAGTATCTCGAACAGCGAGTTAGACGACCTGATTATTGCCCGCGCCGATGGCACGCCTACCTATAACTTTTGTGTTGTTGTTGATGACATGGATATGCGCATCAGTCATGTGATTCGGGGTGACGACCATATCAACAACACCCCGCGGCAGATCAATATCCTTAAGGCGCTCGGAGCCAGTGTTCCGACTTACGCCCACCTGCCCATGATCCACGGCCCGGATGGTGAAAAGTTATCCAAGCGGCATGGGGCTGTGTCGGTCATGCAGTATGACGAAGACGGCTATCTGCCTGAGGCGCTATGCAACTACCTGGCCCGACTGGGCTGGAGCCATGGGGACGATGAGGTCTTTTCCATGGACGAGTTTGTATCCTGGTTTGCCCTGGAGAACTGCAGCAAGTCGGCTGCGCAGTTCGATTTTGAAAAGCTCCAGTGGCTCAACAACCACTATCTGAGGCAGATGACCGGAGCGGCGCTGGCCCAGAAGACCGCCCCTCGGCTTGCTGCCGAACTGGGGGTGTTACCGGATCTGCCAAGGCTCGATGCGGTGTGCGATCTGCTCAAAGATCGGGCCAGTACCCTGGTTGCGCTTGCCGAGGCTTCCGCCATGTTCTACAGCCCGGTACAGCCCGATCCCGTGATGCTGACGGAGCGGCTGCAGGGCATGGTTCCAAAGGCTTTGCGGGACTTCGCTGTTCGACTACCTGAGCCGTTTACTGCCCCGGTAATTGCGCAGACCCTGAAGGGGCTGCTGGCCGAACATGGCCTCAAAATGCCGCAGCTTGCCATGGCCCTGCGGGTCATTCTGTTGGGGAAAACCGAGACACCCTCTATTGACAAGGTGATGGAGGTGCTTGGCCGCGACATGGTTCGGCAGCGGCTTGCGGCGGTCCTTGATGCCTGGCCGCAGTAGAATGCCGGCATGTCCGGAAACACCTTTGGCCGCTCTTTCTGTGTCACCTCCTTTGGAGAGTCGCATGGCCCGGCCATTGGATGCGTGGTCGATGGCTGCCCGCCCGGGCTGGCGCTGTCTGAGGCCGACATTCAGCCTGAGCTTGACCGCAGGCGGCCTGGCACCTCGCGGCATGTTACCCAGCGACAAGAACCAGACACGGTAGAGATTCTGTCCGGTGTATTCGAGGGCGTGACCACGGGCACCCCGATTGCGCTTCTCATTCGTAACCAGGACCAGCGCAGCAAAGACTACGGCGAGATTAAGAACACCTTCCGGCCGGGGCATGCCGACTATGCCTATCTGCAGAAATACGGCATGCGGGATTACCGGGGCGGGGGACGTTCCTCTGCGCGCGAAACCGCTGTTCGCGTAGCGGCCGCTGCCATTGCAAAGAAGTGGCTTGGCCAGCGCTATGGCATTCAGATTCGTGGCTGTATGGCCCAACTCGGGGAGCTTGCGATCGCCTTCGAAGACTGGGCGTATGTCTCTCAGAACCCGTTCTTTGCGCCCAATCAGTCTCAGATTGCTGCCCTAGAGGCCTATATGGACAGCCTGCGCAAGGCGGGAGATTCCTGTGGTGCGCGCATCTGTGTCGAGGCCCTAGGCGTTCCGGCTGGCTGGGGCGAGCCGGTGTTCGATCGCCTGGATGCCGACATCGCCTCTGCCATGATGGGAATCAATGCGGTAAAAGGGGTCGAGATTGGGGCGGGGTTTGCCAGCGTCGCCCAGCGTGGCTCTGAGCACGGAGACCCGATGACGCCGGACGGGTTTCTCAGTAACCATGCCGGTGGGGTCTTGGGTGGCATCTCTACCGGACAGCCAGTGACAGTAGCCATTGCGATTAAGCCCACATCGAGTATTCGCACCCCGCGGCCTTCGATCAATCTGCAGGGGGAACCAGTTATGGTGGAGACCCATGGTCGGCATGACCCTTGCGTGGGCATTCGTGCAACGCCCATTGCTGAGGCCATGCTCGCGCTTGTGCTCATGGACCATGCCCTTCGCCACCGTGGCCAGAATGCAGATGTGCGCGTGCCCTTGGCGTCGATAGCGCGGATGGCGCCGATGGCGCCGATAGCGCCAATCGCAGACCAGGCTTCCGTCTCGGATAGAGCAGTCACCGACGACCAGACCCCCCGCAGCTAGGCCGGTTTTTTCTCGCAGTGTCGCAGACCTTTCGACCACTGGCGGTATTTTTCGCCAGTTACTTCTCCTACGTAGGCCTGTTCGCCCCGTACCTGTCGCTCTGGCTCAACGGGCGGGGGTTCTCACCCGCGGAAATTGGAGTGCTTGTCTCGCCCTTGCAATGGACCCGGGTTATCGGCCCGCCCTTTTGGGGCTGGCTGGCCGATCGAGCCTCCCCCGCACAGGTGCCGATACTGTTGCGCTGGTCGGCAGCGATGGCGCTAGCAATGGCCGGGCTCTTGATGATGAACTGGTCTTTCTGGGCGCTCTTTTTTGTGCTCTTTGCGATGAGCCTTTTTCTTACGGGGCAGGTGCCCATTGCCGAGTCTCTGGCAATGCAGACCAGTAAGGGAGACCTTGGGCGCTACGGCAGGGTGAGGGTCTGGGGTTCGGTCGGGTTTATCGCCGCAGTTCTGGTCAGTGGATGGGCCTTCGACCAGTTTGGCATTGGGGTCCTACCCATGGGCCTGATGCTGCTCTTGAGCCTGGTGGCATGGTCTGCAGGCAGGCTTCCTGCCCGCCCCGTACATGACCTTACCGCACCTGCGCTGGCCTTCAAGCAGGTCTTGGCCCAGCCCCGGGTGCGCGGATTTTTGTTGGCATCTTTTCTGATGCTGCTGGCCCATGCGCCGCTCTACACGCTTTTCTCGCTCTGGCTGGAGGGCCATGGCTACAGCCGCGTGGCGATTGGTCTGCTCTGGACGCTTGGTGTTCTTGCCGAGATTGCCGTATTTCAGTTTCAGAGGCCTTTCTTCCAACGGTGGGGTCTTCGGGCGGTCTGGCTGGCAAGCTACCTGGTCACCGCGCTTAGGTTTGCGCTGATTGCCTTGTCCGAAGGCCAGCTTGTCCTGCTGGTGCTGGCGCAGCTGCTGCATGCGGTGACCTTTGGGCTGCACCATAGTGCCTCGGTGGGGCTTGTGCAGCAATGGTTTCCCGCGCAGGCCCAGGCCCGGGGCCAGGCACTCTACACGATGGCGGCCTACGGGCTGGGGGGGTCTCTGGGCGGAATTCTTGCCGGATGGATCTGGGAGGCGATACTGCCCGAGGCAAGTTTTTGGTTTTCGGTGTTGGCAGCGAGTCTTGGTTTTCTGATGGCGGCCTGGGTGGTAGCGCGCGATCGACGGGTGGGATCCGACGCTGGACCTGAGTCTGGCCAAGACGCATCCAAGGGGCAGGCGTCATAATGCGGGTTTGTGCATGCCCATGGGAGGTTTTGTAATGCCTACTTTGTATGACAAGCTCTGGGAAGAGCATGTGGTCGACCGTCAGGAAGACGGTACCTGTCTTATCTATATTGATCGGCATCTTGTCCACGAGGTGACAAGCCCCCAGGCCTTTGAGGGCCTGGAACTTGCGGGCCGCCCGTTGTGGCGCAACTCGGCAAACCTGGCGGTGGTCGACCATAACGTGCCGACCACCGACCGGTCCAAGGGCATTGAAGACCCGGTTTCACGGCTGCAGGTGGAAACGCTTGATGCCAATGCCAAGACCTGGGGTCTGAAGTACTTCAATATTACGGATAAACGACAGGGCATCGTGCATGTTATTGGCCCCGAGCAGGGTGCCACCCTGCCCGGAATGACTGTGGTCTGTGGCGACTCGCACACCAGTACCCATGGCGCCTTTGCCTGTCTTGCCTTTGGCATTGGCACTTCGGAGGTCGAGCATGTCCTGGCCACCCAGTGCCTGCTGATGAAAAAGGCAAAGAATCTCTTGGTGCGTGTGGACGGCGTTCTGGGAGAGGGCGTGACTGCCAAGGACGTTGTTCTTGCGGTAATCGGCAGCATTGGTACGGCGGGCGGTACGGGCTATGCCATTGAGTTTGCAGGCAGCGCGATTCGTGGCCTGTCCATGGAAGGCCGCATGACCTTATGCAATATGGCCATTGAGGCAGGTGCCCGGGCTGGCATGGTGGCCTTTGATGTCACTACCGAATCCTATGTTCGTGGGAAGCCGCTTGCGCCCACCGGTGCCGCCTGGGATCAGGCCCTGGCATACTGGAAGACGCTGCATTCCGACCCTAATGCTGCCTTTGATCGTGTGGTCGAGATTCAGGCTGAGACGATCGCGCCTCAGGTCACCTGGGGCACGTCACCGGAAATGGTGGTTCCGGTGGGATCGCGGGTGCCAGACCCAGCGGCAGAGTCGGATGCGGCTCGGCGCGAGGGCATGTCGCGGGCGTTGGATTATATGGGCCTTAAGGCCAACACCCCGGTGTCTGAGATTCGTATCGATAAGGTCTTTATCGGGTCGTGCACCAATTCTCGTATCGAAGACCTGCGGGCGGCTGCGGCCGTGGTCAAGGGCCGCAAGAAGGCGGAGTCGGTGAAGCTTGCCTTGGTGGTGCCTGGTTCAGGCCTTGTCAAGGCCCAGGCCGAGGCTGAGGGGCTGGACAGAATCTTTCGTGAGGCGGGTTTTGAATGGCGTGAGCCTGGCTGCTCGATGTGCCTGGCCATGAATGCAGACCGGCTTGAGCCCGGCGAGCGCTGTGCCTCGACCAGTAACCGAAATTTCGAAGGGCGACAGGGCGCGGGCGGTCGCACCCACCTGGTATCGCCGGCGATGGCGGCCGCAGCGGGCGTTGCCGGTCATTTTGTTGATATCAGACAGCTTCCATCGTCGTAAAGGAATTGCGCGCTATGAATCCACTTACCGTTCACGATGGCCTGGTGGCCCCACTCGATCGGGCCAATGTCGATACCGATGCCATTATTCCTAAGCAGTTTCTGAAGTCGATTAAGCGTTCGGGCTTCGGGCCAAACCTTTTCGATGCCTGGCGGTATGCCAATGAAGGCGAGCCGGGCATGGACTGCAGCAGACGCCCTCTGCGCGAAGACTTCGTGCTCAACCAGCCGCGGTACCAGGGCGCCAGTATTCTTCTGGCGCGTCGAAACTTTGGCTGTGGATCGTCACGCGAACATGCACCCTGGGCGCTGGAGGATTTTGGCTTTCGGGTCCTCATTGCCCCCTCGTATGCGGACATCTTTTTTAATAACTGCTTTAAAAACGGTCTGCTGCCAGTAGTGTTAAGCGAGGCAGATGTCGAGACGCTTTTTCAGATGACAGAGTCAAGCCCGGGGTTTCGTCTGACCGTCGACCTGCCTGCCCAGGTTCTTCGGGGTCGTTCTGCCGATGGCCTTGTTTTTGAGCGGAAGTTCGAGGTGGACGCTTTTCGTAAGCACTGCCTCATTCATGGCCTGGATGATATTGGCCTGACGCTGCAGAAGGCCGACAAGATCAAGGCCTTTGAGTCGCGCCGACTGGCCGAAAAGCCGTGGCTGGCAACGGATCTGCATAAGGCCTTGGCATGACCACGACGCTGAATATTGCGGTACTGGCTGGTGATGGTATCGGCCCGGAGATCACCCGTGAGGCCGTGGCGGTGCTGCGTCGCCTGGAAGCCCAGGGACATTTTGGCTTAAACCTTGGGTCTGCCGAGGTGGGTGGCGCCGGCTACCGTGCCAGTGGGCATCCGCTGCCCGAAGCCACGCTACGGCTGGCGCAGCAGTCGCAGGCCATTTTGTTTGGCGCGGTGGGCGATTTTTCGCTAGACAACCTGCCTCGGGAGCTGCGGCCGGAGCAGGCGATTCTTGGGCTGCGCAAGTCTCTTGGGCTCTTTGCCAATCTTCGGCCGGCGATCATCTTTCCGGAGCTTGCCAGTGCCTCCACCCTCAAGCCAGAGGTGGTGTCGGGCATGGACCTGCTTATTCTGCGGGAACTGACAGGCGATATTTATTTTGGCCAGCCCCGGGGCGTGCGTATTCTAGACAATGGCGAGCGCGAGGGCTTTGACACCATGGTCTATCGCGAAAGCGAGATTGTGCGCATCGGCCGGGTGGCCTTTGAGGCGGCCCGCAAGCGCGGGCGCAGGCTCTGCTCGGTAGACAAGGCCAATGTGCTGGAGACCACCCAGTTATGGCGGGATGTCATGACGGGCCTGGGCAAGGAATATCCCGACGTATCCTTGAGCCATATGTATGTAGACAATGCGGCGATGCAGCTGCTGAAGAACCCAAAGCAGTTCGATGTCATGGTGACCGGCAATATGTTCGGCGACATCCTGTCTGATGAGGCCTCGATGCTTACCGGTTCCATTGGCATGCTGCCCTCGGCCTCACTCGATGCGAACAACAAGGGTCTCTATGAGCCGATCCATGGCTCGGCGCCCGATATTGCCGGCCAGGACAAGGCCAATCCGCTTGCCACGATTCTGTCGGCGGCTATGATGCTGCGCTATACCTTTGGGCTAGAGGCGGCAGCGCATGCCATCGAGTCAGCCGTGCGCAAGGTGCTTGCCGATGGCCTTGCCACGGCAGACATCGACCGGCCTGGGGCGCAGCGCGTGGGCACCGCTGGGATGGGTGCTGCGGTGGTGGCGGCCCTGGGCTAAAGGCCTTTGCTTTGCCCGTCAGGCCGGAATGACAGAGGATTTCTTAAATTTTAGGGTGAGGGTGTGATGAAGGTTGGATTCGTAGGCTGGCGGGGAATGGTGGGGTCGGTGCTGATGCACCGTATGCGCGAAGAGAATGACTTCGGTCTTTTTGAATCCCGTTTTTTCTCGACATCGAATGCCGGTGGTAGCCTGCCCAAAGAGCTCTTGGGGCTGCCCAAGACCGAGGCCCGGCTCTACGATGCCCACGACCTGCTGGCGCTTTCCGACTGTGATCTGGTGCTTACCTGCCAGGGCAGCGACTACACCAAGGCGGTCTATGCATCCCTGCGTGCCAAGGGCTGGAAGGGCTTCTGGATCGATGCGGCCAAGACGCTGCGCATGGCTGAAGATGCGGTGATCGTTTTAGATCCCGTCAATCGCAATGTGATTGATGCTGCCCTAAACCGTGGCGTTAAGGACTACATTGGCGGCAACTGCACGGTAAGCTGCATGCTCATGGGCCTTGGTGCCTTGTTCAAGGCCGATCTCGTGGAGTTCATGTCGGCAACCACCTATCAGGCCGCCTCGGGGGGCGGTGCCCAGCACATGCGCGAGCTGCTCACCCAGATGGGTACGCTTCATTCTGCAGTGCATGGCCTGTTAGACGACCCGGCCAGCGCCATTCTCGATATTGACCGAAAGGTCTTGGCTGCACAAAAGGGCCTGTCGCCGCAGGAGACCCAGAACTTTCTGGTGCCCCTGGCCGGTAGCCTCATTCCCTGGATTGATGCCGATCGCGGGGATGGCACCAGCCTCGAGGAGTGGAAAGGCGGCGCAGAAACCAACAAGATCCTTGGCCGAGGCCCAGGGTTTTCCTCCTCGCCGGTGCCTATTGATTCCACCTGTATTCGCATTGGCGCAATGCGCTGCCACAGCCAGTCGTTGTTGATCAAGCTTAAAAGAGACGTTCCGTTGCCAGAGATCGAGCAGATGATTGCCCAGGATAACGACTGGGTGCGGGTGATTCCGAACACCAAAGAGGCCAGTATTCATGGGCTGACCCCTGTGCAGGTAACCGGAACCCTGACGATTCCCGTGGGCCGCCTGCGCAAGCTTGCCATGGGGCCCCAGTATCTCGGTGCTTTTACCATCGGTGACCAGCTGCTCTGGGGGGCGGCAGAGCCCCTGCGCCGCATGCTTCGTATTCTGCTGTGAATGAAGCTTGCCTTTGGTCTGGAATACGATGGCACAGACTTCGAGGGCTGGCAGACCCAGCCTAGCGGCAATACGGTGCAAGACAAGCTCGAAAGCGCTCTCGCGCAGTTTGTGGGCAGCCCCGTAGAAACAGTGTCTGCTGGCCGCACCGATGCCGGTGTGCATGCCAGCGGGCAAGTGGTTCATATCACGGCCTCGGTAGACCGGCCGGAGTGGAACTGGGTGCGGGGGGTCAACACCTTTCTGCCTGCTGCCATTCGGGTGCGCTGGGCCAGGCGGGTTTCCGAAGACTTCCATGCCCGGTTCTCTGCCCTGTCCCGCATGTATACGTACACAATCTACAACCACCCAGTCGACTCCCCTCTGCATGCCCGGTTTGCCACTTGGATCTTTCAGCCCCTCGATCTTGCCGCCATGCAGGCCGGCGTTGATCAACTGATCGGTACCCACGACTTTTCGGCCTTTCGGGCCGCAGACTGTCAGTCCGTCTCGCCGGTGCGTACCATTCATAGGGCCCGTTTCTCTCAGGATGGCCCAGTGATAACGCTACAGATCAAGGGCAATGCCTTTCTGCATCATATGGTGCGTAACATCATGGGCGTGGTCTTCGAGGTGGGGCGAGGTGCCCGACCGGCCCCATGGGTCGCAGAGGTGCTGCGTTCGTGCGACCGCAGCCAGGCGGGCCGTACCTTTCCCGCCCAGGGTCTCTGTCTGCGCCATGTCGCGTACGATCCGCCCATCTCGCCATGACAGTTAACACTACTTCTTTGTGCCGCACCCGCATTAAGATCTGCGGCCTTACCCGTCCGCAAGACGTGGACGCCGCTGTGGATAGCGGTGCCGATGCCATTGGGCTGGTCTTCTATGCGCCCAGTCCCCGGTCGGTGAGCATTGCGCAGGCAGCCAGGCTTGCCCGCTTCGTCCCCGCCTGGGTATCGCTGGTGGGGCTTTTTGTGAACACTCCCCAAGAAGAGATTCTGCGGGTAGCCAATCAGGTGGGGCTGAGCCACATACAGCTCCATGGCGATGAGCAGCCGCAGCAGTACGCCGGTCTCGGGCGCCCGATCGTAAAGGCGATTCGGCTGCCAGCCTCTGCGGGGCCCCCGTCGGATTCTGCGGGGCCCCCGTCTGCCCCTTCCACACCGGCAGCGGCTATTGCCCAGACGCACCTGTTAGAATCCGAAACGTGGCGGGAGCGGGCGCAGGCGGTGTTGTTTGACGCCGACTCCACGGGCTTTGGTGGCAGCGGGCATGTATTCGACTGGGGAATTTTGTCGGATATGTCACGGTCCCTGGGGCGCCACTGGGTTCTGAGCGGGGGGCTGCGCCTTGAGAATATTGCCCAGGCCTTGGCCACGCTTTCTCCGCCCGCAATCGATGTATCAAGTGGTGTTGAGCAGGTGATTAATGGGCGGGTGCAGAAAGGCGTAAAGGATCCCGTTCGGATGCGTGCCTTCGTTCAGGCCGTGCGAGAGTTTGACTTGGTAAGGCCAACCTAAACCGCAGTAGTGTTGCTCAGAGATCTTTTCTATGAAACCGAACGACCTTCCTTATAACTACCCCGATGCGGCTGGGCATTTTGGCCCGTACGGGGGCAGCTTTGTCTCCGAGACCCTGGTCTTTGCCCTCGATGCATTAAAAGAAGCCTACGAAAAAAGTAAGACGGATCCCGAGTTTCAACGGGAGTTTCATCATGAGTTAAAGCATTTTGTGGGCAGGCCCAGCCCCATCTATCATGCGCGGCGCTGGTCGGAACAACTTGGCGGTGCGCAGATTTATTTCAAACGCGAGGACCTGAACCATACCGGGGCGCATAAGGTGAACAACACCATTGGCCAGGCCTTGCTCGCAAAGCGTATGGGCAAGCCCCGGGTGATTGCCGAAACCGGAGCGGGCCAACATGGCGTGGCTACGGCCACCGTGGCCGCACGGTTTGGCATGCAGTGCGTGGTCTATATGGGAGCCACCGATGTTGCCCGTCAGTCTGCCAATGTCTATCGCATGAAGCTCTTGGGTGCCGAGGTGGTGCCCGTGCATAGCGGATCCAAGACTCTCAAAGATGCACTGAATGAGGCCATGCGCGACTGGGTAACCAATGTTGAGGACACCTTCTACATCATAGGCACTGTGGCGGGCCCGCATCCCTATCCCGCCATGGTGCGTGACTTTAATTCGGTGGTGGGAAAGGAATGTCTCTGGCAGATGCCCGAGATTGCCGGCCGCCAGCCCGACTTTGTTCTCGCCTGTGTGGGCGGGGGCAGCAATGCCATGGGCATTTTCTATGACTACATCGATAAGCCTGGTGTTAGTCTGGTTGGTGTTGAGGCGGGCGGTGAGGGTCTCGCAACAGGCCATCACGCGGCATCATTGTCGGCCGGAACCCCAGGGGTGTTGCATGGCAACCGCACCTACCTGTTGCAAGACGCCCATGGCCAGATCATTGAAACCCATTCCATATCCGCCGGCCTCGACTATCCCGGGGTAGGCCCAGAGCATGCCTGGCTCAAAGACTCTGGACGGGCCTGTTACGTTCCTGTCAACGACAGCGAAGCCCTTGATGCCTTCCATACCTGCTGTCGTATCGAAGGCATTATTCCGGCCCTGGAAACCAGCCATGCGCTGGCCTACGCCGCTAAGCTTGCGCCGCAGCTCGACAAAGACCAGATTATTCTGGTGAATCTGTCTGGCCGTGGCGATAAAGACATGCACACGGTAGCCCAGGCCAGCGGGCTCACACTCTAACTTGGCCGAAACTGTCGCTTCGCATCAAGGCCTTCCGGCTGCCTCAGCCCGAATGCGGGCTCGGTTTTCTGCCCTGCGCGCCCAGGGTCGCAGGGCGCTCATACCGTATATCACTGCCGGTGACCCCTCGCGCGAGGCTATGATAGGGCTGATGCATCAGCTTGCCGCCGCCGGTGCCGATGTCATCGAGCTCGGAGTCCCCTTCTCAGACCCGATGGCCGATGGCCCGGTCATCCAGCGATCTAGTGAACGTGCCTTAGCGCGTGGCGTCAGCCTTCAAGACTGCATAGACTGGGTAGCGAAATTTCGTCAGAAGGATTCGGATACCCCGGTGGTGCTGATGGGCTACGCAAACCCTATAGAACGACTCGGCAGCGAGGCCTTTACCCAGGCAGCAGCTCAGGCTGGGGTGGATGGTGTGCTGGTCGTCGACTACCCGCCGGAGGAATGCGAGTCGTTTAGCCAGATGCTGCGGGCCGCGGGCATCGACCCGATTTTTCTGCTGGCGCCAACCTCCTCGGAAAAGCGCATCGCCCAGGTGGCCCGGCTGGGGTCTGGTTATCTGTATTACGTGTCTCTCAAGGGAGTCACGGGGGCGGGCCACCTGAACACCTCCGATGTACAGGCGCGTGTGGCGCAGATTCGCGGCTTTACAGACATGCCTGTTGGGGTCGGGTTTGGCATCTCCGATGCCCAGACTGCCGTGGCCGTTGGTAACCATGCGGATGCGGTGGTGATCGGAAGCGCCTTGATTCGCCTTATGGAAAATTCTGCTCAGGCCAGCCAAGACCCCGTGGTCGCGGCCTCTGGATTCATCCAAGAGGTTCGTCAGGCCCTCGACAACCAGTGTCACCCCTTGACAGGAGCGGCCTGATGAGCTGGATTGAAAAGCTGTTGCCACCCCGGATTCAGCACAATGAGTCGCGACGGCGGGCCGTGCCAGAGGGCCTCTGGCTCAAGTGCCCCGCCTGCGACTCGGTACTGTATAAAACCGACCTGGAGAAAAATCTGCAGGTCTGCCCAACCTGCAGCCATCATCTCCGCATCAGAGCGCGCCATCGACTGGACCACTTGCTTGATCATGAGGGTCGGCATGAAATCGGCCAGGAAGTGATACCCGTCGATAGCCTCAAGTTTAAAGACAGTCGCCGCTATCCCGATAGGCTTGTAGAGGCGCAGTCCGATACCAGTGAGCAGGATGCGCTTGTGGTGATGTCGGGTGCGATACGCGGCCTGCCGGTGGTCGTGGCCTGCTTTGAGTTTGAGTTTATGGGTGGCTCTATGGGCTCGGTGGTGGGTGAGCGGTTTGCCCGGGGAGTGGAGGCCGCGATTGAGTCCCGGATGCCTTTTGTGTCGTTTGCTGCAAGCGGCGGAGCTCGGATGCAGGAGGGACTGTTCTCGCTCATGCAAATGGCAAAGACCACTGCGGCGATCGAACGGCTGTCACGTGCGCGCCTACCTTATGTTTCGGTGCTCACCGACCCCACCATGGGTGGCGTCTCGGCAAGTTTTGCCTTTGTCGCCGATCTGGTTCTCGCGGAGCCGAAGGCGCTGATTGGTTTTGCCGGCCCTCGGGTTATTGAGCAAACCGTTCGCGAGAAGCTACCGGCGGGGTTTCAAAGGGCAGAGTTTCTTCTGCAAAAAGGGGCGGTAGACCGTATTGTCGATCGTCGGCAGATGCGCGATGAGATTGCTATGTTGCTGGCAATTTTGTTGCAGCAGCCTGAGACCGCCCTAACCGCATAAAGACAGCCTCGTTCGCCTGTCTTTGCGTGCTCCCGGAGCGAATCCCGTTGTCAGGTAGTGCCGCATCCGCGGACCTTCGCCAGTGGCTTGACCAGTTTCTGGCGCGCAGGGGGGCGGGCATCTCTCTGGGGCTTGCGCGTGTCTTTGAGGTGGCCGTACGCCTGGGGTTTGTTCAGGGCCCCGATGGCATCTCTCTGGGTTGCACCGTGATTGTCGTGGGTGGTACCAATGGCAAGGGGTCCACCTGTGCCTTTCTTGAGAGCATCCTGGTGCAATCAGGGTATCGGGTTGCCTGCTACACCTCGCCGCACCTCTTGTGCTTTGAGGAACGCCTGCGGTTTGACACCGAGCCTTGCCCCGCTGAGGGCTGGCTGACTGCCCTCAAGGCAGTTGAGACAGCCGCCTTACAGGCGCCCAAACAAACCCTTACCTACTTTGAGCTCACCACGCTGGCGGCCATGGTACAGGTGGCCCAGAGCGCCTGTGATGTGGCAATTTTTGAGATAGGCCTTGGGGGTAGGCTGGATGCGGTAAATGTCTTGGCCAGTGATGCGGCGGTGCTCACCTCTATTGACCTCGATCATCAGGAGTTCCTTGGTGACACCCGAGAAAAGATTGGCTGGGAAAAGGCCCATATCGCTAGGGCCGGAAGGCCCTTGGTGGTGGGAGATCCGGTTCCGCCGTCTTCCGTGGCAGAGGTGGCTAGCGCCCTTGGGGCCGACCTCTGGCAGCTCGGAAAAGACTTCAACTACCAGGGTGATCGCCAGCAGTGGGGCTGGTCTGGGCGGGGCGTTCGGCGTAATGCGATGGCCTATCCCGCCTTGCGGGGGGCCAACCAGCTACTCAATGCCTCGGCAGCCTTGGCGGTGCTTGCGGCGCTGCAGGACAAAATTCCGGTGTCCCAGGGGGGCGTGCGCCAGGGGCTTGCCATGGTGAGCCTACCAGGGCGTTTTCAGGTGCTTCCCGGCCAGCCGGCTGTGGTTCTCGATGTTGCCCACAACCCGCACGCGGCTGGAGTGCTTGCTACAAATCTTGACCAGATGGGATTTTTCCCCCGCACCTTTGCGGTCGTGGGCATTCTCTCGGACAAAGACGCTGCCGCAATGATCTATAGGCTAGCGGGCCGTATTGATGTCTGGTGCCTAGCCGGTCTGGAGGATCCGAGCCTGGGAAGGCGCGCGCGATCGGCCGAGGCCCTGCGGGCGGTTGTGCAGCAGGTGATCTCTGCCTTGTCGCCCTCGGAACTGCCTGTAGAGGCCCCACAGGTCTTGGCCTTTGGCAGCCCAGAAGAGGCCCTGGTGCATGCCAAAGGACAGGCGCAGGCCAGTGATAGAATCGTTGTGTTCGGTTCCTTTATGACGATCGCGGCGGTCTGGCCGCAGGCCCAGTCTGTTGGTCAGGCGCCTCACTCTCCCTATGCCCGCTGACCTCGGTTCTTCTCAGTCTGCCTATCGTCACTCTGATTCAGAGGCGTCAGACCCTGGTGCAGATCAGAAGCGGCGCGCCCGTTGGCGTCTTCTGGGAGCCTTGGTCTTCTCGCTTGTGGTGGCAACAGCAGCCTCTCAGCTCATGCTCCAAGAACCGAGGCCACTGGCCCAAGACTTCGTGGTACTCATGCCGGTGCGCGATGTCAGTCCCGAGGTTCGGTCGCCTGGTTCCGGCGCGCCTTCGGCAGCAGCCGAGTCCGATGCCGCTAGCCCATCTTCAGCGGCCCTATCGTCCGAGAGACATGAGACCCCCGCGGTGGTTGCAGTAACAGCTGATCCTGCAGCCTCGGGTTCGAATGATCCAAAAGCACAGGCGCGTGCATCCGGGCCAGCCAATCCCGGAGGGTCCCGGGCCTGGTTTGTTCAGCTCGGGGCGTATGAGTCGCAAGACGCGGCTGCTGCCATGGCCGCAAAGGTACGTGGCCTGGGGTATACCGCCGCAGTGCAGTCGGTCCCTTCTGCACAGGGCGTTCGCTTTAGGGTACGGGTTGGGCCGTTTAATGAGGCCCAGGCGAAGGCCTATCAGGAACGCGCCCGGGCGCAGGGCTATGCGCCCTTTCTGGTGCGGCCCTAGCTGTTTCGCATGACAGCGCTCTCGCTTACCTGGGTAGACCTGGTGTTTATTGTCTTGGTGGGCGCCTCAACCCTATTGGCCCTGTTTCGTGGGCTGATCCAAGAGGTCTATGCGATTGGGCTCTGGATCCTGGCATTTTTTTCCGCAGGGGGGCTTGCCCAGTATGCGGCCGAATGGATGCCCGAGGGTCTCGGTGCGAGCGTGCGGCATGGCCTTGGATTTGGCGCTGTTTTTGTTCTGGTGCTCTTGCTTGGGCAATGGGTGGGGCAGGTGCTCTCGGTAATGACACAGGCCATGGGCCTGTCCTGGTTTAATCGTATTCTTGGCGCGGGCTTTGGCCTTGCCCGTGGTCTGTTGATCTGTGGATTACTGGCTCTATTAGCAACGGCCACCTCGCTGCGGTCCGATCTTGCCTGGCAAGACGCGCGGGTGCGCCCGGTGCTCGAGAAGACCATGGATATCCTGGCGCCCTGGGCACCTGGCTTTCTCACCGAGCGGCTTGTGCGCGCCGCACAGTTTTCTTCATGAGGGGTTGCGCCTTATGTGCGGAGTGGTAGGAATCGTCTCAACAGGTCCGGTGAACCAGATGCTCTACGATGCCCTACTGCTTCTGCAGCATCG
This sequence comes from Burkholderiaceae bacterium, assembly GCA_049426285.1. Classification (GTDB taxonomy): domain Bacteria; phylum Pseudomonadota; class Gammaproteobacteria; order Burkholderiales; family Burkholderiaceae_A; genus Hahnella. The sequence goes on from JBMSYB010000002.1 coordinate 54,146, forward strand.
CGGCCAAGATGCAGCGGGTATCGCAACCGCTCAGGGCAAGCGCATCAGCCTGGCTCGGGGTAACGGCCTGGTGCGCGATGTCTTTCGCACCCGTGACATGCGCAATCTGCAGGGGGAAATGGGCATTGGTCATGTGCGTTATCCCACGGCAGGCAGCGCCATGAGTGCCGAAGAGGCCCAGCCTTTTTATGTGAATGCGCCCTTTGGGATTGTGCTCGGGCATAACGGAAACCTCACCAACGCCCCCGAACTGCAAGACGATATGTATCGCCGTGACCGCAGGCATATCAACACAGAGTCTGACTCTGAGGTACTTCTGAATGTCTTTGCCCATGAGCTGCAAAAGGCGGTCAGCGGTCTGACGCTCGACCCAGAGGCCGTGTTTGATGCCGTCACCATGTTGCATCAGCGGGTGCGGGGTGCCTATGCCTGCGTTGCCATGATTCCTGGCTTTGGTGTTATCGGGTTTCGCGATCCGTTTGGGATTCGGCCTTTGGTATTGGGCCAGCTCGAGGGGCCCAAGGGCCGGCCCGAGTACATGCTGGCCTCAGAGTCTGTTGCCCTAGAGGGTCTGGGCTATCGCCTGGTGCGCGACATTGCGCCTGGTGAGTGCATGGTGATTACCCAAGGGGGTGAGGTATTTTCAAAGACCTGTGCCCATCACACCATGCGCGTGCCTTGCGTATTTGAGTATGTCTATTTTGCACGGCCCGACTCCCTGATCGATGGGGTTGCTGTCTATGATGCGCGGCTGCGCATGGGGGAGACCCTGGCAGGGCTGGTGGCCGAAAAGTTTCCAAAGGGTGATATTGATGTGGTGATGCCCATACCCGACTCGAGTCGCCCCGCGGCCCTGCAATTGGCCATGCGCCTGGGTATTGCCTATCGCGAAGGGTTTATTAAAAACCGGTACGTGGGTCGTACCTTTATCATGCCGGGGCAGGAGGTGCGACGGAAATCGGTGCGGCAGAAGCTCAATGCCATTGGCTCGGAGTTCAAGGGCAAGCGCGTGCTCGTGGTCGATGACTCTATTGTTCGTGGCACCACCAGCCGAGAGATTGTGCAGATGGCCCGAGAGTCAGGCGCCCGCGGTGTGATCTTTGCATCGGCTGCCCCGCCAGTGCGGTTTCCCAATGTCTACGGCATCGACATGCCCAGCCGTCAGGAACTTATCGCCCATGGCCGCAGCGACGCAGAGATCTGTCATGCCATCGGTGCCGACGACCTGGTGTATCAGGATATTGCCGCCATGAAGTCTGATGTTCGCAGCTTTAATGCGGCCTTAACGGGGCTTGAGGCATCGTGTTTCGATGGCCAATACGTAACGGGTGATGTCACCAGCGCCCTTCTCGACCGCCTTGAGCAGTCCCGGCAGGCGGCATAACCAGTAATCACATGCAAACGGAGCAGTATGGCTTTTTCATTGCCTGAATCGGCGGATCACTGGGGTTTTGAAACCCGGGCTATTAGGGCGGGTACCGAGCGGTCTGCATTTGGCGAGCACTCCGAGGCGCTCTTTCTAAGCTCAAGCTTCGTCTTTGAAGACGCCGCTGAGGCGGCCCGCCGGTTTCAGAATACCGAGCCAGGAATGGTCTATTCTCGATTCACAAACCCCTCGGTACAGATGTTTGAGGCGCGGCTCGCCGCACTCGAGGGGGCAGAAGACTGTGTGGCCACCGCCTCGGGCATGTCTGCCATTCTTGCGCTTTGTCTGGGCTACCTGAAGGCGGGTGATGAGATTGTCACCACGGGGAGTCTGTTCGGCGCCACTATTCAACTCTTTGATAACTTCATGGCCAAGTTTGGTGTTGGCATTCGATACGTTTCGCTGACCGATCCACAGGCTTGGAAGGATGCGATTGGCCCGCATACAAAACTCTTTTATCTGGAGACCCCCTCGAACCCTCTCACGGAGATTGCCGACCTTCAGGCCATTGGTGAGATTGCTCGAAAGGCGGGTGTTTTAACGGTCGTTGATAACTGCTTCTGCACCCCAGCCCTGCAGCGGCCCTTGCAGTTTCCAGTGGATCTCGTCTTGCATTCGGCTACTAAGTACATAGATGGCCAGGGCAGGGTGTTGGGGGGAGCTATTGCCGGCCCAAGGGCCCTGGTGGATCCAGTACGTCAGGTGGTCCGTACTTGCGGGCCGTCGCTATCGCCCTTTAATGCCTGGGTCTTGCATAAGTCACTCGAAACCCTGGCGGTACGCATGCGGGCTCACTCTGAAAATGCCCTGGGGCTGGCCCAATGGCTTGAACAGCAGCCAGCGGTCGCACGGGTGCTCTATCCAGGGCTGCCTTCGCATCCGCAGCACGCTCTGGCCATGCGGCAGCAGTCGCTCGGAGGCGCGATCGTCTCCTTTGAACTGCGTGCGGAAAATGCAGACCAGGCGCGCGAGCGGGCCTGGGCGCTGGTCGACGGCGTACAGATATTTTCGGTTACTGGAAACCTTGGTGACACCCGCAGCATCATTACCCATCCAGGGTCAACCACGCATGGGCGTATCTCTGAGGAGGCGCGTCAACGGGCGGGTATCACACAGGGACTGATTCGGCTTGCGGTAGGGCTCGAGAGCCTCAAAGACCTGAAGGCAGACCTTGCGATGCTTTCAGCGCCTCTGCCCTAAGGCCTTCTGGTAATCGGCCTATGCAGCCCTGGGCATACTGGCGAGCGCTGACTCTCGGTGTTTTTCTCTTGTCGGGCTGTGCGAGCGCGCCCGACCTAGCCCGAACCCCATCACGGACAGAAGCATCCTCTGCGGCGCCTTCTTCGGTGGTACGAATTCCGCCAGCACGTCAGCAGGCACAGCAGGCCGGGCTCTCAGAGGTTGCCATTCATGCGATTGGGCTGGTGGGGGTGCCCTATCGCTGGGGCGGAAACACGCCGCAAGGAGGCTTTGACTGCAGTGGTCTCGTGGTCTACGTTGCGCGGCGCGCGCAGGGTCTTCAGTTGCCCCGCACCGTGGCAGAGATGAGCAGGGTAGGGCAGGAGATTCCAGTCGAAGACCGTCTGCCTGGAGACCTTGTCTTCTTCAATACGTCAGGCCATCCGTTTTCCCATGTCGGGATCTATGTGGGTCAGAATCGCTTTGTGCATGCCCCCAACGAGGGGGGCACGGTGCGGATAGACAGCCTTATTTCCGCCTACTGGGGGCCGCGCATCACGGTATTCCGGCGACTGGCCTGAAGCGCAGCGAGGTCTTCCGGCGTATCAAGGTCTTCGATGAAATGCCGGCTGTTGGATTCAAACGCCAGGCATGCCTGAGGATTTTCTGCACGCCACCGTCGGCCCTCCACGGGCGGGTCTTGCTGGGCGAAAAACCGTGCCAGGTCTGCGGTCATCATGACTGGGTTACCTGGAATGCCGCAGACGCTGGGAAAGACAAGCTGGGTGCCGGGTGGCCGTTTTTCGAATGCAGACAGTAATTGCTGAAGATCCTCTTTCTCCAGATAGGGCTGATCGGCCAGTACCACCATGACCGCCTTAGCCTCGTGTGGAATACTGCCCAGGCCAATCTTTTGGGAAGAGGCCTGGCCTCGCTCGGGCTGCGGGTTTCGAAGAATCGTAAGGTCTGAGTCGGACAGCACGGCTGCAATCTCATCTGCGTAGTAGCCTAAGACCACTGAGATCTGGTCAATACCTGAGGCCCTGAGGGTTGCCAGTAGCCTCAGGATGAGCGGCTGGTCATTTACCGCGATGAGACTCTTGGGCCGGTTGCCCATTCGGCTGCCCTGGCCTGCGGCAAGTATTACTGCGGCTACGGGGCGAGAATTGCTGCGTGCAAACCGCAGAAACCGGTATCGAGGCCCCTGACCAGACACCTTCCATGGGCCTTCTTCTTGTAACGAAAAATGGGCCGAAAACCGCATGGTGCCCCAGTCCGGAAAAAATGCGTCTCCGTCTACATCGAGCCCGACCTCGGTCAGTTCGAGTACATCGGCATAACCGAGCGCCTGGGTATAGATGTCGGCGCCCCCGATCACCCAGAGAGACTGCAGGCCCTCGCGATGGGCTTGGTCTATGGCCTCAGCCAGACTGGATAGTCGCTGCACCTGGGCGGCATGCGCTTTAGCCGGCTGCCAGTCGGTCTGGCGGGTGAGCACCCAGTGCCTTCTGCCTGGAAGCGGCTTACCTAACCGCGCGATGATGGAGTCATAGGTTTTTCGGCCCATGACCACTGTCTGACTCGCGGTAAGGAATTTGAACCGTTGCAGGTCTTCGGGGATATGCCAGGGAAGGTCGTTGTCTTTGCCAATGCAGCCGTTTTCTGCCACTGCGGCGATAAGACAGACGGTGAGACCGCCCCCGGCCGACTGTGGCAGACTGGGGTCTTCGGGCTGCTCCACGGCTGCCGCCCGCACTAGACCGCCACGGGGGCTTTAATTGCCGGGTGGCTCTGGTATCCCTCAATCAGAATGTCTTCATAGGCATAGTCGAAGATGGTTGGAGGTCGCCGCAGCAGTCGCAGCCTGGGCAGAGGCAGCGGCGCGCGGCTGAGTTGCTCCCGGGCCTGCGCAAAATGATTGGTGTATAGGTGGCAGTCGCCGCCCGTCCAGACAAAGTCGCCTACGGCCAGGTTGGTCTGGGCGGCTATCAGGTGGGTTAGTAAAGCGTAGCTTGCGATATTGAAGGGCACCCCCAGAAAGATATCGGCACTGCGCTGGTAGAGCTGGCAGGAGAGCTTTCCTTGCGCCACATAGAACTGGAAAAACGCATGGCAGGGTGCCAAGGCCATCTGCGGAATCTGCCCTACATTCCAGGCACTCACAATCAGCCGTCGTGAGTCTGGGTTGCGGCGTATCTCATCAATTACCCAGGCGATCTGATCGATGGCATGGTCAGGGTCGTTAGGGCGGGGGTCGGGCCAGGCGCGCCACTGTCGGCCATAGACGGGCCCGAGCTCGCCTTGGGCGTCGGCCCATTCATCCCAGATGGTGACACCGGCCTGCTGTAATGACTTGACATTGGTCTCGCCGCGCAGAAACCAGAGAAGTTCATGCACGATGCTTTTGGTATGCACTTTTTTGGTGGTCACCAGGGGGAACCCTTGTTCTAGCGCAAACCGCATCTGCCAACCAAAGACCGACCGCGTGCCAGTGCCCGTACGATCGGACTTCTCTACGCCATGGGTAAGCACATGGCGCATCAGGTCGTGGTAGGCCTGCATGATTGTCTGGGCTTAGTCTGCGTCGAGGCCGGAGGCCACGGTATTGAACCCAGAATCCACATAGGTGACCTCACCGGTAATGCCTGCTGCGAGGTCAGAGAGCAGGAAGGCGCAGACGTTACCGACATCGTGAATGGTCACGTTGCGCCGTAGTGGTGCGTTTTTCTCGACCACCGACAAGATCTGACCAAACCCTTTGATTCCGCTTGCTGCGAGGGTTTTGATGGGACCCGCAGATACCCCGTTGACCCGAATACCCTTGGGCCCAAGGCTTGCCGCCGTATATCGTACGGCCGCCTCAAGGCTTGCCTTTGCAAGGCCCATGGTGTTGTAGCCAGGAACGACCCTTTCGGCGCCTAGGTAAGTAAGCGACACCAGTGCCGCTTGCCGGCCTTGCATGAGGGGCATGGCAGCCTTTGCCAAGGCTGGAAAGCTGTAGCTCGAGACATCGTGGGCGATACGAAATGCCTCCCGACTCAGGCCGTCAAGAAAGTCTCCGGCAATCGCCTCTCTTGGGGCATAGGCAATGGCATGCACCAGTCCATCAAGCCCATCCCATTTCTCGGCCAGTGCGGCCATGGCCTGAGTAATCTGGATGTCTTCGGCGACATCGCAGGGCAGGCAGATGTCACTGCCGAACTCTGCGGCCATTTCCCGCACCCGCCCTTCAAACCGGTCGTTCTGGTAGGTAAAGGCCAGGTCGGCTCCCTGGGCACGGCAGGCCTGGGCGATGCCATAGGCTATAGACCGGTTGGAGAGAAGACCGGTGACGAGTATCTTTTTCTGCGCGAGAAACCCCATGGGTAAACGACCTTTTTCAAATATGGATGTCCAGATACCAGCTATTTTAGACGTGCCACCGCGGCAAGGCTTTTTTGGTCAGGCGCGTCTTTCTCGGGGCTAGGAAACCGGGCAGAGTAAATCGGCAGCCCTTCGGTACACTACCGGGGCATGATGCGTCCCTTCCCCCAATCTTTTCTGCGTTTTTTCTGTGCGGTGCTCGCCCTCTGGGCTACAGCGCCTCTCGATGGCCGCGCGCAGAATACATTGGAAGGGGTGGGGTATGTGTCGGCCATGGCCTTGGGTGCCCAGCCTAAATACCCCCCAGGGTTTACCCATTTTGACTATGCCCGTCGTGATGCTCCCAAAGGCGGCGAACTGCGGCTTGCGGCCATGGGGAGCTTCGATAAGCTCAATCCCTTTACCCTCAAAGGAATTCCCGCGCGTGGAATAATCGACCTGGTATTTGAACCACTGGCCATTGGCAGCCTCGATGAGCCCATGGCCATGTACGGTCTGCTCGCGGAGCAGATGCGGCTTGCGCCCAATGGCCTGTCGATGAGCTTTCGGCTCAACCCCAATGCCCGGTTTTCCAACGGGGCGCCTGTGCTTGCCGCAGATGTGAAGTTTAGTTTTGACACACTGCGCAGCCCTCAGGCTAGCCCCATCTGGCGCAACTACTGGGCCGATGTCCGCGAGGCAGTGGTCGTCGATGAGCGGACCATTCGCTTTGACTTCATCCGACGCAACCGCGAGCTACACATGACCGTCGCCAGTGTGCCGGTGTTCTCGCGTCAGTGGGGGGCTGGCCTGCCCTTTGACCAATGGATACTGCAGACCCCTATTGGCTCTGGACCCTACGCCGTGGGCCGGGTAGACCTGGGCCGATCCATTGCCTACGAACGCCGCGCAGACTATTGGGCCAGCAACCACCCCACCCGTACCGGCCAGTTTAATTTCGATCGGATCAGCTTTCGCTACTACAAAGATGTATTTGCCCGGCTGGAGGCGCTCAAGGCAGGCGAGTTTGATTTTATTCACGAGAATGTTGCCAAGAACTGGGCCCGCTCCTACAAGGGCCGCCCCTTTGACCGTGGCGAGTTGAAGATCAAAGAGCTGCCGAACTCGAATGCAGCCGGTCTGCAGGCCTTTTACTTCAATCTGCGGCGCCCTATCTTTCAGGATGTTCGGGTACGTGAGGCCATTGGTCTTGCCATGGACTTTGAGTGGATGAACCGGCAGCTCTTCTACGACCAGTACCAGCGTTCCGATTCCTATTTCACCAATACCGAAATGGCTGCCACGGGCATGCCCGATCCCGTTGAACTTGCCTTAATGGAGCGTCTCGCCCAGCGCAGCGGCCAGCCGCTTCGGCCAGAGCTTCTCGGGCCCGTACCGATGCCATCGGTGGTCAAGGGCCCCAATGGCCTGCGGGAGAACCTGCGGCGGGCCCGGCAGCTGCTGGCAGAGGCAGGCTGGACCATAGAAAACGGTGTGCTGCGCAACCAAAAGGGAGAGACCTTCCGGTTTGAGATTCTGATTAACCAGCGTAACTGGGAAAGGGTAATCGCCCCCTTTGCTCGCAACCTTGCCAAGCTTGGCATCGTCGCAGATACCCGGGTGACTGATAACTCTCTGTACAAAAAGCGAATCGATGACTACGACTACGACATGATGGTGCACTGGTATCTGTCTAGTCAGAACCCGGGCAATGAGCTGCTGTTTCGATTTACCTCTGAATCGGCAGGTCAGCGAGGCGCCGATAACTATATTGGCCTGGAAAGTGCGCTGGTGGATGCCGCTATTTCCCATCTGCTCTCAGTCTCAAGCCGGGAGGAGATGGTCACAGCCGCACGGGTTCTCGATCGACTGCTGCGTCATGGCCATTATGCGATTGCCCATTGGCACAACCGCGTGCACCGGGTGGCCTATCGCCGCGGGCTAGAGTCCCCGACCCGGATTCCGCTTTACTATCATTCTGAAGACTGGGCCATGGCGGCCTGGTGGTGGAACCGATAACAATGTCTCCAGCCCTCCTGCGTTACATCATCAAGCGCCTTCTGTTTATGGTGCCCACCCTGCTGGGCATTTTGCTTGTCACCTTTACCTTGATTCAGTTTGTCCCGGGTGGGCCGGTCGAGCAGATGGTGCAGATGCTCAAGGGTGACCATGGCGCCGCGATGGGAGGCGGCTCAGCAGGGCTTGCGGTACCTGGGGGCTCGGCGGCTGGCGATGTGGGCCAGACCGGCGGTATCTATCGCGGGCGCGTGGGCGTGGATCCTCAAAAGCTTGAAGAGATTAAGGCCCTCTATGGCTTTGATAAGCCGGTACACGAGCGGTTTATCGATATGGTGGTGGGATTTCTCAGGCTCGACCTTGGCACCAGTTTCTTTCACAGCCGCAGCGTCTGGGAGCTGATTGTCGAGAAACTGCCCGTATCTGCGAGCCTGGGGCTCTGGAGTTTTCTGATTACCTATCTGGTGTCGATTCCTCTGGGTATATCGAAGGCGGTGCGTCATGGGTCTCAGTTCGACCTCATGACCAGTCTGGCAATTCTTGTGGGCTATGCCATACCAGGATTTGTGCTGGGGGTCATCATGCTGGTGTTTTTTGGCGGCGGTAGCTTCTTGCAGCTCTTTCCTTTGCGCGGGCTTACCAGCGACGATTTCGACCAGCTCAGTCTCATTGGCAAGGTGCTGGATTACTTTTGGCACCTGGCACTGCCACTGACCTGTCTGGTTCTCGGAAGCTTTGCCGTGGTTACGATGCTCACCAAAAACACCATGCTCGAAGAGATCCGGCGGCAGTATGTCTTAACCGCCCGGGCCAAGGGCCTTGATGAGCGCACAGTGCTTTGGCGGCATGTGCTGCGAAATGCCCTGATTCCCATAGTTACCGGGTTTCCAGCAGCCTTTGTCGCTGCCTTCTTTACCGGAGCGCTACTTATTGAGACGCTTTTTTCGCTCGATGGACTGGGGCTTTTGTCTTACGAGGCAGTGATTCGCCGCGACTATCCGGTGGTCATGGGCACTTTGTTCTTCTTCTCGGTGCTGGGGCTTTTGGCCAAGTTGGTGAATGACATTTTGTACGTCTTTGTAGACCCCAGGGTGCAGTTTGAGGCCTCCCGTGCCTAGCGATACCCCACTGCCCGAGAGTCTTTCACCCGGTCGCCGGGCCTGGCTGCGATTTCAGGCCAATCGCAGAGGTCGCATCAGCCTCTGGATTTTTCTGACGCTCTTTGTGGTGAGTCTGTTTGCCGAGATCCTGTCAAATGATCGGCCGATCATCATTTCCTACGAAAAAAAGTTTTATTTTCCTTTGCTGGTGGACTATCCGGAGACAACCTTCGGCGGGGACTTTGCTACGCCTGCTGACTACCTCGATCCCTTTATTCGCAGTCAGCTGTCGGCGCCTGGGAACTGGGCCATTTATCCACTGAACCGGTATAGCTTCAACACCCTGAATTATTTCTCGCAGTCGCCCAATCCTGCGGCGCCTTCTTTTGACAACTGGTTTGGCACTGACGACCGTGGCCGCGATGTCGCGGCACGTCTACTCTACGGGTTTCGGGTTTCTGTGCTCTTTGGCCTGGCGCTCACCGCCATTGGCGTGGTGCTCGGCATTTTTTTTGGGGCGTTGCAAGGCTACTTCGCGGGCAGGATAGACCTGTTTTTTCAGCGGTTCATCGAGGTCTGGGGATCGGTTCCGGAGCTCTATCTGCTTATTATCTTGGCATCGATTTTCGAGCCGGGACTGCTGGTGCTTCTGGTGATCCTTTCGCTCTTCGGCTGGATGGGGCTGTCGGACTATGTACGGGCGGAGTTTCTACGCAATCGCATGCTCGACTATGTCATGGCGGCGCGGGCCCTCGGGCTGTCTAACCTACAGATTATCTGGCGGCATGTGCTGCCCAATAGCCTCACCCCGGTAATTGCCTTCCTACCTTTCCGAATGACGGCCTCTATTCTTGCGCTAACCAGCCTGGATTTTCTTGGCCTGGGGGTGCCCAGCTCTACCCCAAGCCTGGGTGAACTGCTGGCGCAGGGGAAAGACAATCTCGACGCCTGGTGGATTACGGTGACAACCTTTGGTGTTCTGGTGGGCACCTTGTTGTTGCTCATTTTCATCGGCGAGGCCCTGCGGGATGCCTTGGATACACGGCGTGGCTGAGTCGCTTACCCCTTTGCTGGATATTCGTGGGCTGAGCCTTCGGTTTAGCTCGCCCAGCGCAGAGACAGCTTGTGTCGTTGACGGGCTAAACCTTTCGCTCATGCCCGGCGAACGGCTCGCCCTCGTGGGCGAATCAGGCTCTGGAAAGACGGTATCGGCCTTGTCGATTCTCGGCCTGCTGCCGGATGTTTTCCAAGAGGGACAGATCCTCTGGAAAGGCGAGGACCTGACTGCTGTCACCCCCGCCCGAATGCGTCAGATTCGGGGACGGGAGATCGCGATGGTCTTTCAAGAGCCCATGTCGGCCCTCAACCCCTTGCTTACCGTTGGCCGACAAATTGGCGAGGTGCTTGAGACCCACGAAGGCCTTACGGAGTATCAGGCACATGTGCGTGCGGTAGAGCTCCTTGAACGGGTTGGGCTCGATGATGCGGAGCGACGTGCGCGCGCCTATCCGCATCAGCTCTCCGGGGGGCAGCGCCAGCGTGTCTTAATTGCTATGGCCTTGGCCTGCCGCCCTGCGCTGCTGATCGCTGATGAGCCAACTACCGCGCTTGATGTGAGCCTGCGCCAGCAGGTTCTCGACCTGCTCATCAATCTCCAGGATGAGTCGGGCATGGCGATTCTGTTGATTACCCATGACCTGCCCATGGTGAGGCGTTTCGCGCAGCGTGTGGCGGTGATGCAGACCGGTCGGGTGGTTGAGCAGGGGCCCGTAGACGACCTCTTTCGTCGCCCCGGGCATCCCTACACCCGACGGCTCATTCAAAGCCAGCCCAAGCAGATGGTTGGTGTACCGGGCAAGCGCGATGTCCTTCTGGATGTGCGCCAGTTGCACAGCGCCTTTCTACTCCCGTCCGGCTGGTTCCAGCAGCGGTCCTTTGTTGCCGTACAGAAGGAGAGCTTTGTCGTCTCGCGGGGAGAGACCTTGGGTGTTGTTGGCGAGTCCGGGTCGGGCAAGACCACGCTGGGCATGTCGATAATGAGGCTTGGCCCGGCGCGGGTTTCCGGCCAGGTAAAGCTCGGGGATGACGAGATTCTTGGGCTCTCTGGCGGGGCCCTGCGGGCAGCGCGTCGACGTTTTCAGCCCGTATTCCAGGACCCCTACAGCGCGCTTTCGCCCCGGCTTACGATCCGTCAGATTCTTGAGGAAGGCCTGGCCCTGCACCAGCCCCAGATGTCTCGTTTGGAGCGCCTTGACCGTTGCCATGCGATTCTGCAGGAGGTTGGGCTGGCAGCAGAAAGCCTTGGCCGCTACCCCCACGAGTTCTCTGGGGGCCAGCGACAGCGCATTGCAATTGCCCGGGCGGTTATTGTTGAGCCAGAGCTGATTGTGCTCGATGAGCCCACCAGCGCCCTGGATGTCTCGATTCAGCAGCAGATCTTAGAGTTACTGGTGCGGCTGCAGCAGGACAAGAAGCTCACCTATGTTTTTGTCTCTCATGATCTGGCGGTGATTCGTGCAGTAGCCCATCGCTGCCTGGTCATGCAAAAAGGAAAGATCGTCGAGTTTGGGCCAACCCACCATATTCTGCGGGCCCCGCGGCATCCGTATACGCAGCAGTTACTTGATGCCGCCTTCCCCGAAGAGCGCCAGCAGGCCGCAGCCGCCGCTATGGAGAAGTCCGAACGGCCGCCGGAGATGCTACGCGAGGGCCTTTAGCGCCTGGCTCAGCCAGGGCAGCAGTGGGGGCAGGATGATGGCTCCAAGGATGCCATGCATCCCCATGCCAAGGCTTGAGAATGCCCCCGCCTGAGGGTGAACGGAGAAGGCCCGCGAGGTGCCAATGCCGTGCGCAGCAACCCCAATGGCAAAGCCGCGTACTGTCCAGTCTTTGATTCGGAGACCATCGAGCACATACCTGGCAATGATTGCCCCGAGAATCCCAGTGGTCACGGCATAGATGGCGGTGAGTGTTGGCGAGATGCCTGAGGCATCGACAATCCCCATGGCAATGGGGGCGGTGACCGACTTGGCAAACATTGGTAGCAAAAGGCTCGAAGGCACCCCAAAGGCCAGGCCAATTGCTACGGCTGAGACAATCGATACCGTTCCGCCCATCAGCAATGCGAGCAGCAGGCCAGCCATTCTGCCTCTGAGCATATGAAAACCCTGCGCGATGGGGACTGCCAGAGATACCGTGGCGGTTCCCAACAGAAAATGGATGAACTGCGCCCCTTCGAAGTACTGTTCGTAGGAAAGACCGCTTGCCAGAAGGGTGAAAACGACAATCACAATGGCAATCGCCACAGGATTGGCCAGGGGGGATTTGCCCGATTTCTCATAGGCGGTAAGCCCCAGATGGTAGGCAAATAGGGTAAGAACCAGGCTAAAGAGCGGACTACCCGACAGATAGACCCAGATCTCCTGCAGGTCAGTCACGGGGATTTTTTCCGAAAAATGCCAGAAGGATGGCGGTGATACCGATCGCAAGGGCAACGCTGCCCAGAAGAGCGAACCCGATGGCCATAGCATGCTCTGCGAGCTGGGGAATGAAGATCACCACGCCCACGGCAGCTGGCACAAAGAGCAGTCCCAGGTGCTGGCTAAAAGCGGCTGAGACAGCCCCTAGGTCTGGGTCGATCCTCTTTCGTACCAGCAGAAAACAGAGCAAGAACACGAGCCCGGCGACGGGCCCCGGGATGGGTAGCGAAAGCCCCTTTGCGACGAGTTCGCCGAGGCTCTGAAAGGCCAGCAAAATAACGAGTCCGCGAATCATCTGGGGGAAAGTACCGAGGTTTGGGTCGCCCTGCAAGTGGCGGGTTTCGGTACACTCTCACAGCTTTGACCTAATTCCGCGAGGCGCGATTTTCTTCGTGTCTTGTATTTGGTGGAATTTGTCGCACTGTGTTCAACAAGGAGACTCCATGAACCACTCTACAAAAGAAGTTGCCGAAGTATCAAAAACAGCCGATGCGGCCGTCAAGGGACGCCGTAAGTTTTTCGGTAAAGCCGCCACCGCCGCAGTTGCAGCCCCCATTGCGGGCTTTCCAATGGTGTCCGTAGCCCAGTCGCCAGTTGTACTAAAAATGCAGGGCTCTTGGGGTCCAAACCAGATCTTCTCCGAAATGGCACAGCAGTATGTCCAGCGCGTTAATGAGATGGCTGGGGGGCGATTGCGTCTTGAGTATCTTCCGGCGGGTGCCGTAGTCAAGCCCTTCGAGATTATTGATGCTGTGAGCAAGGGCGTTCTTGACGGCGGTCACCATGTGTCAGCCTACTGGTACGGTAAGAACAAGAGCGCGGCTCTTTTCGGAACGAGTCCAGTAAGTGGCGCCACGCCTGAGATTGGCCTTACCTGGATTTATGCGGGTGGTGGTCAACAGCTCTGGGATAAGCTGACCGCAAAGCTTGGCCTGAACGTTGTTGGGTTTTTCTCTTTCCCTATGCCTTCTCAGCCTCTGGGATGGTTTAAGAAATCGCCTCCAAAGAAGGCGACAGACCTTAAAGGTTTCAAGTATCGCACCGTGGGTCTCGCGGCCGACATGCTCCAGGAGATGGGTATGGCGGTTGCGCAGCTTCCCGGTGGCGAGATTATTCCCGCCATGCAGCGCGGTGTAATTGATGCCTTCGAGTTCAATAACCCCACTGAAGATATGCGGTTTGGAGCGCAAGACGTTGCAAAGTTCTATTCCATGGGTTCTTACCATCAGGCTCAGGAATTTTTTGAAATTGTCTTTAACAAAGACAAGTACAACGCCCTTTCCGCCGATCTTAAGGCCATTCTTAAGTATGCTGCTGAAGCAGCGTCGTTGGCATCCACTGCCCTGGCCCACGATCAGTACTCAAAGGACCTACAGGAGCTGATTACCAAGCACAAGGTTCAGGTCTCTCGTACTACTTCCGATGTCTACAAAGGACAGCTGGCCGCTTGGGACAAAGTGACCGTTAAGATGGAAAAAGAGGTAGATATGTTTAAAGAAATTAACGATTCGGTCAAAGCATGGTCGCGTCGGGTTGGTTTCTACCACTTCACCAACGAGGCGGATTACAAGATGGCCTATGAGCATGTCCAAAAAGTTAAGCTGCCACGTTAATTTGTAGTATTTGTTGTCTGAGCTGCTGCGGCGAAGTCGCAGCAGCTCTTTTTAATTTGGCTGGGTCAAAACATTTGGGAAAACCTAACCATGCTCAATCTTGTCCGTGCCATCGACTCTCTCAACAAGTCTATAGGGCACTCGTTTGCCTGGTGTGTCCTGGTGCTCACCGCCAGCACCTGCTTCGAGGTGTTCATGCGGTATGTGCTGAATGCGCCGACTGCCTGGGCCTTTGACATGAGCTACATGCTCTACGGGGCGCTTTTTATGATGTCTGGCGCCTATGCCCTGTCGCGTGGCTCTCATGTGCGTGGTGACTTTATCTACCGCAAATGGAAGCCCACCACCCAGGCGCGGCTCGACCTAGTTCTCTACATCTTTTTCTTCTTCCCCGGGATATTTGCCATGGTCTACACGGGGTCTCAGTATGGTTTCCAATCGGCCAGCATTCTCGAGTCCAGTGTGAATAGCCCTGCAGGCGTTCCCGTCTGGCCGCTTAAGATGGTGATCTTTGTGGCTGGCATTACCCTGGCGCTGGGCGGAATCGCCGAAGTGATGCGCTGCATTATTTGCATTCGTGAGGGCAAATGGCCTGCGCGGGAAGGGGATGTCGAAGAACTCGAGGTGCTGTTGCAGCAGGAACATGGAAATAAGGAAGCCGCATGAGTGATCCCGTCATCGCCCTGGTAATGCTGGGGCTCTTTATCCTTGTTATTTTTCTGGGCTTTCCTATTGCCTTTACGCTCATGGCAATGGGTATCGGGTTTGGCATGTACGCCTACTGGGATCCTGCCTCAGCCATTCTCGAAAACCGAATCTTTTATCTCTTTGTTCAGAACACCTTTAGCGTTATGAACAACGATGTACTCATATCGATCCCGCTCTTTTTGTTTATGGGTTACATCATCGAACGGGCGAATATTCTCGATCGTCTGTTTCTCAGCCTTCAGGTGGGCCTGCGGTTTCTGCCCGGGTCGATGGCGGTGGCTGCCCTAGTTACCTGCGCCCTATTTGCTACCGCTACAGGAATTGTGGGTGCGGTGGTAACGCTTATGGGGCTTATTGCCCTGCCTGCCATGCTAAAGGCTGGTTATGACCAAAAGCTCTCCAGTGGCGTCATTACCGCGGGGGGTACGCTGGGTATTCTAATTCCCCCGTCGATTCTTTTAATCGTCTATGCAGCCACCGCGAGTGTCTCTGTTGTTAAGCTGTATGCGGCCGCCTTGATTCCGGGGTTTTTGCTGGCTGGACTGTATGTGGTCTATGTCATTACGCGGGCCGTTATTAATCCGTCGCTCTGCCCGAAGCCTAAAGATGTCGCCACCTATACGGTGCTTGAGAGCGCTCTAATGGTTCTCAAGGCCTTCGTGCCGTTGTTTGCGCTCATCATGGCTGTCTTGGGAAGCATCTTGTTTGGTCTTGCAACGCCATCAGAGGCGGCAGCTATGGGGGCACTCGGCGGCATTGTTCTGGCGATTGCCTACCGTGCCTTTAGCTGGACCCGTCTTCGTGAGTCGGTTTATCTAACGGCCCGAACCACCGCCATGGTCTGTTTTTTATTCGTGGGCGCGGCCACCTTCTCGTCGGTGTTCTCGTACCTAGGCGGCGAGCATATTGTTAAAGATGCCATCATGGCGCTTGACCTCACCCCTGTGCAGTTTCTGCTGCTTGCGCAGTTGATTATTTTTATTTTGGGATGGCCTCTTGAGTGGTCGGAAATTATTGTTATTTTTGTGCCGATCTTCCTGCCGCTGCTGCCCTTATTTGACGTCGATCCCATTCTATTTGGCATCCTCATTGCCATTAATCTGCAGACCTCATTCTTAACGCCACCCATGGCAATGTCGGCGTATTATCTAAAAGGGGTGGCCCCGCGAGACCTGCAGCTGTGGACCATCTTTAAGGGCTGCTTTCCGTTCGTGGGCATGGTGATTCTTACCCTAGCGCTTACCTATGTCTATCCCAGCCTGGTCACCTATCTGCCAGACCAGTTCTTTGGCCAGGCACAGGAGATTCCCTACGACCCCAATGACGAGTCGGTGGTAGATCCCAGCATCTTCAAGAGCCTCTAATGTCAGGAGCCAAGTCGACGACCGAGTTTCTGATCGAAGACTGGAGGTCTGGCTTCGTTTCGGGTCGTCTTGATATTAGAAGTACTCTGGCCGCGCATGGGGCGTTTGTTGAAAAGGCAGATCAAGAGGTCGCTGCCTTTGTTGCTCTGGGTGAGTCAGAGCGCAATGCCCAGATTGACACGCTGGAACAGGTAAAGCAGTCTGGCCAGCAGCCAGGTGCCCTTTATGGGGTTCCTGTTGGGCTCAAAGATATTATTGATACCGAAGATTTTGCCACCTCCTACGGCAGCCCCATTTATGAGGGGCGCTATGCCATTGCCGATGCCACCGTTGCCCGACGGATTCGGCGCGCTGGCGGTGTCATTCTTGGAAAGACGGCCACCACGGAGTTCGCGACCTTTCACCCTGCCAAGACGCGCAATCCCCATAACCCAGCCCATACACCGGGCGGTTCCTCTAGCGGATCTGCCGCGGCCGTTGCAGCGGGATTTGTACCGGTGTCCGTAGGTACGCAGACCAACGGTTCCGTTATTCGGCCGGCGTCCTTTTGTGGGGTCTATGGGTTTAAGCCGAGTTTCGGGCTCATTCCGCGTACCGGCATCTTCGAGACAGCGCCTTCCCTAGACCAGGTGGGGTTTTTTGGTAGAAGCCTGGAAGATATGGCTGCCCTGGCCCAGGTTGTGGCGGGCGATGATGGCCGCGATCCTGCCTCGAAGGGGCGGGCCCCGCATCGTTTCTACGATATCTGCAGAGAAGACTTTCCGATTCCTCCGCGGTTCTGCTTCGTGCATACCCCGTGGTGGGATCAGGTGGCGCCCGATGCCCGCGAGGCCTATGAGGCATTTTTAGATCTCATGGTGTCCGATATTGACAAGCTGGTTCTTCCCGATGTGGTAACTAAGGCTGTCGACTGGCACTCGGTTGTCTATGAGTCTGAGCTTGCGGCGTCTCTGACCAGAGAATGGAACCACCATAGGCAGCAGCTAAGTCCTGGGCTGCAGACCCGGCTTGAAAAAGCCCAGGATATGAAGGCAGTGGACTACCTGTTGGCGCAGTCCCGAATAGACCACGTGACAGATGCATTTGGGGAGTTTTTCGACATCTACGATGCCATTCTCTGCCCCGCGGCCCTGGGCACAGCGCCCGAGGGGCTCTCGTCAACTGGCAACCCGATTATGCAAACGGTATGGACCTTTGGCGGTCTGCCTTGTGTGAACCTTCCCTTCCTAAGCGGCGAAAACGGCCTTCCGCTAGGGGTACAGGCGGTAGGCCCTTATTTACAGGATGGGCGGTTGCTGCGGGCCTTGCGCTGGCTCGTACGTACCTTTGATCAAAGGAGTAGCGAATGACATCTACCAAAAACACCGATGCCGAGTCAGGGCGTACCGTAGAAACCAAGAAAACCAAGCTGGGGGGTCTTATTGGCCTCGCCCTTCTCTTGGCCTTTTTTACGCCTTATGTCGTGAAGCTTCCCCAGATCGACATCACCCTTATTTTGATTGGTGGCATGGTGCTCGCCATCGTAGACTTCATTACCGCCCACAAAGACTAAGGCAAAGACCAAGGTTTAAGGCGGAGTGCCGCCCTCGGCTGCGGTAGATTGACTGTTGCGGGCACGCAGACCCTTAAGAATGAGTAGCGCAGCAACGCCCACGGCCATAACCCACAAAGAAATATGCACTGCCTCTTTGCTTGCCGCGTAGCTAATACTGGAATAAGCAAGGTAGCCGCAGGCTAGGCAGAACAAGATTGGCGTGATGGGGTAGAGCGGAACTCGAAAGATGTCAGCTGCAGTGGTGCTACCCGATACATCGCGCCAGCGGGCAATGAAGAGTGAAATGCCTACGAGAAATAAAAAGCTCCAGAACACCGGAGCCGTGAACTCCACCATGGCCTCAAAGCCATCGGCCTGGAAGGCACCAAAGACAATTAAGGCTAGGGCAATGGCGGCCTGTACGAGATGCGCCGTGACTGGTGTTCCCCGGTCGGCCTGCCACTGGCCTAGACCCCGCAAGGATGCCCAGTCTTTACCCAGGGCATGGTTGGTGCGCGCCCCTACGATCATGGTGGAGTTGATGCTGGTGAGGGCTGCTATTGCCACCAACAGACCCAGGGCTTTCTCAGCCCAGGGGCCCAAGAAGATACCCAGAACATCGGCGCCAGCCGCCTTGCTCGCGGCCAGGCCCGAGAGACCGAGACCCAAGAGAAGCGCGATGTTTACCAGCAGGTAAATACCGGTGATGACGGCCAGGCTGATGACCAGAACGCGCACAATCGCCCTGGGCCCGCCCTTTACCTCGGACGAAATATAAGCCGCCTCATTCCATCCCCCGAAGGTAAGAAGCACAAAGACCATTGCAAGACCCAGGAGTCCCATCGGCGGCGTCGTGGCAAAGGCAACCGTGGGAATGGTTTCGGGGCGGGCCGCAGAAAATCCGGCCACGACGATAGCGGCTAGGCCACTGAGCAGCAATAGGACAAGAACCGTTTGAATGCGGCTAGACGCATGCAGGCCCACCAGGTTGGTTGTTGTTAGCAATGACACAATGCCAAAGGCCCAGAGCGCCGAGGAGTATTCCCCGAGGCTAAATACTCTGGTCATGTAGTCACCAAACACAAATGCCAAAAGGGCAATTGAACCGGTGTTAATGACCATGGCCTTTGCCCAGGCATAGAGAAAGGACACGTCTTTACCAAAGGCACGGGTAAGAAAGTGATAGTCGCCCCCGGTATGTGGATACCGGGTGCAGAGCTCTGCATAGACCAGGGCACCCGCAAGCGAGATTACGGCCCCCGCGACCCATACCGTTACCAGCCAGCCAGCATCTTGGGTGATACCGGCCACCATGCTCGGGGTTTTGAAAATACCGGCCCCGACCACGATTCCCACCACGATGGCAATTGCCGCCAAGGCCTTGAGTACTTTTTGAGGCTCAGAGATCAGACTGGGGTTGTCGGACGGGGTGGACATGGAGGACGGGCCTTTTTTAAGAGAGTTGGAAGATAGGGGAATGCATTCTTAAGAAAATTTTTTACTGGCAGGAGCAGGGCATCACTGTAAGGGGGTCTCAAAAAGCAGCCCGCTAACGCTGCCCGGAGAACTCCACCGAGGGGGCTGTGGTAATCATCTGGCCCGAAAGCTGACGACCACTGACGGTGGCAGTAACAGACACCTTGGATTTCTTGTCTGCTGCAGGATATTCAAACCGCATTTCGGCCCCGTGCATACGCGCAGACTCTATGGGCATGGTCTGGCCGTTGATGGTGATAGTGCCCTGGAGCATCTGGTATTTCTGGGTGATCTTGAGCTGGGCGGGCTTTGACTGGCCAGGAAGCTTCAGAGACCATTCCCCGGCCACCTGGGCGGGGACAACCCAGTAGAAGCCACGCGCGACTGAGGTTTGAATGTTCTGGTCGGCTTCCCAGTCTCCCATGTCAAAGGAGTGCGACACCACACGGGTACCAGGCTTCATTTTCAGAATAATGGGCCGCAGCCGAAGGTTGAGGTCTGGCAGCAGGTAGAGCGTGACCACAGTTGCCTTAGAGAAATCTTCTACGAAGATATCCCCACGAATAATCTTTACCTTGCCCCCAACGCCGGCGCGCTCGGCATTGCGTTGGGCGAGTGAGGCCATGTCGGGGTTGAACTCAATGCCGACGGCCTGGGCACCGAACTGACGGGCTGCAGCTATGGCGATCTTGCCATCGCCCGCGCCCAAGTCGTAGACGAGATCGTCTGAGGTAACGCCGGCGGTAATCAGCATTCGGTTGACCATTTCATCGGGGGTGGGCACCCAGATAACGTCCTTACCTTCCTGCCCGACCGATGGCCGGTACTTGTCGTCACCGAGTTGCTGCTGAGCAGATGCACAGCCGTTGGCAAGGACCAGGGCGGATAGCAAAACACCACTGAATAAGCTTCTAAGGGAGAGGCTGGACATGAACAATTCCTTTGAGGGGGGATAATGAGAAGAAGACTAAGCGTACCGCAATCGCGAAGGGAGAAGGATTGGACGCTATTTTCCTGGTCACGGCACCTTTTTTCGGACTAGTGTTGATGGGCTACATTGCAGCGCGGGCGGGAATGGTGCCACTGTCGGCAATCCCGGGGCTCAATGGCTTTGTACTGTATTTTGCCCTTCCGTGCATGCTTTTTGAGTTTGGGTCGAAAACCCCGTTTGAGAAATTAGTAGATCCCCGAGTAGCCTTGGTCTATCTGGCCACGGGCCTTATTCTGGTGGGGCTGGCCGTAGCCTGGGCGCGTCGTAAGGGGCTTTCGCTAAAGGACGGGGCCTTTGGGGCGATCACTGCTGCCTTTCCGAATGCCGGATTTATTGGGGTGCCGCTCTTGGTCACGCTGATGGGTGCCGAGGCAGCCGGGCCCGTAATACTCATGATCGCCATTGATATGGTGATTATCTCGTCTGGCTGTCTCGCTCTGGCTGAGTCGGATCACAAGGGCGGGGCCTGGACGACGCTGGTCTCTTCTTTGAAGGCGGTTGTGCGAAACCCCATGCCGATTGCCATTGTTGCGGGAGCGGTTTTCTCATGGCTCGGAATCAGTCTGTATGCGCCGGTAGAGAAGCTGGTGGGGCTCTTAAGCCATGCCGCTTCTCCCGTAGCACTCTTTACCATTGGGGCTGTGCTCTGGCGTTCCGCAGTCTATGCCCAGCGTGCCGATTTTCAGCATCAGCCCTACCTGGATGTCGTGGTTTTAAAGTTGTTGGTGCACCCCCTACTCATATGGGTACTTGGCATGGCAATGATTTCCGTAGCCTATGGCCCGGATCCGAAGACCCTGGCAGTTATGGTGTTGTGTGCGGCGCTGCCGTCTGCGAGCAATGTCTCTCTGCTCGCAGAGCGCTTTGGCGCGGATAACAGCCGGATTGCCCGTATTATCCTGATGACTACCGTGGTGTCTTTTGTGAGCTTCTCGGTAATTGCCTGGCTGATGGGCGTGGAGGGGTAAAAAAGGGAGAGACAGCGATGAATAGCCAGAGACGTCATTGGATTGGGAAGGGCCTGGGCCTTGCTCTCGGCTCCGCAGCCGCAGCCGCCGGATCGGCACTGGTGTTTCCCTCAGTGCGGGCGTTTGCAGATTCGGTGGACGACTTTATTCGCGGCCCGGAAGTACCCGATCTTCCTGCTGAGCGTCTATCCGAGCGGGTGTACCTGATCTATTCCAAGGATGGCTTTCCTACGCCTGAAAATAAGGGGGTCATGTGCAACATGACCTTTGTCGTCACCCAGGCAGGGGTGGTGATACTGGATAGCGGCGGGTCGGTTCAGATTGGCGAAATGGCGCTTCGGGTTATCAAAAAGGTAACGCCCAAGCCTGTGGTTGCCGTGTTTAACTCCCACTACCATGGTGATCACTGGCTTGGAAACCATGCCTTTGTCAATGCCTATGGGCCCAGCCTGCCCATCTATGCCCTCGAGGAAAACATGCGCATCATAAAAGGGGTTGAGGGCAGTCTCTGGCTGCGCCTTATGGAGCAGTGGACCAACCAGGCCACCCTGGGAACGAAGATTGTGCCGCCCAATCGGGTGGTAGCCCATGGCCAGGAACTCCGTTTTGGCGACACACGGCTGCGTATGCATTTTTACGGTACTGCCCATACCCCTTGCGACCTATCGGTGGAGGTGGTTGAAGACGGCATTACCTATGTGGGCGATGTGGCCATGCAAGACCGTATTGCCAATATTGACGACGGATCTTACCCAGGTACGTTCAAGTACTACGAGGGCCTCAGGTCCAACACCCTTAAGGCCAAAGATCAGATCTGGATTCCGGGGCATGGGCGCCCGGGAAAGGGGTTACTTGATGACTATGCCGAGTTACTCTCGGGGATCTGGGAGACCTGTCTGAAGGCGGTCGAGGATGGCAAAGACCTGTCGGCGGCCAAGGCCCTGGTGCTTGAGGACCCTAGGGTAAAGGCTCGGGCGGAGCGCACCGCTGGCTTTGATAGCAACATCGGTAAGTACACCAGCCTGGCCTTCTTGGAGGCCGAAAAGCTTGCCTTTTAACTACCCTGCCTTGCTCGGTGCTACCTGCGGCAGGCTGGATCGTTCACGATGATCTGAAGACCGTCTGCGTCAATTATCTGCACATACCGCTGGCGCACCGTGATCAGGCCATCTTCAACAAACTTAGAAAAGGTACGGCTTACGGTTTCAAGCTTCATGCCCAGGTAGTTTCCGATTTCTTCTCGGGTCATGCGCAGGATCAGTTCGCTCTTTGAGAACCCGCGTGCATTTAGGCGCTGAACAAGATTAAGCAGAAATGCCGCAAGCCGTTCTTCTGCCCGCATGCCGCCAAGAAGCATCATGACAGACTGATCGCGCACGATCTCGCGGCTCATGATCTTGTGGACATGATGCTGTAGAGAATTGAATTCTCGCGACAGTTCTTCAACCTTATGAAACGGCATGATGCAGACCTCTGCGTCCTCGAGCGCAATGGCATCGCAGGAGTGCCGGTCGTTAACAATGCCATCAAGCCCCAGTATCTCGCCCATCATCTGAAAGCCGGTTACCTGATCTCTACCATCAGGGGCAGTGATGCGGGTTTTAAAAAAGCCCGACCGCACCGCGAAAAGCGAGGAGAACGCCTCACCGGTGCTATAGAGGGCAGCGCCACGTTTGATCTTTCGTCGAGAGGAGATGAGGTGGTCGAGCTTATGGAGTTCGGTCTGCGATAGCCCAACGGGAAGGCAAAGCTCGCGTAGATTGCAGCTAGAACAGGCTACTTTAAGGCTCTGGGCATTCATGGTTTGATCTTCATCAAAGCAGTTAAGGGGCGATGACGGCACACTGAGGACGTGGAAACCCCACCTGAATTGGCCGTGGCCATACGGTTAGCCAGTTGCATCTAGGTGGGGGAAGTCCCACGTTTTTGTCCGATGCAGCGTTGTCGGACCTGATGGCCATGATTCGGCGCAACGTCGACCTGGTGCCGGGTGGCGAATACTCTATCGAGGTCGACCCGAGAACGGTCGATCGTTCCCGCCTTGCCCACCTCGCTGCTCTGGGCTTTAATCTGCTGAGCTTTGGCGTGCAAGACTTCGACCCCACGGTGCAACGCGCTGTGCACAGGGTGCAGCCGGCAGAGCAGGTGGTGGCCCTGGTGGAGGGCGCTCGCGAGATCGGGTTCGAGTCGGTAAACCTCGACCTGATCTATGGACTACCAATGCAGACCCCAGAGTCCTTCGCCCGAACCCTGCAGCAGGTTATGGCTGTCATGTGCCAAGGCGAGATCGACTTTCAGGCCTTCGAGACGAGCTATCTGATTGACTTTAAGAGCTACTTTGCTGCTGAGCTGGAGTCTCTTGAGGAACTTTCAGAGCATGGGCTTGTTGTCATCGAACCGGCAGGAATTCGGGTGACCGAATCAGGCTGGTTTTTGGTACGGGCCATTGGCATGGTCTTTGACAAGTATCTACAGGCCGATCGAGACCGCGCGCGCTTCTCTCAGATTATCTGAGGCTGTCTTCGTTCTGGGCCGTGTGCGACCCGGTTCTTTTGTCCTTTGCCTGACGTTGCTGTTTTCTGTTCAGTCGCACGGTGATCACAATCCGCCATAGGGCAATGGTGAGCAGGTAGGAGACCACCGCTCCCACCACGGCAAAGATAGTCAGACCCAGAAACATAGGCTTAGCGACATCGCCCACGGCATGCCAGCTGAATAAAGAGGCAGGCTCAATCGGTAGAACCGTGTCTTCCATAGCCGCAATCGAAGCGGGGTCGGGGGGCTGCCCGAGGATCAGATTTCCCAGTTGGTAGGCCAGAATAAAGATCGGCGCATAGGTAAATGGGTTTGATATCAGCGTGCTAAAGATGGCAACAGGAATATTGGCGCGAAACAAAATGGCGCACACCACAGCACCGATGCTTTGCAAAACCGGAATAAGAAACCCCCAGAACACCCCAATCGCAACGCTTTTAGGTACGGTTCTGCGGTTGAACTGCCAGAGCCAGGGACGATGCAGCAAAGGTCCAAGCCAGCGCAGCAGGCGGCTGGAGTGAATGGTCTCGGGTGCGGGCAGCCACTTGCTCACAAACTTCTTCATCGTGGCCGGGATTTTGTCAGGAAAATTGGCGTCGTGGGGTCTTGATTACGAAGTTTTTTCGCAGGCCCAGAGCAGGGTAACCTCCCCGTCGGAAGGTAATATTTCAGACATATTCCGGCAAACGTTTGTCAGGCAGAGACTAAAGTCTTCGGTAAAAAACGACCGCGATAGTCGTAAAGACGGCAGCGCTATCTGCGGCGGTTGGTACTGGAACCAGCCATCGATTAACTGGCTATCGGGCCCTGGTTCCATTCCAGCCCCAGACCCCTTGACGCGCGCTCTGACAGGCATCAGCAGTAGGCCAGCATCGTTGCTTTCACCTGCCCGCACGTTAGTATCACGGACCACGCGGTAGTCTTCCTCCCAGCGCTGCTTTTCAATGGAATGGGTCCAGGCAAGCGTAAAGGAATCGGTTGCAAGAAATACGGTACCGGCGGGGCTTAGGGCAGCCTCCAGGGCAAGGCAGATACCCAGTACGCTGCTGACTACAGTCGCCACGCTGCGTGATCCCAGCCTACGGGGTAGGGGGTGCGATCTGCCCCGCTGCGATACGTCGTTGCCGCCAGTAGTGCCAGGCTATAAACAGGGCCACCAGACCGAGTCCGACTTCGTCGGTTATGGGCAGGGCGACCACCAACAGGCTAGCGGCACCAATTGCCCAGAGCCTCTCCCACCAGGCCAGGGGCCCCAAGAGAAATCCGATAGCCCCCGCCCCCCACATACCAATGGCTACCAGCGCCTTAAAGACGATCCAGGTGGTATCGATCCAGGTGCCTGACTGCAGCATGAGCGCGGGGCTATAGACGGCCATATAAGGAACAATAAATCCCGCAATGGCAACGCGGATGGCCTGCAGACTGATCTTCAATCCCCGTTCTTTGGCAATGGGGGCAGCCGCGAAGGCCGCAAGGGCTACTGGCGGCGTGAGGTCTGCCATGATTCCAAAGTAAAAGACAAACATGTGCGACACGATGAGGGGCACACCCAGTTCAAGCAGAATGGGCGCAGCCAATGAACTGGTAATGATGTAGTTGGGGATGGTGGGAATGCCCATGCCAAGCACTAGGCAGGTGATCATGGTCAGGAAAAGGGCCAGGAAGAGGCTCTGCTCTCCGATGCCGATGACCTTGCCACCCACTTCGGCGGCAACCCCGGTAAGGTTAATGACACCGATGATGACCCCTACCAGGGCGCAGGCAATGCCAACGGGTAGGGCGTGCCGGGCCCCTTCCACCATGGCCTTCAGCGCCAACGACCGTGTGTCTTGCCCTTGGCGCACGGCATAGCTCAGACCGATGAGCAAAAAGATGACAACAAAAAAGCTGCCTACCCCGTAGGCAAAAAATCCCGAGCAGCCGATGCCCAGAAGAATCCAAAAGACCATGCGCAGTGGCAGACTGGGCAGCCCGGAGGCAACACAGACTCCGAATATTAAAATGATGGTGAGCGCCAGGCCGACACTGCCCGAGAATAACGGCGTGAATCCAGAAAAGAGCAGGCCGACCAGGCCTGCCAGTGGAATGATGAGATACCACTGCTTCTTAATTGCAGCGAAGGGATCCGGGCACTGGTCTTTGGGTAGCCCGAGCAGTGAGCATCGGCCAGCCTCAAGGTGCACCATCCAGAAGGCAGTGGTGAAATAGAGCAAGGCGGGAATCAGCGCAGCGATGCAGATTTGGAGGTAGGGCACATTAATGGTCTCGGCCATGATGAAAGCCACCGCCCCCATCACGGGTGGCATGATCTGCCCGCCCATGCTTGAGGTGGCCTCTACGCCCCCGGCAAAGGCAGGCCGATAGCCGAACTGCTTCATTAGGGGAATAGTGAGCTGGCCGGTGGTAACGACGTTGGCCACGCCTGATCCATTAATTGTTCCCATTAGCCCGGAGGAGATCACCGAAACCTTTGCAGGGCCGCCGCGCGTATGCCCCACTGTTCCCATGGCGAAGTCGGTAAATAGCCGGATCATGCCGGCTTGTTCGAGAAAAGCGCCGAAGAGAATAAAGAGAAAAATATAGGTGGAAGAGACATACGTGGGCGTACCAAAGATACCCTCCGTGCCAAAGCCCAGGGTGCCCACGATTTGGTCAAGCCCGAAGCCCCGGTGGGCCAATGCGCCGGGCAGGTACTCCCCAAACGTGGCATAGGCCAGGAAAATCGCGCAGATGATGGGTAGTCCAAGCCCCATGACGCGTCGGGCAGCCTCAAATACCAGCACGATAGTGATAATTCCCACCACCCAGTCTGCCGCGATGAGCTCGCCGGCACGCACGGTTAGGTCGGCCTCGTAGATCCAGTGATAAAAGCTGAGTCCAAACCCTACCCAGGCCAATAGCCATGACACGGGGCCAGCGCGGCGGCCTTCTTGCGATGATGCGGGATAGATTAGATAGATGAGAAGAAGCAGAAAACCTACATGAAAGGCGCGAATCACCTGGCTTGAGAGCGGGTGAAACGAGGACATGACAAGCTGGAAAAGGCAGAAAGCGACGGCTGCCCAGAAAATAGGCTTGGTCTTGTTCTGCGTGAAGTAACTACCGAGCGCGGAATCTGTCACGTATCTGCCTACCGGGAGGCCCATTTAGAGAAACGCCCCGCCTTCCTTTCGGGAGAGCGGGGCGGGAACACAGACTTTCGAGGGCTTACTTCAGAACACCTACTTCGCGGTAGTACCGCTCAGCGCCTGGATGGAGCGGCACGGGCATTCCTTTTGTGGCATTGGGCCGCTGAATGACCTTTGCGGCATTGTGGGCGGCGTGCATGGTGTCAAGGTTGTCATAGAGGGCTTTGGCCATTTGGTAGGCAAGTTCGTCAGACACACCCGAATGGGTAACCAGGAAGTTGGGAATTGCTGCCGTGGGAATGTCGGTGGTCTGGCCAGTATAGGTATTGGCTGGAATTACCGAAGGCTGGTAGGCAGGATTACCCACCTTGGCAACAACATCGGCAGGGATGGGAATAACCACGATTTTAATTGCGGTAGACAGGTCACGAATAGAGGCAACCCCAAGACCCGCAGACTGCAGGGTGGCATCGAGCTGGCGGTTCTTAATGAGTTCTACTGACTCGGCAAAGGGCAGGTACTCCACTCTGGCAAGGTCGTTGTAGGTAAGCCCCGCTGCCCGGAAGATCGCACGGGCATTGAGTTCGGTGCCCGAACGCGCTGCGCCTACCGACAACCGTTTTCCTTTGAGGTCTGCAAGGGTTCGAATGCCAGACTCGGCATTGGCGACGATCTGAATGTAATTGTTATAGGTCGCCGACAGCCCCCGAAGCTTATCGAGCTTGGTCTTGAATCCGGCATCTTCCACACCATTCCAGGCATCCGACAGGGCGTCACCCAGGGTGAAGGCCAGTTCACCGCGGCCTGCCTGAATCAGATTAAGGTTCTCAGCCGAGGCCTTGGTAACCTGTGCGGTGGACCTTACATTGGGGATTGCCTTGGCGTAGACCTGCGACAGCGCTACCCCGAGCGGGTAGTAAACCCCTGCCTGGCCTCCCGTAAGAACATTAACGAACTGCTGCTGAGCCTGAACCGCTGGCAATGAGAAAATCGCCGCAGAGGCGATAATGGCGGCGAAAGACCTCCGCAGGACACGATGGGTAAGGGTCATAACTGGCTCCTGTATGTATCGTTATAAGTAACTGCGCAACACCACACAGTGCCATGTACGCGTGCGGATCCCTATCGGGAGTTTTACCAATGAGAGGAAGATAAGAATGAACCTGGCGCATGACCTGACCACCGCAGATAGCCCTATGAGCTTTGAGGCCTACGAGGCCTTCATCTCCCCTATTCGTGCCCGGCACGAGCGCACCCAGCGGCTCTTTGGGGGCGTCTTTTTCCTGTTGTTTATCGCGGCCTGCGCCGCGCTGTATTTCGAAGAAGTCAGCCAGGGTCTGCTCTTTGGGCTTATCTCGATCTACTTTCTGGTGCGTTCCACTGAGGCGTCTCTCGCCATGGACGTGCTTGATGGCCAGAGGGTTGCTCTTTTGGTGCATCGGCCAGACGCCTCAGCGTAAGCCGAAGCCCGGCCCTGGCAGTTCAAAAAAGGGTATGGGTCTGCCCTGAACTAGTCCCCCTGAAGGCTGCGTAGCCGATTTAGTGCATCTTGGTTTCGGCGTCGGCGCCGTTCGTGCTGCTGGGGCTCGGCAGGCTGTGAGGGTTTCGCGGGTCGTTCGGCGGCTTCGGGCTGCTCCTTAGGCGTCGGGATGGTGACGGCTGGCGGGCTCAGGGCAACGGCCTGGTGGGGGGGGGCCGCCGCCCGAGCAGGAGGAGCCGAAGGGGCGGCTGGTTGGGCCTGGACTTCCGGTTCCGGCAGGTCATCGGCCAGGGCGCCTTTGGGCAGGCCAATGGGATTGAGGATTTTCGAAGATGTCCGGTCACGGCTGTAGTGCACAGGCACCTTAGGCGCGGTCTTCATTCGCCGCGCGGAGGGCGCACCCGGTCCCACCCCCGTCTCGGCTGGTGGCACAGACTCAGGCTGCCCGAGCCGCATCACCGCCTCGGCGTCGAGCAGCCGAGGGGTCCATCCGCGGGGAGGGGCGGCCATGCTGTCAGCGCCCATAGAGAGACGCAACTGGTTGAGGGCGGGGTGGTCTAGAAAGTTGCTGAGCTTCATTGTGCAGTCAGTATCAGTCTGCAGGGGCTGCGATGGACCGTGCGATCTTCGCCAGCCGCTCATCCGCATTGGTAACGATTCGAAACTCCACCCTTTGAGAGGCCGCTTCGTCAATGCGCTCGCCTTGGCTCAGGATTGGCCGCGATGAGGAAAGGCCATTGGCAGTCAGGCGCTCAATAAGCCAGGCCTCTTGGACCCGTGCGCTGGGCAGTTGCATGACATATTCTAGTGTGGAACGCGTTCGCGCCTGAGACAGCGCCATGTTCTTAAAGTAAGCATCGAGTCGGGATGGCGCGGCAGACCAGAAGGTGGAGGTATGCCCTTCGATACGCACCTCTTTCACCGTGTCGATAAACTTTTCGCTGGTAAGAATGGCGATATAGCGGGGAATGAAGTCTTTGAGAATGTTCTGAAAGAGCGGTCTGAGCTGGTCGGATCCGGTACTGAAGAGAACCTCGGGATTCTTAAACCGGATGGTCATATCCCCCAGAAGCTCTGCATCCCATTCCTGAAAGTTTTCTGCAAACTCGCTCTGCAGGGCACGGTGCAGGTCTTCCCGCGTGATCTCATACTCTTTAACGATCAAGGTGGTGGTCTGCTCAACCCGGGTCATATACAGGGCTGCCAGCAGCATAAAGACCATCATCAGGCCCATCATGAGGTCACTTAGCGGAATCCAGTGGCTGTTGTTACCAGAGCTGTCTGACATACCAGGGGCCTGAGGGAGCGGTTACGAGAGGGGCTGGTGAGGGGGTTGCGGGGCTATGGCGTCTAAGGGCGCTTAGATTTTGCGGGCCATTTGCACCACCTCGCGCAGCCGCTCGGTGAGGGGCAGGTAGTCTTCTACAAACCGGTTGCTAAGGGCAGCGAGCTGACCCGCCAGAGCCTCCAGGGCGTCGTTGAGCTCTTTTTGCAGGCCTTTGTCGAGCGCCAACACCCCTTCTTTAATAACGCGGGCATTGTCCTGTAGGCCTTTCTTCAGCTCGTCCTGGGCCTGGCTGATGACTTCACTGATCTGCTTGCGGAAGTCGGCCTGGCTCAGCTGCATCTGCACCCCAAGGTTCTCCGTGGCCCTTGCCATGGCCTGCTGCACGCGGGCGAGTTCCTCTTCCTGGGTTTTGGCGGTGTTGGCGACAAGCCCGCGCAGCTCCTGGTTGGCACCGAGAATCTCACCGGCCATTTCGTCAGAGACTGCAATGATCTTGTCTCGGATCTGGCCCAGGCCTTGTTCGACTTGGGTGAGCATCTCGCTTGCCTTCTGCGAGAAGGTGGGCGTTACCGCACTCATCTGACCGAGCACCTCGGCAAGGGCGCGCTGCTGGGCGAGAAGCATGTCGCGGCCATTATTTAAGAACTCGATCTGTTCGGCCAAGGCCTGGGCGACCTTCTCGAACTGGCCAGCACTGGCCACGATGGTCTGCAGGGTGGCAGCAGCCTGGGCCAGTTCGCCAGCAGCCTCGCGTTGGCGCGCCTGAAGCAGATCGAGCTCGTCTTTATACTGCTGCTGCCAGACCACGAGGCGCTCCACTGCGAGGTTGAGCTGCTTGAAGTTGTCGCCGAACTGACTGCTGAGCTTTTCGTTGAAGTCGCGAATCACCGACTCGAGCGCCTGCACGATCGCCTTCTGGTTGTTCTCCACCATGTGGGTGGCAAAGCTACGGAACTCGGCAATGAGCGCCTCTGACTGGGCATTGGCCTCTTCACGCCCCCCCGAAATCTGGCTGCTGAGGCTCTGGGGCTCTGGGCCGGTTATCGCCCGCCGCAGACCCTGTAGGGCCACGACCACATCGTTGAGACTGGCGTTTCCTGCGGGGCCGTCTTCTTCTTCGATCTCTTGGCGCACCTTACGAAACCGCTGGGCAAAGCGCAGCGTGAGCGCGCCGAAGACGCCTGCGAGAGAGGCCCAGAATGCGGTACGGATGCCCCCCAGAAGGCTGGGCACACTAGACTGAATGTCATTGGGGTTAAAGCCGAAAAGAGCTACGGTGATTCCGGTAAAGCAGCCAAGAATGCCCATGGTGGTGAGCACCTCGGGGCCGTGGACCACACTGAACCGGTCGAACCGAATATGAAAAAACAGGGTCACCAGAACAATGCTGGCGATAAAGAGAATCTCGAGAAGCAGGGTGACGTTGGTCATGAGTCAAAGCCTAGAGGATTGTGATCTTTCCGCCAAGAAGTATTCGCGCGCCCATCCAGTCTACCCCTTAGGACCGTTTGATCTGCGCGAGGATCTGCTGGTTGCGGTGTCGGGGCAGCCGGGTGGAGACAGCCCGCGTCTTGAGCCGTTGTTTGGCAGCCTGGTTATTCCCGGCAAGCCGGAACCGGGCCTCTTCCACGGGTATGCGGTGGATCTGCGCGGGGCTATTGACTACGAGGCTGGCCTCCCCGATACCTCCGGAGAAAGAAGGGTGCGAAAGGTAGTGAATCGGCTGGACCACCTCGGTTACCGCCACCCACTGCCCCACCCAGGCATAGTTTGGTAAGAACCTGCTATCGAGTCCGGGGGTTTCGAGGAGTTCCGGCAGAATCTTCACACGCACGAC
The DNA here is from genome assembly GCA_049426285.1 of Burkholderiaceae bacterium. Lineage (GTDB taxonomy): Bacteria > Pseudomonadota > Gammaproteobacteria > Burkholderiales > Burkholderiaceae_A > Hahnella. The sequence goes on from JBMSYB010000002.1 coordinate 85,610, forward strand.
ATTACCACTGGATAGGGCCTGGAAGTCGATGTAAATATATGGCCGCAGGGCAAGCCCCGAGCCGAACCGGGTCTTTCCGGCGCGTACCTCTACGACCTGGCCAATGAGTTCGATCCGCCTGCCAACCAACCGAGCCACCTTGGAGAAGCTTGCCGCAGCAACCACTTCGAATGATCCCAGGTAGACCTTCGGTGGTGGGGGCTGGGCCGATCGGGAGGCAGCCGGCTCAGTGCTGACAGGCTTGGCGGGGCGGGCCGCGGCCAGGTCTTTGACAGGGACATTCCCCCGATAAAAGTCCTCTGCGCGCGGCACCCGATCAATCGGGGCCATGCAGATGAGGGCGAACTGCTTAACGGGCACGCTCAGACTGGCAACCCGCGCGGCCATGCCGAATGTCTGTGAGGCAAGGGGGTCGGCAAAGTCGGTTCCGCGAAAGACAAGGCCCTCTTCATCGCTGTAGGTGCGGTCGTAGATCTCGGGTACGGCCTCCAGTAGGTGCAGAGACAGGTCAAGCACAATGAAGGCAAAGTCGTCGAGGCGAAGGTTAAAAAAGCCCTCGTTGCGCAGCGGATGCTGAAAGTTCACATGGCCAAGCTCAGAGGCCTTGAGACTTGAGAGTTCAGGAACAAACATGCCGTCATAGTCGATAAGCGTGAGGCTATCGGCCTCGGGACTGACCAGAATGTTGCCGAGTTGTATATCACCATGGGCGATCTCAAGTCTGCGAAGGTCTGTGCAGAGTTCACGCAGCGATAGTCGTAGCTGCCGGATTTTTAGCGTGTCTTTGTGATGAATGGCCAGATAGTCTCCCAGGGTCTGGCCCTTGGCCCAGGCCATCTTTACCAGTGGTACCCGGTTGCCCTCCACCAACATGCCCTGCGGCTCGTAGTCAAAGGCTACGAAGGTCTCCCTTCCCAGGGAGCGGTTTGCCGCACGGGTTGCCTTTGCGATGGCGCCGTAGCGCTGTTCAATTTCCTTGGATACCCGCGTGAAGCAGCGTAATGCCAAGACCTTGCCATGGGCCGTTGCCTTAAATACCAGTGCGAAGTTACCCGAACGCGCCCGAGGCATGCCCAGGGCATTGGTCTCAATCTTTGCTTCATGCAGATGGGGGTCTGCAAATACCTGTCGCGGCGGCTGCTGCAGGGCGCGCAGGTACTGCTCCAGGTTAGGCAGGGCGACGGCCATTACCTGAGGTCTACGACAGCCAGGGTGGTGTCGTCCTTACGCATCTTGCCTTGCAAGCGCGACTGGGTGATCCAGTAGCGAAAATCGTCCTCAGGAAGGTTTAATGCCTTTTCACACTGCGGCCATTCTCCGCCGATGGCGCGCTCCAGGGCATAGCAGCCCAGGGCATCGGTCATGAGGAACATACGCTGTCCCAGTATTTCGCTTTTGGGCAGTCGCCTGACCGACCATCGGCTGCGCTCGCGTTCAAAGACCACGCTGTCTCCGCGCGCATCGGAGGACAAAAGCACGGGGTGCTTTTTGAATTCATCCGGGGTCTGCAGGACATGACTCTGTATCTGGCCTCTGGCATCTTTCCAAAGCGCCACAGTGTCTCCAATGCCAAGGACCAGAACATCCGGGCCGGCATCGACCAGACCCAGAATACTGGAGAAATTTCCTCTGTCGAAGGCCGCCTGCTGCGACCATGACAGCTTCCTCTGGGCAACGATTCCCAAAAACATTTTCCGTGCCTGGATAACGATGCTGTGAATGGCCGCGTCGTTAAGCGTAGGGGTTGGAGTCTGGGAGAAGGTCTGGGTGAAGACCTGACAGAGCAGCCTGCCCCAGGTACGCGAATCAAACGATTCGCTGGCGCCATCGCTCATGGCGCATGCAACCCCCTCCGCTGTCCAGAAAAAGAAGTCATCGTTGGCATCGGGGTAATCGGGATCCTTCGGGAAGGTAAGGCTACGAACTACCCGCATAGAGGCTTAACGCAGCATCAGGGATTGTGAGGAGGCTCGTGTGCCAATATCGAAGAATTCCACCACTTCGACTGGCTCGACGTTGAAGAAAAAGCCTCGGGCACGGGGTGACACCTGATAGCCTTTTTCTCGGGCGGCCTGGGCCACCGCAGCGGGAAGCTCGCTCGACATGCGAAACAGGCTCTTGCCGTAAGGGTCGATCACATGGTTTTCATCGTCTGCAAACTTAAGCGGACTGCCCTTGGCCTGGCCGCTATGCAGGTTGAACAGCAGGATGTCGCCATCGTTGGTGCCGATCTGACGCAGCTGCTCTGCCACCGGCTCGGGGTCGCCATCGGAGGGCTCTCCATCGGTGACATGTAAGACCGTGGGGGGGTAGGACTCCGCATGGTCATCACACCAGACCGCCAGCGACTCCGCAGCGATTCGCAGCGCCTTGCGCATAGGGGTGCCGCCATCGGCCTGGGGCGTAAACCAGATCGGAAACTGAATGGTCTGCTCGATCACTCCGCCTGCGCCGTCGGGGACCTTCTGCCGCCTTTGTTCAATCGAAATCGGACTCTTCTCAAAGGCTGAAATCGGGTGAAAGATTTTTGATGCAAAAGGGCCTTTCAGTGCATTTCCAACCTGTGCGCCCCCGTAGCCAATGGCACCAATTTCAAAGTAGTCGCGAACGCCTTCAGACTTTGAACATCGGGCAATGAGGTTGACCACCACCCGGTTTAATGCATCGCTGACAAACTGGGCGCGCGACATCTTGGTCTGGCCCACGGGGTCTGCCATGGACCCAGACTGGTCAATGAGGAATAAAAACGCCGTCGGACTGGTACGGCTGATTTCCGCGCTGTAGCTCATGGCAGTTCTCCTAAAGGTTATTTCTTAAAGGCTTCACGCAGACTTTCTGATATTGCCATTGCACGCTCCTCCATGCTGTCGCAGTTTGCGGTGAGGGTGACCTCAGGCTTTACAGGAATCGAGCCAGTGTCGTAATGGAAGTCTGGAAAACGGGCATTGGCAAGAAGCTTGATGCGCTGATTGGGCAGTGCCTGAAGACTGGCCTTACCATCGGCGAATTCCGCGGTTGGCCCGTCTGGCATTACTTTTGCCATGAATGCGCGCTCGTGAAAGGGGCATTGATTAATGAGGGTAACCGAGACCCGTATAGGCTGCGGAGGGGCAACGGCCTTAGAAAACAGGCTGAGCACTGCCTTGGCAGGCTCTGTTTCCAACAGACGTGTAAGGTTAAATCCTAGCCAGATGACGGCAACGGTTGCTGAGACCGCACCTACGGCTATGCCCCAGTTGCGAAGGCGGGTAACCGGATCGGTAGGCTCCTCAGGCGGTACCCAGAGCACCTTCGACCTGCGCGGCCCGTCCTCGTCTTCCAGAGGTGGGCTCAGCGGGGAGCCGTCTGCCATGGGGTTGGCATCGTAGGGACCAGCGGGGTAGGGATCCCAGAGATCTGGTTCGGCGTCGGGGCCGCCGGCTCCGGCCGTAAGTTTAGAGCCGGCGGTGTCTGCCTCGGGAGGTTCGAACCAGTCGGCACCTCGGGCTGGCTGGGATGGCCCTGGCCTTTTGGTCGGACCCGGGGTGAGCGCCTGCGGCGGGATGGGAGGAAGATCGGGCTGCGGTGGCACCGGGGCCGACGCTGCTGCTGCGGGCGCGCCCGGCACGAGTGGAACCGCAGACTCCTGCTCTGCAGCAATCTCTTCCAGGCTTCGCGGTTTAATCACCATGGTTCAATAATAACCGCTTGCGCCTTAATAACTGCGCACAAATGCCGATGCAGAAATGTGGAGTTCTACCTGGTTGCCCCGAAATGCTGACGCGATTACGCCTTTCATCCCTTCTCTTGGTTGGCCTTTTTTTGACGCCCTTAGGTGCAGAGGCCGCCTATCTGATTCTTGAGCGCAACCGGTATAAGGTTGCTTATGTGGACCTTGCCACCGTTCAGGTAACCGAGAAGGGCCGAAAGTTTCTCGTGATTCATGACTTTTTAAATCCTGACCTGCTCGGCCACCTGTCCCGGCGGCATGTTGAGGAGATCGACTGTCTAGGAAAGCGTGCGCGCACAGTGGCCTATGCCTTGTTCACCGGCAAACGCGGAACGGGCAGGGCAAGCCTTGGCGAGGCCGGGGGAGAGACCACCCCCTGGAAGCCGATTCGTGGCAAGCAGGACCCTATGGAAGTGGCCCGTGCGCGACTGTGTCCAGCCTAGAGATCGATGCCTTATGCCCGCCCGGGGGCTACCCGTGGTGGCAGTCTAGTGTTTTGCGGGCTTGAGCATAGTTACCACCAGCGTGATCACCGTTAGGGGCAGCACAAATCCCATTAGGGCATCCGAAAATATTCCCAGCGCAGAATGCGACTGCGCATGCAAAATGAGATAGGCCACATAAAAGACATAGTAGGCAAAGAACACTGCGCCCTCCCAGCGGGCAATCTCTCTTCCGGAGACAAAGGCAGGTAGGCAGGCTACGAAGGTTGCCAGCATCACCCAGAGGTCAAATGTCATTGCCGCTGGTGCCAGGCTAAGCCCACCGCCAGAGACCAGCCCTGCGACTCCCAGGCACCCGAAAATATTAAAAGTGCAGCTTCCGATCACATTACCAACCGCCATGTCCCGTTCGCCCTTGAGGGCCGCCGCAATAGAGGCAGCAAGCTCGGGCATAGAGGTGCCAGCCGCCACTACGGTAAGCCCGATGACTAGGTCGCTTATGCCCAAGGCCTTGGCAAAGGCAATGCTGGCCTCAACCAGCCAGTGCGAGCCAAAGACAAGCAGGGCAAGTCCCACCAGCACCAGACCCACTGAAAGCCACAAGGCTGGCGGCGAGGCTCTGCCCTCGTCTGATGGCAGATCGGCTTGCCTGGCGGCTTTCTCTTCTCGTCGTGACTGCACGACCAGAAACGCCGTATAGACGATTAGGCAAAGGCTCAACAGGGATGCATCGATCACGCCGATCCGACCATCCTGGCCGATTACCAGAAGCAGCACCCCCGCGCCGATCATCACCGGTAGTTCTTGTCGAATAACCTGGGTATGCACAGACAGCGGAATGATGAGCGCGGAGAGCCCGAGGATGGCGAGGATGTTAAAGATATTGCTGCCTATGACATTCCCGACGATGAGATCGGTCGCACCGCGCCAGGCAGCCTCCACCGAGACTGCCACCTCTGGAGCGCTGGTGCCAAAGGAGACCACGGTAAGGCCAATTACCAAAGGCGATAGACCAAGCCGCAGTGCAAGGCCGCTTGCGCCACGAACCAGCATTTCTGAGCCCGCGATGAGGGCGGCAAGTCCAAGTAAGAACAAAAAAAGATGGGACACAGGGGATCCTTCGGCGCGGTGAGAACCAAAGCTGCAATCATGGCATGAATGTTCTCGGGCATACTTCTTCAGCAATTCACGTGCTTTTGAAAGGAAACGGCATGAAAGCTGCGCCCACCACAGACCTCTGCGATGCCCATGAGCCGCTTTTGGCCTCTGGGGTTCTTCGGGTCCTCCCGCCGGTTTTTCAGAACTATGGCGGCGCCGAGTCAATGGCGGGTCAGGTGGTTACCCTGAAGTGCTTTGAGGACAATGCCCTGGTGCGATCTACCCTGGAGACCCAGGGTAAAGGTCGTGTCCTTATGGTTGACGCCGGTGGTAGCGATCGTTGCGCCTTGGTAGGGGGAAACCTCGCCGCGATTGCCCAGGCAAAAGGCTGGGCTGGTATCGTGCTGCATGGGTGTGTGCGAGACCTGGCCGAGCTTATCGAGGCGCAGGTGGGTATCTGGGCGATTGCCTCGCATCCTAGGCGTGCAGCAAAGCTGGGCCTGGGTCAACAGGACATTGCGATTGATATGGCAGGGGTACTGGTGCAGCCCGGAGAATGGTGCTACGCCGACGCAGATGGTATTTTGGTCTCGCAAAAGCCGCTGCATGGCGCCGGGGTTTAGCGTCTTACAAATTGGTACGCGGACAAAAAGCCTGGCCGTTTGTCAAATGAAAATTTTCAGGCGGTCATTTTTTAACCACCCTAGCTCAAGCCCGAATGCGGGTCATTTTTTTGTAACAAACCCGGTTTTTTTCCACATAGCCTGGGGATAACTTTTTAAAATTTTTTTGTGTGACCAAATCTAACTACGACGAATCCTCTATACGGGTACTCAAGGGTCTCGAACCGGTGCGTCAACGGCCCGGCATGTACACCCGCACTGAGAACCCCTTGCATATCCTGCAAGAGGTGATCGATAACGCCGCCGATGAGGCGCTAGCCGGTTTCGCGCGCACTATCTTGGTGACCTTGCACGTCGATGGCAGTGTCAGCGTCGCCGATGACGGCCGGGGTATTCCTGTGGGGCCGCACCCCGAGGAAAAGGTGCCGGTGGTCGAGATTGTCTACACCAGGCTGCATGCCGGGGGCAAGTTCGATAAGGGCTCCGGCGGGGCCTACGCATTTTCGGGCGGTCTGCATGGGGTGGGTGTCTCGGTCACCAATGCCCTGTCAACGCGACTTGACGTTACCGTATGGCGCGATGGTGCCGAGTGGCAGATTGGTTTTGCAGGCGGGGATGTGGTTACGCCGCTGCAGAAAATCTCCAGGCTCAAAGACAGCCGATCCGGCACAAAGGTACAGCTCTGGCCAGACCCGAAGTATTTCGACGACCGTGTTATTCCGCACCAAGAGCTTGTTCGCAGCCTTAAGGCCCGTGCGGTGCTGCTGCCAGGGGTCACCACGATCCTGTTGTCTGAGAAAACCGGGCAGACTGAGCAATGGAAATATACCGGCGGCCTTCAAGACTACCTTAGCGAGTCGCTTGCCGATGCCGAGCTGGTAGTGCCCCTATGGAGCCACGAAGGCTACGTGGGCAAAGCAGATGACACCTTTGCCGAAGGCGAGGGAGCCCAGTGGGTACTCGCCTTCACCCAAGAGGGTGGTGTGGTGCGCGAGTCGTTTGTCAACCTCATTCCCACGACAGCTGGCGGTACCCATGAGGCAGGACTGCGCGATGGCCTTTTTCAGGCGGTCAAGGGCTTTGTTGATCAGCATGGCCTGCTGCCCAAGGGTGTCAAACTCCTACCCGAGGATGTCTTTGCGCGGGTGAGTTTCATCTTGTCTGCAAAGGTGCTTGACCCGCAGTTTCAGGGCCAGACCAAAGAAAAACTCACGAGTCGCGATGCGCTGCGCCTCGTGGCCAGCCAGACCAAAGGGCCCTTTGAGCTCTGGCTGCATCGCGACCTTGAGGCTGGAAAAAAAATTGCCGAGCTCGCTATTCGCGCGGCGCAGTCACGACAGCGTTCTGCCCAGAAGGTTGAAAAGAAAAAAGGCTCCGGGGTTGCTGTATTGCCGGGAAAGCTTACCGATTGCGAGTCCACCGACCTCGCGCGTAACGAGCTTTTTCTGGTAGAGGGCGACTCCGCCGGCGGCTCGGCCAAGATGGGCCGTGACAAAGAGTTTCAGGCCATTCTGCCTCTGCGCGGCAAGGTATTGAACACCTGGGAGGCTGAGCGCGATAGGCTCTTTGCCAATGCGGAGGTGCACGATATTTCGGTAGCCTTGGGTGTGGACCCGCATGGCCCGCAGGACGTGGTCGATCTCTCGGGGTTGCGCTATGGCAAGGTCTGCATTCTCTCAGATGCCGATGTCGATGGTGCCCATATTCAGGTACTGCTGCTCACGCTTTTTTTTCGGCACTTCCCGCAGCTCATCGACCGCGGCCACATCTTTGTGGCCCGGCCTCCGCTGTTTCGGGTCGATGTTGAGGCCCGTGCCAAGAAGCCTGCACGTAAGATCTATGCGCTTGATGAGGGTGAACTCACCCACGTACTTGATAAGCTTAGGCAAGAGGGGCTTAGAGAAACGGCCTGGAGTATCTCGCGGTTTAAGGGCCTGGGCGAGATGAGTGCCGAGCAGCTCTGGGAGACCACGCTTAACCCCGACACCCGGCGGCTTCTGCCTATCAGCCTGGGTGCCTGGTCGGTGGGCGAGACGGGGCAGCGGTTCAACCTGCTCATGGGCAGAGGCGAGGCAGCCTCGCGTCGCAATTGGTTAGAAGAAAAAGGTCATCAGGCCGAGGTAGACATCTAATGCCGGGACCGCATTCGCAAGACCCCACGCTCGACTTGTTCGCGCAGGCAGATCTGCAGGCAGGATTGCAGCCTCCCTCACCGCCACAGTCCGTTGGTCCTGGTGGAATCTCTTTCGATGGCGAATCGATATCGCTTGCGGATTTTGCCGAGCGCGCCTATCTCGACTACGCGGTATCGGTGGTAAAAGGCCGCGCGCTTCCCGATCTCTGCGATGGGTTGAAGCCCGTACAGCGGCGCATTCTTTTCGCGATGGACCGTATGTCGCTGGCCGCCAATGCCAAGCCCGTGAAGTCGGCCCGGGTGGTCGGAGATGTGCTGGGCAAATACCATCCGCATGGCGACCAGTCTGCCTATGACGCCCTGGTGCGCCTGGCCCAGGGGTTCACGGTGCGCTACCCCCTTATTGACGGCCAAGGGAATTTTGGCTCGCGCGATGGCGATGGTGCGGCCGCCATGCGGTACACCGAGGCGCGGCTGACACGGTTTGCCGATTTGTTGCTCTCCGAAATCGATGAGGGCACCGTTGACTTCGGCCCGAACTACGATGGCTCAATGACCGAGCCGCTACGAATGCCCGCTAGGCTACCGGTCTGTCTTCTCAATGGCGCCTCTGGCATTGCCGTGGGCATGGCCACCGAGATTCCGCCGCATAACTTGCGTGAGGTTGCCGCCGCCGCCTTGGCCATGCTCGATACGCCCGATCTCTCTATGGCCGACCTGATGCGGCTCATGCCTGGCCCAGACTTTCCAGGCGGTGGCCAGGTGATCTCTGCCCCCGAGGAAATTGCCGCCGCCTACACCGCGGGCAAGGGTTCGCTGAAAATGCGTGCCCGGTGGATCTTCGAAGAGCTTGCCCGCGGCCAGTGGCAGCTTGTCGTTACCGAGCTACCGCACGGCGTGTCGGCCCAGAAGGTACTGGAAGAGATCGAAGAGCTCACCAATCCCAAGGTGAAAACCGGCAAGAAGTCTCTGCTTCCAGACCAGCAGCAGACCAAGCAGCTTATCCTGGGTCAGCTCGAGTCGGTGCGCGACGAATCGGGAAAAGACGCTGCAGTGCGGCTCGTCTTTGAGCCGCGCAGCTCGCGGCTGGATCGTGACGAGTTCGTCACGCTGCTGCTGGCCCATACCTCGTTGCAGAGTTCTGTGGCCATGAACCTAGTGACCGTTGACTTTGAGGGGCGACCAAGGGCCTTGTCCTTGCCCGATATTCTGGGCCAGTGGCTGCAGTTTCGCGTGCAGACCGTACGTCGGCGTTCGGCCCACCGACTTGCCCAAGCCGAAAAACGCATTCACATCCTCGAAGGTCGCACCATCGCATTGGCCCGGATTGATGATGTGATTCGTGTCATTCGAGAAAGCGATGAGCCCAAGCCGGCACTCATGGCCCAGTTTGGGCTTACCGAGGCACAGGCAGAAGATATTCTTGAGATTCGACTGCGGCAGCTCGCCCGACTTGAGGCTATTAAGATCGAAAAGGAGCTCGCAGACCTTCGCGAGCAGGCCGAACGCTTAAGGCAGCTGCTCGAAAACGAAAAGGCACTAAAGAAAGCGGTCGGCAAAGAAATTTCTGAAGACGCCAAGACCTTTGGGGATGACCGACGTACCATGATTAAAGAAGAGGCCCGGGCGACGGTGGAGGTGCCGGTGCTCGACGAGCCGGTTACCGTGGTGGTCTCGGTCAATGGCTGGGTGCGCGCCCGCCAGGGTCATGGCCACGACCCAATGGCCTTTGGCTTTAAGACAGGAGACGCGCTCTACGCCACCTTCGAATGCCGCACCGTGGATGCCCTGGTTGCCTTATCCAATACCGGCCGAAGCTACAGCGTGGGGGTTGCCGGCCTTCCCGGAGCCCGTGGTGATGGCGCGCCCATGACCTCAATGATTGACTTAGAGCCTGGCAGTCGGCTCGTGGCCTTTGTTGCTGCAGATGCTTCAGCCGCTCTTATTGTTGGCACCGTCCGCGGCCAAGGTTTTCTTACCCGGCTTGAGGGACTGGTTGGCCGTAATCGCAGCGGCAAGCAGTTTATGACCCTTGATGCCGGTGACGAGCCCAGTATTCTCAGGCTTATTCCAAGCCCTCAGGGTGCCCTGGCAGGCCTCACCGCCGAGGGGCGGCTGCTGATCTTCGGTCTTGACGAGGTAAAAGAACTGGCTACGGGGGGCAGGGGGGTAAGCCTCATGGAGCTAGAGTCTTCTAAAGACAGCCTGATTGACCTCGCCTGGGTTCCGGATTCCGGCCTCGTGGTGCGCGGAGAGGGTCGGTCGGGTAAGCCGGCCGAGCAGCTGCTTACGCGTAACGATCTTCTGCCCTTTGTGGGCAAGCGCGCCCGCAAGGGCAAGCCCTTGGGCTTAAAGTTCCGACCCCGCGGGCTTGCGGCGCCGCAGGCTGAGCCCTGACCCTTGAAATCCTGGGCTCTGCCCTCATCTTCCCGACTTGAATCTTGGAGAAGCCTGCCCGTGCCCAGCATCTTGCGGCAGGCCGTTAACGGCCTTACCTATATGACCATGGAGTAACGCATGTCTAAAGAAACCATGTCCTTTCAGACAGAGGTGAAGCAGCTTTTGCACCTCATGATTCATTCTCTATACAGCAACCGCGACATCTTTCTGCGTGAGCTGGTTTCCAATGCCTCAGATGCCTGTGACAAGCTGCGGCTTGAGGCCCTGTCCAACGATGGCCTGTTTGAGGGCGACCCTGAGTTAAAGATTCGGGTGTCGTTTGACCCTCAGGAAAAGACGATTACCGTGGAAGACAACGGCATAGGCATGACCCGCGATGAGGTCATTGCTAACCTGGGAACCATCGCCCGTTCTGGCACCAAGGAATTCTTCAGCAAGCTCTCCGGCGACTCTGCAAAAGACTCTGCCCTCATCGGCCAGTTTGGCGTGGGCTTTTATTCGTCGTTTATTGTTGCCCAGCACGTGACGGTGCTTACGCGTCGCGCGGGGGTGGCTGCAGACCAGGCGGTTCGGTGGGAGTCTGATGGCACGGGAGACTTTAGCCTGGAGTCTGCCCATCGCGCCGCCCGCGGCACTGCGGTTATTTTGAAGCTGCGGGCCCCTGAAGGTGAGGGTGAAGACCAGAAGAGCCATGACGACCTGTTGTCGCACTGGAAGCTCAAAGAGATTCTGAAGCGCTACTCCGACCACATCGGGCTTCCTATCGAAATGAAAAAGCGCGACTGGAACGAGAAGAAAAAAGAGTACGAAGAAAAAGACGAATGGGAGGTGGTGAACCAGGCCTCCGCGCTCTGGACGCGGTCAAAGTCTGAGATCACCGAAGAACAGTACAAAGAGTTCTATAAGAGCCTGGCCCACGGCTTTGATGACCCACTGGCCTACACCCATAATCGGGTAGAAGGACGTACCGAATACACCCAGCTTCTGTATGTGCCAACCAAGGCGCCCTTCGATCTCTACGATAGGCAGTCACGCCATGGCTTAAAGCTCTACATTAAGCGTGTCTTCATCATGGATGATGCGGAGCAGCTGCTGCCCAACTACCTGCGTTTTGTGCGCGGCATTGTAGATTCCGCCGATCTGCCGCTGAATATATCGCGTGAGATTCTGCAGGAGAGTCGCGATATCAAGGCGATCCGAGAGGGGTGTGCCAAGCGTATCCTCAGCCTTCTCGAAGACCTCGCAGAAAACAAACCCGAGGACTACAAGGCCTTCTGGCAGGAGTTCGGGCAGTGCATTAAGGAGGGCTTTGGCGAAGACTTCGCGAACAAGGATCGTCTGGCAGGCCTTGCCCGTTTTGTGAGTACCCAGTCTTCTGGCGATACCCCAGAGGTATCTCTCAAGAGCTATATCACCCGCATGAAGGACGGGCAGGAGAAGATCTATGTGCTCACGGCCGACTCGCTGACCGCTGCGCGGTCAAGCCCGCACCTCGAGATCTTTAGAAAGAAGGGTATTGAGGTGCTTCTGCTCACCGACCGCATAGACGAGTGGGTGCTCAATTTTCTTACCGAGTTTGACAGTAAGCAGATTCAGTCTGTCGCCAAGGGTGCGCTCGATCTCAGTAAGGTTAAAGATGCTGAGGCTCCCGAGTCTGCCAAGGCGCAGGAAAAGGCCCTAAAGGATGCCCAGGCAAAGGCCAAACCTGCCATAGAGAAGGCATCGAAGATTCTCGGAGATAAGGTGAAAGAGGTGCGTCTTACTCAGCGACTCACCGATTCGGCCTGCTGCCTGGTCTCTGAAGACCATGACATGAGCGGGCATTTGGAGCGACTGCTCAAGGCCTCTGGCCAGAAGACACCGGACCGCAAGCCCATATTAGAGCTCAATCCGCAGCACCCCTTGGTGCTGGCCCTGATCGCCGAAAGTGATGCGGGGGGAGGTCAGATTGTGGGCAGCGATGGTCAGGCCGTTTCCGAGGGCATCTCAGACACACTGCGCGACCTGGTATGGCTACTGCATGACCAGGCTCTCCTTTCGGAGGGCGGCCAACCGGAAGACCCCGCCAGCTTTGTGCGTCGGCTCAACGGTTTTCTGTTAAAAGGTCTAGGGGCGGTCGCAAGGCAATGAGTCATGAGCCCTCTGACCAGTAGTGCTGCGCCGCAAGCGGGTACGTAGGAGGGCGCCTCTGGTAATATGCGCGAGTCTGAATATTAGGGGGGCAACATGACAATAAAGACATCTGTGGCGGGCATTGGCTGCGGGCTGCTTTTGGCGGTCGGGTCTGTTGTATCCCTGCCCGCCTCGGCTGCAGGAAACGCTGCCGAAGGCGCAAAGAAGAACTCTATGTGCATAGGATGCCATGGCATCCCAGAGTACAAAACGGCTTTTCCGCATCTCTACCGCGTTCCTAAAATTGCCGGCCAGAGCGAGGCCTATATCGTTTCTGCCATGAACGCCTACCGTTCGGGTGAACGCAGTCATCCCAGCATGGTGGCCATCGCCAAGACCCTCACAGACCAGGACATTGCAGACCTTGCGGCCTTTTATGCCCGCGGCGGCGCGCGCTAACTACCGGGGAAGATAGAAAATGACATCAGACATGTTTGCAGTCAGCGGTGCGTTAAGGCGTCTTTTGCCCGGGGGCCTTGTGGCTGCCTGCTTGGGCTTGTCTATGGGCTTTGCCCATGCGGGTAATATTGCTCTTGGTAAAGAAAAGGCAGCTCAGGCCTGTGTGGCCTGCCATGGCGCAGACGGTGTAAAGGCAATTGATCCCAGTTACCCCGTTCTGGCCGGTCAGTACGAAGACTTTCTGGTTCGGGCGCTCACCGACTATAAAACGGGCGCCAGAAAAAATGCCATCATGGCCGGCATGGCCGCACCGCTTACCAAAGAAGAAATTGCCAACTTGGCTGCCTACTATGCCTCACTTCCGGGTCCGTTAAAGATTATCAAGCGATAATCGATTAGCCTCCGATATAGCTCATTTCTACCTTCGCCCGCGCCTGCGGGAGATTTTGTTTTTCTCGCAGCAAGGCATCCCGGAGCTCGGAATACCGGTCTTCCCGTTGGCGCCATATTTTTTGAATCATCTGGCTAAGCGCGGCATCATCGGGCTGGGCTCTTACTGCCTGTCGCAGGTCAAATCCCGAAGAGGCAAATAGGCAGGTGTAGAGAAGCCCCTCAGAGGAGATTCGCGCACGCGAGCATTCACCGCAAAAGGGTTTGCTAATAGAAGAGATCACCCCTACCTCTACATGGGGTAGATCACGATAACGCCAGCGCTCCGATACCTCGTTGGGGGTTGCGCGCCCCACCGGCACAAGCGGGAATGACTGCGAAATGCGTGCGATTACCTCCTGCGACGGCACCACCTGGTCTGCATGCCAGTCATTGGAGTTTCCGACATCCATGAACTCGATGAACCGCACCGTAGGGCCCATTTCCCGAAACTTCTCGGCAATGGGAAGAATCTCGGCATGGTTTACGCCCTTTTGAATGACCGTATTTACCTTTACCCTGAGGCCGGCTGCCTCTGCTGCCGCAATTCCCGCAAGCACTTGTTCGGGACTGCTGTCGGTGAGCCCAGCCATTTGTCGGAACCGTTCGGGATCAAGGGCATCGAGGCTTACGGTAACCCGATTAAGCCCGGCATCACGCAGCGCCTGCGCCTTTTGCGCAAGCAGTACACCGTTGGTGGTGAGCGCGATTTCAACAGGCTGCCCATTGATTGTTTTGAGTATTGCCAGGTCTGCGATCAGTTCTTCTAGCCCCTTGCGCAGTAGTGGCTCGCCGCCTGTAATGCGCAGCTTTTCTACCCCTAGCCCCACAAAAACCCGGGCCAGCCGGGTGATCTCAGCAAAACTCAAGAGCTCATCGCGCGACAGAAAGACATAGTCTTTGTGAAAGACTTCCTTCGGCATGCAATAGCCACAGCGAAAGTTGCACTGATCAATGACCGAGATACGCAGATCTCGCAGGGGTCGACCACGACGATCTGCAAGCGGGGCAGAGTCGTCTATAGACGGCTGCTGCTCATTGACCACCGGAACCTCTCTGCGACGAAAGGCGTCCGGTGAGATGGGGATGATGCGATGGCCTTCGCTCACATTTTCCCCAAGCGTTAGATCGTTCTCACGACTTCGTCTCTACCATGGTGAGAGGCTCATCCGCGCTGACGGGGGCAGCCCTTTTAAGCCGACGGCCCAAGGCTGGGGGTGATTCCGCTGGGTCTTGCGGCAGGGCAATCGCCTTTTCCGGGTCGGTCTGTACCCACTGAAGACCGGCCTTGGCAAGGTCTTCTTCCAGGGGTACAGACGGGCTGGCTGCGACCACAGAGGGGGGTGTCTCTGGCTCGGAGCCCGCTGCGGACCCCAGAGAGGTTTCAGGTTCAGTTTCAGAATAGGTAGGCGGGGCCGACGACGACGCTACCCCAGACGACTCTGGAAGGCTGGGAACGACGATGGGGTCGGTGGCCATCTCGGGGATGGGCAGCTGACTGCCGGCCCCCTCTGCGGCGATGAGATCAGTACCCGCGCCAGATTCCGAACGACCTCCGCGACGGCGACGCCGGCGGGGGCGCTCTGCATTGCCCGAGGCCTCTGTCCCAGAGTCTGCCTGCGATGATAAGGCCGGGTTCTCCAAACCCTCGGACGTTACTTCGAGCTCGGCTGCAGCGGGCGAAAGCGGCTGACCCTGCGGGGGTGCTGCAGGCTCACGACGGTCTTTGGGCTCGCGGTCTTTGCCGTTGCTGCCCTCCCGGGATTCGCGTGGCTCTCGCGTCTCTCGGGGCTCCCGCGGCTGTTTAGGCTCTCTGGGCTCCCGCGGCTCGCGTCCTTGCGCCTCCTTGGTCTCACGCCCTTGGGAACGGCCATTACGTCCCTCTCTCCCCTCACGTGCTTCGCGGGGTTCTCGTGCCTCTCGACTCTGTTCCCGCGTCTTCCCATGACCATGGCCCGGCTCGCTGACTGCGCCACTGCGGCCCTCACCACGATCGCGCTCCCGCCGGCGGTCTTGCCCTCGGCCGCCGCGGCTGCCATTGGTATCCCCTTTCGCAGGGCGGCTGTGTGCGCTTGTCTTGGGCTTAGCGGGCGTCTGAGGCTCTGTCTTGAAAAACGCAAAGAGCTTGGACCAGAAGGACGGCGCAGTCTCTGCCACGACCTCTCGCTGCGGGGCAGGGGTGGCCGGCGTAATTCCCTTTACCACTGCCTCTTGCCGTGGCTTTGCAGGAGCTGCATCTTCCTTCTTTGCCTCGTAGGGAGACTCGGAGGCTGGCTGATCGGCCATGGCATAGCTGGCCTTGGTGTCTTCCAGGCGCGGATCATCATGGCGCAGGCGTTCGATGGTGTAGTTGGGCGTCTCAATAAACTTGTTGGGAATTAAAACAATCGTGACCTTCAACCGCGCCTCTAGCTTGGCAATGTCGGTGCGCTTTTCATTGAGCAGGAAGCTTGCGACCTCTACGGGAACCTGTACATGAACCGCCGCAGTGCCTTCCTTCATGGCCTCTTCCTGCAGGATTCGCAGAATATGCAGGGCGCTGGAGTCAATGTCGCGGATCACGCCCGTGCCATTACACCGGGGGCAGGTGATGTGCGACCCCTCATTAAGCGCAGGGCGCAGTCGCTGACGCGAGAGCTCCATGAGCCCAAACCGCGAAATTTTGCCCATCTGCACGCGGGCGCGGTCGTGGTGGAGGGCATCGCGCAGGCGTTGCTCTACCTCGCGCTGGGCCTTGGCCGACTCCATGTCGATAAAGTCGATGACGATTAACCCGCCGAGGTCGCGCAGCCGAAGCTGACGGCCCACCTCTTCAGCCGCCTCCAGGTTGGTACGCAGGGCGGTTTCTTCAATGTCTGAGCCCCGCGTAGACCGGGCCGAGTTCACATCGACGGCAACCAGTGCCTCGGTGTGGTCAATGACCAGGGCACCTCCCGAAGGCAGCTGGACCATACGCGAATAGGCTGTTTCGATCTGATGCTCAATCTGAAACCGAGAGTAGAGGGGAATGTCATCGCGATAGCGCTTTACCCGCGGCGCGAGATCGGGCATCACGTGCAGCATGAACTGCCGGGCCTGCTCATAGATGTCATCGGTATCGATAAGAATCTCGCCGATGTCGGGGTGAAAGTAGTCGCGAATTGCCCGAATCACGAGGCTGGACTCTTGGTAAATGAGATAGGCGCCCGGCTGCAGGGTGCGCGCATCGTCGACAGCCTTCCAGAGCTGCAGCAGGTAGTTGAGGTCCCACTGCAGCTCGTCTACCGTTCGGCCAATTCCCGCCGTACGGGCAATCATGCTCATGCCGTTGGGCAGGGCCAGCTGGTCCATAGCATCTTTGAGTTCCTGCCGGTCTTCGCCTTCGATACGGCGCGAGACGCCGCCGCCCCGAGGGTTGTTGGGCATCAGCACCAGATACCGGCCTGCCAGCGAAATAAATGTGGTCAGCGCGGCGCCTTTGTTCCCACGTTCCTCTTTTTCGATTTGCACCAGAAGCTCGGTGCCCTCGGCAATCGCATCTTGGATACGCGCACGGCCGACATCGACGCCAGGCTTGAAGTATTCACGGGCAATTTCCTTGAACGGCAGAAAACCATGCCGCTCCTCGCCGTAGTTCACAAAGCAGGCCTCTAGGCTTGGCTCCACCCGGGTAACTACGCCCTTATAGATATTACTTTTGCGCTGCTCGCGGCCGGCGGTTTCAATGTCGAGGTCGACGAGCCTTTGGCCATCGACAATAGCAACACGCAACTCCTCGGAGTGCGTGGCATTAAACAACATGCGTTTCATTCAGACTTCTCCCAAACAAACCCCCAGGCTGCAGCTTTGCGCTGCGCTAGCGGGGATAACGCCGATCTACTGTCGGCAAAAGAGCGTCTGAGAAAGGGGCAGAAGTGGCCTATTTAGCCGAGCAGAACACCGCCCCCCGTGAAGCAGGGGGCTGATCGAAGGGGGGGACATGGGGGAACGAATAAGCAGCCCCGCGCTAGAAGGGGAGCGCTTAGGAATCCTGTTACTGGAAACATCCGCCAAATTCATAGGTTCGATTCTGATCGACTTTCGAGGCCGGGCCGCATTCTCAGGTGAGTGCTCCACGGACAAAACTTAAATCTGTGTACGGACTCATCGGACGGAAAAGGCCAAGGCTGGAGTGTCCGGAATTCAGTACATCAGGCCTTTTTTACATAAGGCTAAGGCATAGTATACCCAAGAATGGATAAAAACCCCTTTTCTAACCGACCCTTACCCGTGAATCCTGACCTTGTTCCCGCGCCCCTTGCGGCTGGGCGGTCGGGCCAGAGGCTTTTGGTGACCGAGGATGCCGACGGACAACGCATCGATAATTTCCTCCTGGGCCATTTCAAGGGGGTTCCAAAAACGCGGGTCTACCGCATGCTGCGTACCGGCGAAGTCCGTGTTGACGGGGGGCGTATCAGGCCTGATTTCCGGCTTCAGGCCGGCCAGTGGCTCAGGCTCCCCCCCGTGAGGGTGCCTACTCCAGCAGAGCAGTCTGCGGAAGTCTCCCGTATACAGGCGCAGAGGGCAGCCCAATTCTCGGGCCAGCTGCCGGTATTGCTGGAAGATCACGGGCTGCTTGCGGTGCATAAGCCCCCAGGAATCGCGGTGCATGGGGGGAGCGGCATCTCTCTGGGGGTGATCGAGGCCCTCCGGACCACCCGACCCCCAGGATTTCTTGAGCTTGTCCATCGGCTCGATCGGGACACCTCGGGGGTGCTGCTGCTCGCGACGGCCCGCAAGTCTCTTGTGCATGCCCACCGTCAGCTTCAGGAGAGCCGGATGCGCAAGCAGTATCTTGCCTGTGTGGCGGGAGACTGGTCGGCCGATGGTCAGTCGGATAGGCCCATGCAGCAGCCCTTGCGCAAGACCGTTGCTGCCAATGGCGAACGCTGGGTGCATGTCCACCCTGAGGGCCAGCCGGCTTTTACGAAGGCACGCCTGCTCGCATCGGTGCAGCATCCAGACCTTGGCCCGTTTAGCCTGTTGCTCTGCGAGCCGCTTACAGGTCGCACCCATCAGATTCGGGTGCATCTGATGCACTGCGGCTTTCCTATTCTCGGTGATCTGAAATACGGCCCCGCGCAAGACAAGACCCCGATAATGACAAGGCTTACCGGTGCAGTCCCTGGGCGCCGTATGATGCTTCATGCCTGGAAGCTGTCTTTAGACCTGCCAGGCCCCGAGCTTGCCTCTCGCGCTACCATTACCGCCGAACCGGATGAGGATTTTGTGACCCGTTTGCACGCACTAGGTTTGCCATGGCCGGCCCGATAAGGCCTCCCCAGGTGGTTATCTTCGACTGGGATGGCACCCTGGTCGATTCCACCCAGACCATCGCCCAGGCGATTCGGCTCTCTTGCCAGGATCTCGGTCTTGCGGTGCCGTCTCTAAAGGACGCCCAGTATGTGATTGGGCTGGGCCTGCAGGATGCCTTGCGTAGGGTGGCGCCTGACCTTCCCGCCGAACGGGCGCCCGAGCTCAGCCTGCGTTTTCGGCATCACTATCTATCGCGCGATCATCTACTTGAGCCGTTTGATGGGATTCGCCCCCTGCTGCAAGACCTGCAGGCCGCTGGGGTGGTAATGACAGTGGCTACCGGAAAATCCCGCCAGGGCTTAGAGCGCGCCTTCGATGCCACCCAGACCCGGGATTTCTTTGCCTACTCGCGGTGTGCCGACGAGTCGGTGCCCAAGCCTGGCCCAGAGATGGTCTTAGAGATCTGCGAATACCTCGACTGTGATCCTAGTGATGCCCTGGTCGTTGGAGACACCACCCATGACATTCAGATGGCCCATTCGGCCGGGGCCCAGGCAGTGGCGGTTGGCTATGGTGCGCATGAGCCTGAGGCGCTTCGCAGCTTTTCCCCGCTCGACTGTCTGGAGACGGTGCATGCCCTAGACCTGTGGGTTCGCAGGCACCTGCTTGGTGTTTCGGTCGGCCACCAACAACTGCCCCCGCCTTCCTTTTAACTCTTTTTTTCTGCGCCCCGAGGCCCACTATGGACACCCAGCCGAACCCTTCCGATGCATCCACTCAGA
>JBMSYB010000003.1:0-96369 GCA_049426285.1 Burkholderiaceae bacterium
AACCCTCGTCATAAGCTTGGAAGGCTTCTGCTCTACCATTGAGCTACACCCGCCGAATCCATTACATTTCGAATCACACCAGCCAACTGCCTGGTGGAGGAGGTTGGATTCGAACCAACGTAGGCGTAAGCCAACAGATTTACAGTCTGCCCCCTTTAGCCACTCGGGCACCCCTCCACGACGAACCCAAAACTATCCTTCTTTTGGCCGATTTTGTCAACTAAAGGTGCCTCAACCGGCAAAGTCGCCTTTCCTTGGTCCGCACGGCTTGTATAACCGCTTTCACTCGGGTCGGCCTTATGCAGATCTGTTAAAAAACAGCCCTAATCGCAAGAAAGTCAACGGCCTGACCCGAGTTCTCCCGAAAGAGAATGCGCGCCGGAAGGAAGCGATCCGAGGGATCAAGCCAGACCTCGATCTGACCCTCACGCCGGCCACCGGAGACCTGATCGCTGATTAGTCGAACTGCAGAAACCAGAATTCCCCCGGGGAGGACCAAGTCGTCCGGGCCCTCCACAGTAAATGTTGTCGCGCGGAAATCACGGGTTCCCGCCACGGTGAGGGTATGGCGTGCGCCATAGTCCAGCGCGCCTGGGCGGTTCTGACCGATCCATGCGAGCTGAAAAATCACGCTGAGCCGGTCTTGAAACGCCTCGGGCAGTGGCACACCCTCTCGCCCGGCCCCAAGAAACGCCTGCCCTGTCAGTAGGTCAAAGCTGCTGCGCGTCTGTCCGCGAAAGGGCGTGTAAGACTCGAAGGCCTCCGGCATAAGGCCTTCGATCGTCAGTCGACCCTGGCTATAAAAACGCAGTTCCTCCCGCACGAACAGGGCAGCCCAGCCCTGTGCCTGGGCTGATAGCCTTATCTCATAGCGGTCCTCCTCGGGAAAGCGCACCGACAGACTTCCCAGACCCAGAGGTTCACTGTCCAACTGATACCGTCCCAGATAGGCCTGCATCCTTATCTCGCCAGACCGAGGAAGCTGCGCCGACAGGGGGGGAGGCGGCTCGACCAGTTCTGCTGGTGCGGCCTCAGGTTCGGAAGGGGCCTGCGGCGATGGCCCGTCATCTTCGATAGCGTTTGCAAGGCTCGGACCTATGTCGTCTTCTGTGGACATAACGGACTCCACCGGGGGCTTGGGGGGCTGTTTTTTGGCCACAGGGGGTTTTGCCTGGGCAGGAGCAGGGGGTGGCTGAATCGGCGCGATCAGCCGCACCACGGTGTCGGTGACTGCAGGCGAGTCTGGGCGAAAAAAATGGTCGCCGCGAAGAACAAATAGGAAGACAATGACTAGGTGCAAGCCGATGGCGAGCCACAGTCCTAGCCCTGCCACGGCGGTGTTGCGCGTTTTCTGCCTACCCTCTTTCATACAGTGATGCCCATGGACACTCCGAACGACCCTTTCGCCTTTCTCAAGGCAGCCTGGCCAGGCTTTTCGGCTTATCCCCTATCCGCCTCCGGCCTGCCGCAGTCCAGCCTGCCAACAACCGATCCCGAGGAAATTGAACGGCGCATCGCGGACCTGAAAACGGTGGAGCAGTGGCTTAGCTTAAACCTCAATATTCTGAAAACAACCATCCAGGGCCTTGAGATACAGAAGGGCACCCTAGCCGCGGTGCAGGCCTGGCAGACCTCGATGGCAGACCTGGGCAGCCAGGCGGCACCAAAGCCGCAGGCCGGACAGGGCCAGAACCATGCCCCGGCGCAGGACAGCCCTTCTGCGGCTTCTTTAGAGCCACAGCAGTGGTGGTGGTCGTCCATGCAGGACCAGTTCAACCAGCTAGTTCAGGCCGCCGGTGCGATGCAGACCGCAACTGCCGACAGACCACAGCCGACAGCCAAGGCGACACGTGCAAAAAAATCTTCTCAAAAAGAAGGGGGGCACACCGCCTCAGCGAGACAATCGGGCCGCGCAAAAAAGGCGGCGCCCAAAAGCCCTTAAGCCTTGTAAGCCTTGTAGGCTTTGTAGGCAGGCCTTGAAAGCCTCGCAACCCCTGACGCTTTTGTCGCCCGGGTCGGCAGCACCGTTTCCCGGTGTTGCGCCCCCTGTGGCCAGAAGGCGCCAAAGCGCATTAGCTGCGCTGACGGTGACGCCAGTCGATTACGGCCTTGGTCAGTTCAGAGAATTCCTGCAGCACCTTGATGTCTGCCGGCGGGCGCCTCTGAAGCACCGGGCATCGTCCCCCAGCCCAGATCTCCACCGACCGTGGCAGCTTGGCACGCAGCTCGGCAAGACTATCCAGTACCAGAGAGGGATTCATCACAGGCGAAAAAGACAGGGCAATAAGGTCTATCTCCTGGGCCTTTGCGGCAAGAACGATGTCCCAAATGGGAGTCTGAACCCCCAGAGAAAAGCACCGGCACCCCTCTAGCGCGAGAAGCGCCTCCACCATAAGTAGGCCCATGCCATGTGGCTCGGAAGGGAAGGTGGTGAGTAACACCCTTGGACGGTTGCCGGGCTGTGGAATCGTGCTTATTGCATTGCGAAGCACCACCTGCATGGACTCGGTAAACAGGTGCTCTTCGTAGATCTGTAGCTGGCCACGCGCCCAGGCATCGCCAACCTGCTCTGTGAGAGGCGCGACCACCTCGGTGACAAATCGTGCAAGCCCAAGACGCAGCACCCGCTGACTGAGCTGCCGCCGAAGGTCTTCGATTTCGTGCGCCCGTAATACCTGCATCAGGCCCTCAAGATCGGCGGCCTGGTCTTCTGAGGCGATCTGGGCGGCCTGTGGCACAGACTGGGCTAGGGCCTGAAGATCTTCTAGCGCAAGCCCAATAATCTTTCCCGGCCGATAGCCAGCATCCATCAGCCTGCGGATGGCACGCAAACGATCCACCTGGTCTATGGAATACATCCGCTCGCCGAAGTGATCCCTCTGCGGATTCGGAAATCCATACCGCCTTTCCCAAACCCGTAGGGTGTCTTTAGAAAGTCCCGTGTCTCGCTCAACAGCCGCGATACTGAGGTGAACGGGAGACTTGATAGGCTGATCCATGGTGAAAAGGTACTTTTGATAACCCTATTTTGTCATAGACAAATATTTGACGGAGGATTTCATAGGTCGTAGTATAGGGCCAGTTGTGACAAATGACTAGGACAAAACCCTTTCTCTCACATTCATTATGGTAAACGCGAGTCTTCCTATTTTTCCCAAGGCGATTCCTAGCGGTCCAAGCTCGGCCGCAGTCTCGGCTTGTCATGTCGGGCGCAGGAGGGCGATCGCGCACGGGCTGGGACTCCTCGGGGCGGTTGGGTTTCTCTGTGCCGCGGGTACTTCGGCCCTCGGGGCGCAGTCTTGCCCTTCGATGTTGAATAGGACATTTCCCCGGCTTCAGGATGATGCCCCTCAGTCGCTCTGCCAGTACCAGGGAAAGGTGCTACTGGTGGTAAACACGGCAAGCTACTGTGGTTTCACCAAACAATATGCGGGCCTTGAAGCACTCTATGCGCGGTACAAGGACCAGGGGCTGGTGGTGCTTGGATTTCCCTCAAACGACTTTGGCAACCAGGAGCCGGGCTCAAGCGCGCAGATTGCGGAGTTCTGCTCCAACACCTTCGGCGTTCAGTTCCCCATGTTTGCCAAGAGCCGGGTCACTGGGCCGCAGTCCAATCCCTTGTTTGCCGAACTCTCCCGCCTGTCTGATGCCCCGAGCTGGAACTTTCACAAATACCTGATCGATAGAAACGGCCGGCTCGTGCGCAGTTACGCCAGCGCCGTGTCTCCGAGCAGCCGATCCCTGGTCTCCGATATTGAGCGTGCCCTGCGCGCTCCTTCGTCGGCTTCTTAACCCATCTTCTCCTTATCCCAACAAAGAGGGCCCTGCACTATGAATGCGCCAGAAAAATTCACTCCGCTTCCAGACGTGCAGTCCATTCTGGACACCCGTCGGCTTCCCATTCAAAAGGTGGGCATCAAAGCGATGCGCCACCCGGTAATGGTCCAGACCGCCCTGGGGCCGCAGCCAAGTGTGGCCACGGTGGAGATGACCGTAGCCCTTCCTGCAGAGGCCAAGGGTACCCATATGTCCCGCTTCATCGATGTCTTTCAGAGCCACGAGTCTGCCCTGAGCTACAGTGCCATGGGGCAGATGCTCAAGGCTATGCTTGTGAAGCTCGAGGCCGATGCTGGCCTGATTAAGGTTGCGCTGCCTTATTTCGTTCGCAAGTCAGCGCCCGTCTCTGGCGTGTCTTCTCTCATGGACTATGAGGTAATCTGGGAGGCTGAGCATCGCGCGGGCCAGGAAAGAGTCAGCCTCACGGTGATCGTTCCGGTCACGAGCCTCTGCCCCTGCTCGAAAAACATCTCTGACTACGGCGCCCACAATCAGCGGTCGCAGGTAACCATCGTGGCAGACCTACGGCAAGAGATTGACGCAGAGAGCCTCATTAAGATTGCCGAACAGGCGGCCTCCTGTGAGCTCTGGGGCCTTCTGAAAAGGCCCGATGAAAAGTACGTTACCGAGCGTGCCTACGACAATCCCAAATTTGTCGAGGATCTGGTCCGTGACATTGCCCTGGCGCTAAAGGAAGACCGCCGCGTTGCCGGTTTCTCGGTGGCCTCAGAGAACTTCGAGTCAATCCACAACCACTCTGCCTACGCCAAGATAGAGCAGCGCGCGGGCTGGTAACCGCCATGGGGCAGATCCAGTCGGATCCGAGCCGCCCCCATATCGTGGTCGTGGGGTCGGGTATTTCCGGCCTCTCGGCCGCATGGCACCTGCGTAACGATGCTCGGGTTACGGTGCTGGAGTCCGACCGTCGGCTCGGAGGCCATACCCATACACGTCTGGTAGACCTGGAAGGGCGGTCTGAGCCCGTCGACACCGGGTTTATTGTTTTTAACCACAAGACCTACCCAGAGTTTCGGCCGTGGCTTGATGCCTTGCAGGTCGCCACCACGCCCACTGAAATGTCGTTCTCGGTATCTGTGAATGACGGCGCATTTGAATGGTCGGGCAGCAACCTGGATACCGTGTTTGCCCAGAGGTCCAACACGCTGCGTCCGCGTTTCTGGGCCATGCTTTCAGAGATCATGCGGTTTAACCGCCGAGCACCGATCGACTGTGTTGCCATGGAATCGGGCCGACAGCAGCCATTAAGCCTCGGTGCGTACCTGGAAGAAGGCCGCTACGGCACGCTCTTTCAGCAGGCCTATCTGCTTCCGATGGCAGGGGCCATTTGGTCCTGCCCCCCAGAGACCATGCGCGCCTACCCCTTTGCCAGCTTTGTGCGTTTCTGTATGAACCACGGGCTGCTACAGATCATGAACCGTCCCCAGTGGTTTAGCCTCAGCCACGGCAGCAGCAGCTACATCACCCGTCTGCTAGAGGTCATCAAGAACCAGTCGCTTCCGATTGCGATTCATGCTGATCATGCGGTGGAACAAACCCGTCTCCACGAAGGTATAGAGGGTCGCAAGGTTCTGGTTCGGGGCAGGCGCGGCCAAGGCCAAGAGCCATTTGAGATCCAGGCAGATGCGGTGATCTATGCCTGCCATGCCGATCAGGCTGTTCGGTGCATCGATCCCGAACGCTGCCCTACCGCAGTCCAATGGCTCTCAAAGATCCGTTTCCAGCCAAACACCGCCTACCTGCACACCGATACCCGGCTCATGCCCAGAAGGCGCAGGGCTTGGGCGGCCTGGAACTACCTCAGTCAGGGGCCTGTGGGCTCCTCCTGCGAGACTGCTGTTTCGGTAACCTACTGGATGAACCGGCTGCAGTCCTTGCCGTTTCGAACCCCTGTGCTGGTGAGCCTCAATCCCTTGCAGCCCCCGGCTGAGAGCCGCACGCTGGAGGTCAATCAGTACGCCCATCCGATATTCGACGCAGCCGCAGTACAGGCGCAGATTAAGCTTGCAGAGAGCGCCGGAGAATCATTGCACTGGTTTGCCGGTGCCTGGATGGGGTATGGCTTTCATGAGGACGGCTTTCGATCCGGTCGGCTGGCCGCCGCCTCGGTCGTGAAGACCCTGGGGCTGGCCCCAGCACGATCGCAGTCCACTGAGGCATGGGCGGCATAGATTCTGCGGCCGCGACACCACGGGAAGCGGGTATTCCCGCGCCGCGGATTGTCTCAGGGCGGGTTGGGCACCGCCGACTCGCGCCCGTCGGGCACGGCTTTGTCACGCAGGCTTTCTATGTGCAGATACCGCTTCGCAGCCTTGCCCGGCAAATGGTGGGTGACGCCTGGGGAGGCTGGGCCTTTGGGGTGAACCGGCCCGCCCTTCTTAGCCTGCAGAATAAAGACCACGGCGATGGTGGGCCGCTACTGGACTGGGCGGCTGGTCAGCTCAGTGCCCATGGGATTACCGATGCCGATGGCGAGATCTGGCTGTCCACCTTTCCCCGGATGCTCGGCTATGTCTTCAAGCCGGTGAGCTTCTGGTACTGCGAGCGCAAAGATGGCAGCCTCTCGGCCGTTATTGCCGAGGTGAATAACACCTTCGGCGACAGGCATGTCTATGTCTTGCCCTGCGGAAATGGGTATCGCAATGGCCAGACGCTGCAGGCCGAAAAGGCCTTTTATGTTTCGCCGTTTTTCCAGGTCGATGGCCACTATCGGTTCCGGTTTCACTGGGATGGAGCCTCGCGCCAGACCTACGACCTTGCCCGGATCGAATACCACCGAGGTTCGGGGCCAGCCCTAATCACCCATGTCAGTGGCCAGGCAATGCCACTCACGCCTCCCGCGGCAGTCTGGGCCTGGCTGCGCTATCCCGCCTTCAGCCTCGGCGTGATTCTCAAGATTCATTGGCATGCCCTACTGCTCTGGCGCAAAGGCCTGCGGCTCGTGCCCCGGCCAGCCCGCCCCTAATTCCCCTTTAACGCCACTTTTTAACGCCACCCTTTAACGCCACCGTAAGTCGCCCGTAATTCGATCATCGTCATCCTCCTCCACACCCACGACCGAAAAGCCCGCCCCGATGACCCAGCCCGAATCCTCGCCCGTCGTTCCCTCCGTAGACCCCACTGGACTGTCCTCAGGCGCCTTCCCTATCGATGTGCCCGGGATCACCAAGGGCCAGCATGTCTCACCCCGCCCCGACTGGCGGGCACGTATTGGCCTAGGGCTGCTTAAGCGGCTGGCCATTGGCAGGCTGCATCTCACCCTCCCGGATGGCCAGACCAGCTGCATCGAGGGCAGCCAGGATCCCCATGCCATAGAAGCCGATCTCACCTTGGTGCGCTGGGCGGCGCTCTCGAAGGCTGTCGCCAGAGGCGATATCGGCTTTGGCGAGTCCTACATGGAGGGAGACTGGTCTAGTCGGGACCTGCCAAGCCTTCTCACACTCTTGGCCCGCAACCGGCAGGCCATTGCGCCCGCGCTTTATGGAAACCGTCTTCTGCTCTGGGCAGACCGGCTGCAGCATCTCTTTCGGAGCAACACAAAAAGGCAGTCGAAAAAGAATATCCAGGCCCACTACGACCTCGGTAACGATTTTTATCGTCTCTGGCTTGATGAGACCATGACCTATTCGAGTGCCGTCTTTGACCAACACGGAGCCTGGGGTCAGCCGGTCGATCTGGTGG
This sequence comes from Burkholderiaceae bacterium, assembly GCA_049426285.1. Classification (GTDB taxonomy): domain Bacteria; phylum Pseudomonadota; class Gammaproteobacteria; order Burkholderiales; family Burkholderiaceae_A; genus Hahnella. Next base: position 7,537 of record JBMSYB010000003.1, read on the forward strand.
CAGGCCAAAAGGCCAAGATAAGGCGCGCGCTAATGGAAGTCTCCGAGGGTCAGGATTGGTCCGATGCCAGCGAGCTGCTTGAAATAGGCTGCGGCTGGGGCGGGCTGGCTGTCGAAAGGCTCAAGGGCCTGCCCGGCCGCCATCTCGGAATCACCCTTTCTCCGGCACAAAAAGCCTGGGCCGATGCCTTATTGGGTGCCCATGGCCTGCAGGACCGATGCGCCATCGCGCTTCAGGACTATCGGGATACCACTGGGCAGTTCGACGGTATTGTCTCTATCGAAATGATCGAGGCCGTCGGCCAGAGCTACTGGCCCGCCTATTTCCAGACCCTTCGCGACCGGCTCAAGCCGGGCGGACGGGCAGTGGTGCAGGCAATCCTCATCGATGAAGAATTGTTTCATCGGTATCGCGATGGGACCGACTTCATTCAGAAGTACATCTTCCCCGGAGGCATGCTGCTCACACGATCCGAGATCGCCCGCCAGGCAAAAGACAGCGGGCTTGTCTGTCTTCGTGAGTTCTCCTTCGGTCAGGACTATGGCCGCACGCTGCACGAATGGCTGGGACGGTTTGATTCGGTGCGGGGCGAACTGCACAGGCAGGGTATGGATGATCGGTTTATTGCCATGTGGCGGTTCTATCTTGCCTACTGCGAGGCAGGCTTTCGCTGCGGTGACTTAGATGTGATTCAGGTAACCCTTGGGCATGCGACCGCCTAAAATGACTCAGCTTGCCGCTCTGCTCTGGGCCCTGTCCCTTGCGATTCTGCCCCTGCCGGAGGCGGTCGCGCAGAGCGCACCGGCCAATAAACCGCCGCCCTGGCTTTTGTCGCAGCTGCCTGGGGCGGTTCCCGTCGGACAGGGCGTACTGCGGTTTCTTGGGCTTTCGGTCTATGACGCCGTGCTCTTTGTGCCGCTTGAAGAGTCTCCCACAGCGGGGATTCTCAAACGGCCTTTTGCCCTTTCCTTACGCTACAAGATGCGGTTCTCCGGGGCCAATATTGCCCAGACGAGCATTGATGAGATCAAACGACTCGGACGGGGCTCTGTCGAGAAGCACGCCAGATGGCTCACCCAGATGACATCGATCTTTCCGGATGTTGTCCGCGAGGACCAGATCACGGGGGTGCACCGCCCGGGGCAAGGGGCATCCTTCTTCTTCAATGGCCGGTTTCTCGGGCAGATCGATGACCCAGAGTTTTCTGAGGCGTTTTTTAGCATCTGGCTTGACCCAGAGACCCGCGAGCCTCGCCTTCGTGAGGCCCTGCTGGCCGGGCTCGCTGCCTCTGCAGGGTCCGAGTCGCCCGGTTCAGCGCAGCGGACTGCCCGCTAGCCTTGGCCTTTTTCTGTAGCCGCTTGTGATGCGCCAGATCGCCTGGGCCTACGCCTCACCGGGTTTTGCTATTGCCTTCGCGGCCCTGCCACTCTATCTGCTAACGCCGCAGCTCTATGCGGCAACCCTGGGGCTGCCTTTGGCAGCCGTTGGGCTCATCCTAATGTCCACCCGGCTGGTGGATGCGTTCACCGATCCGATTATCGGACGGCTTATCGATCGAACCTCGGGGGCGCGTTTTCGGAAATGGCTGGCTCCCGCATTGATCATCTTGGCGCTTGCCTTTGTCTGTCTGGTGAGTCCACCAGCGACCTGGGTCGCGCAGCAGAAAACCGACCTACTTCTTTTCTGGCTAGCCGCCACCGCCTTGCTGGTCTCTCTTTCAAATAGTGCGGCCATCCTGGCCCATCAGAGCTGGGCCATAGCCGCCTCTTCCAATCCCGCCCAGCAGCGGCTATGGATAGGCAGCCGCGAGGTTCTCGGCTTGGCGGGGCTGATACTGGCGGCGGGGCTGGCAGCACAACAGCAGACGGTGGCTATGGCATCCGTCTTAGGGGGGGCCACCCTGATCAGCCTTTGGGCCATCCGGCGTATCCCCCGTAGCGACGATGGCAGCGCCCGAGCAGTGCAGCGGCCATTGCCCCTGTCGCATCCGGAGCTCTTCCATCGGTCATTCCTGCAGCTTCTTACTGCCCTGGGAATCAATGCCCTTGCCAACGCCATCCCCGCCACCTTGTTTCTGTTCTTCGTAGGGGACCGCCTGGGTCTATCCTCGCAGTGGTCGGCGGGGCTGCTCGTGCTCTACTTTATCTGTGCAGCCGCCGCGGTGCCATTCTGGGCGCGGCTCACGGCGGTTCATGGACCGCGACGTACCTGGCAGTGGGCCATGGCGGTGTCGATCGCCGCCTTTTTCTGGGCGGTCTTTTTAGACCACGGCCAGTACCTTGCCTTTGGCCTGATCTGCATTGTCACGGGCTTTGCCCTCGGGGCGGAGCTTACCTGTCCGTCACTGCTGGTCGGCCAGCTTATTTCGGCGCGAGGCCACCATGGCAGGGCTGAAGGCCAGTACTTCGGCTACCTGAGCCTGCTCAATAAGCTGGCCCTCGCATTTGCTGCCGGGCTCACACTGCCGCTGCTGCAGTATTTCTCTTACCAGCCAGGGGCCTCGCCCTCTGAGGGGTCCGCATCAATCGCTGCATCAGTCGCGTCATCGTCAGAGGGCCTCCTGGCCCTGCAACTGGCCTACGCGGGCATTCCCTGCCTGATGAAGCTCATTGCGCTGGTCATTCTTCCTCCCACCCCTGCTGTGGCGGGGCCCGCCCCTGTTCCTGGTCTTCATTCATCGCCTTAAAGGAGTCTTCCCATGTCCCGATGGCTTATTTCCTATCGTCATGTCCTTGCAGCCAGCCTTATTTTTAGCCTGCTGCTGCTCTCCGGCTGCGCCGGCCCTCGGATCGATCAGTATGCCGACCAGAAGCCACCGCTCGACCTGGCAGCCTATTTCTCCGGTACCACTACTGGCTGGGGCATGGTCACCGACCGTTCCGGGGCCATTACGAGACGATTTGTCGTGCGCATCGAGGGCAGCTTTAGCGCAGGCAAGGGCACCCTCGATGAATACTTCGACTGGTCCGATGGCGAAAAACAACGACGGATCTGGCGCCTCGAACAGGTGGGGCCGGGGAAGTGGATTGGCCGGGCAGACGATGTGGTGGGGGAGGCCACCGGTGAGATTGCCGGCAACGCCTTGCACTGGCGGTATACGCTGGCCGTGCCGGTGCAGGGCAGGGTAATTAACATGGCCTTCGATGACTGGATGGTGCTCATCGACGACAAAGTGATGCTCAACCGCGCCACGTTCAGTAAGTTTGGCATTCGCCTCGGTGAGGTAACGCTTTCGTTCCAGCGGCCTTAAAAAAGACGGCCCACCTCCGGCCCCCCGACCCATGCCACTGAATACCCCTATCCTTAGTCTGCAAGGCCGCACGGTCTGGGTGGTGGGCGCCTCTGCCGGCATTGGCCAGGCACTTGCCGAACAGGCGCTGGCACAAGGCGCGCGCCTGGTTGTCTCCGGTCGGCGGGCGCAGGCGCTTGCCGAAGCCTTCCCGTCTGAGTCGGTCAGGCGCATGGTCTTTGACATCACCGAACGCGGCGGGGCGCAGCGAGTGCTCGATGCTCTGGCCTCTGATGGCTGGCTGCCCGACCTGGTCTTCTGGGTGGCGGGCGACTACAAGCCCCAGCCGATCGCAGACTTTTCTGTAGACGATGCCCGACATGTCATCGAGACCAATCTGCTGGCCTGCTACGACGGCCTGCGGGCACTGCTCAACCATTGGCTGCCACTTGCTGCATCACGGGCCCGGGATGCATCCCAGCCGAGGCTCCACCTGTGCTGGTTCTCCAGCGTGGCAGGCTATCGTGGGCTTCCCCTGGCGCTCTCTTATAGCGCCAGCAAGGCGGGGCTCAACGCCATGGCCGAGACCTGCTTTATAGAGCTTAAGCCCAAGGGCATTGATGTCTCACTGGTCTGCCCGGGCTTTGTCAGAACCCGTCTTACACGGACGAATCAGTTCACCATGCCCGCGCTGATCACGGCCCAAGAGGCGGCCCAGTGCACACTCAAAGGCCTACGAAAAGGCCAGTTTGAGGTCCACTACCCCAAGCGTTTTACCCTGTTTATGAAATTCATTGGGCTTATTCCCCACGGGCTCTACCTGCGTCTGGCGCGGTTTGCGCTTCCGCGCGAGACGCAAAACCATGGCTGAGCCGGGGTTCTGCCCCCGCTGGCATCTCAGCCCAGAGGCCCAGTCCTGGGCCGAACAGTTCTGCAGCCAGGCCCAGGGCCTCTCGCCTGAGACCATAGCGGCGTTTACAGCCTTGTATGCCCCCGAGGCGGTTTTCTCCGACCCCTTTCATACACTGCAGGGCAGGGACGCGATCGCCCAGGCCTATGGCGCCATGTTCCAGTCACTTGTCAATCCGCGCTTCTCAGAGCTGCAGCCTGCCTGGGCCGACGCCCACCGGGTAGCAGTGGGCTGGAGGTTTCGGTTTGCTGTATCGCCCCGAGCGGCCGTCACTGAGATCGCCGGAACCTCTTGGCTCTGGCTTGACCCGGCGAGTCTGCTTATTCTTCGGCACGAAGACCACTGGGACGCGAGCGCATTTTTTGGGGCATTTGCAGGGCTCGGGGGGGCGGTGCGCTGGCTGAAATCTCGGGTGGCCCATGCGGGCTCTGTCACACGCGCAGACTGAATATTCCCTAAAATCCAACTACTGAGAATCATTCGCACCGCAGGCACCGGGCCTGCGGGCAGACTGATCCAAAGGGAGCCCCATGAAGTCTATTTCAGCCGATCAGATGCTCTATCCCGAACTCTTTCGTGCCTTTGAGCGGGTGCGCTGGGACCTCGAAGACGACATCGACTGGGCGGCCTTCAATAACCAGGCTCTGTCTGACGAGCAGGCCATGACCATCAAAATGAACGCCATCACCGAGTGGGCTGCGCTGCCCGCCACCGAAATGTTCCTGCGGGACAACCGGCATGACAGCGACTTTTCCGCCTTTATGTCAGTCTGGTTTTATGAGGAACAGAAGCACAGCCTGGTGCTCATGGAATATCTCCGGCGGTTTCGACCGGCGTTTCTGCCCACCGAGTCAGAGCTGCATGCGGTGCGGTTTGACTTCGATCCGGCCCCCCCACTTGAGACCCTCATGCTGCACTTCTGCGGCGAGATTCGGCTCAACCACTGGTACCGGTGTGCGGCTGAATGGCACACCGAGCCAGTTATCAAGCAGATTTACCAGACCATCGCCCGTGACGAGGCGCGCCACGGAGGGGCCTATCTGCGCTACATGCGCAAGGCCATGGCCCAGGTTGGTGATACGGCGCGGTCGGCCTTTGCCAAGATCGGGGTCTTAATGGCCTCTGCCAGTAGAACCGCTAAGGCGCTGCACCCCACCAACCTGCACGTCAACCAGGCGCTGTTTCCACAAGACACCGTACAAAGCCGCCTGCCCGAGCCTGGCTGGCTTGAAAAATGGCTCGACGAGCAGATCCGGTTCGATTCCACCTGGGAGAAAAAGGTGGCCGAACGCATCCTGCATAACCTGTCTCTCCTATTCGATCGTACCTTTGCAAGCGTGCAAGAGCTCAACCGGTTTCGCAAAGAGGTGAGCCTGAGCCTTGCGGCCGCGGTTAGCGCGCAGACAGCGTCTTAGCCCACTGGGCCAGTCCATCAAGAACAAGCTCGGGTGCCTCAAAGATCTGCGGTGCGGCCGAGTGGGGCGCCGGCATGGCCGACCAGACCATACGAAAACAACGCCGCCAATCCTGGGCATATCCGCCGTGCATGAACATCGCACTGGGCCGAGGTAAGACCAACAAGGCCCCGAGCTGGGCCGCTGCGATCCCGCGGGAAATGGCCTGATGTGACTGTCTTGGCACACCCTTAAAGAACCCCGTTTGCGCTGAGGCCTGTACATAGGGCCCGAGTCCCCCTGTAGAGGCGGACAATGCCGCGCGCATCAGGCCAATGCCAGGAAGAATCAGGCCCCCTCGGTGGCTAAGCTGCCAGAGCCCGCCAGACGCATCGGCCCGCGCCCAGACCAGGTCCACGACGGTTGCGGTACCGGCGGAGACCAGCCAAAGAGACGTCAGCCCCGCGGTGTCGCCCGGACCGTCCTGCCAGCCGCCCCGAGCAGCCTTGGGGGTCATGCGGCCAGGCAAGAGCAAGGCGCGCAGACGGCGGCCCTGAGCGACAAGGCCAAGCACCGCCGCCCATCGATCCGCGCCCAGGGACGAGGGCTGGTGGTACTGACAGTCGACGCGAATCTTGTCCTCCCCGCGGCCCAGTAAAACCTGCGGCTGGGCTCGAAGCGCATATTGATTCCCTGGAAAACACTGCCCTGCAAGCCTTAGTACCGACTCGGCAACCGTCTTTTTTGCAACGCTGCTGTAGACCACCTGCCAGCAGGCCTTCTGGTCGCCAGACGGCTCCCGCGCGCGCGACTGGGGCGCCTGGGGTTCCTCACGCCCTTGACACCACTGCGCCTTTAAGTCCCGGTCAAATCCCGCGGTATATTCCTGCCGACCCTCCGTGCGGTGCCGGCCTGTCTGAATCCGCCACTTCACCGCGCTATTGCCGATATCAAGAAGCAGGCAGCGTCTAGCCACGGGCGTCTCCCTGAGCCTGCCTAAGCGAGACTTCGCCCAGGCTAAAAAACTGCAGGCCCTCGGGGGTCTGAATCCCGATACGGCCTTCGGCATCCACAGCCCGATAGGTTCCGACCACAGCGAGCCCCGGCGCAAGGCCGGTAGAGGACTGCAATCCTTGGCTGCCCTGCGGGCCCCGAAGGCAGACCGCCTGACCACGAAAGACATCCAGACCGTAGAACCGCTCAGCCCACTGCTGCGGGGCGGGATGCCCAATCGCCCGGCCGCAGCGATCAACAATCGCCTCGGCCAGGGGCCCCGGGTCAATGGGCCTGCCAAGCACAGAAAACAGATCAATGGCCAAGAGGGCTGGGGGCGGCGGCGCAACCCAGCGTAGGTTCAGGCCAATGCCGGCGACCAGCCAGGACCTGCCATGAACACGCTTCTGGTGGACCAAAACGCCCCCCAGTTTTCGACCCTGCACCATCAGGTCGTTGGGCCATTTCAGTCCTATTGTTGCAGCCAATGGCCCATAAAGCCCCGTGAGCGCCTCCATCACTGCCAGGCTAATCCAGGCTGGCCATCCCCGCAGCAGTCCTGTCTCTGGCCAGCCCAGGCTCAGGGCCAGCCCCTGGCCCGAATCAAGCCAGGCATGCCCCTGCCGCCCCACCCCTGCCGTCTGCGCCAGGGTATAGCCCGCAAAGCAGGCCTTTTCTGGGTCGGCGGCGATCTGCGCAAAGGCCCAGTTCTGGGTGGAGTCACAAGTGGGAATTTGGGCAACGGGCCACATAGCTTGGCATCATACGACTCATGGGAAAACCGCTCGGGCAGGCGATTACGCCTATTGCAAGACATATGAGGCGCAATAGCCTAGAGCCTAGAACCCCTCCCATGAATCGGCACCATGCGGCCGGGCTCTGGATAGCAGCCGTCTTCTACCTGCTCGCGCTCGTTATGGTGAGCCTTTTTCCCTTCCAGGGATGGGCCTGGAATGGGGTCATGCCCTGGGCGTTTCTCGGGCAGCCGCTGCCGCGTTACCGAACGGAATTTGACCTCTACACCAATATCCTCGCCTATATTCCGCTGGGTCTGCTCTGGGCAAGTCTGCTTGCCGCAAGCAAAAGGCAGGCGCACTGGGGTTCAGACCGATTTCCTATAGGGCCGATGCTGCAGGCCTGGCTGGTTGGTCTGTTCTTATCGCTGCTGATGGAGGGCCTGCAGACCTACCTGCCTTCCCGCAGGGCCCAGTGGCTCGACCTTTTGGCCAACGGCATTGGCGCTGCCTTGGGCGTAGCCCTCTGGGCGGTCGGCCAGTCTGTCGGTCGATGGCACCGCGCCCGAAGGAGGCCCTTTCGGGGAGCGATCTCTGCCCTGCCCCTGCCTGGGAGCTGGCTGGTAGGCAGCCTGCTGGTCATTATCTGGGTGACTGCCCAGGCCTCGCCTCAGCAGCTCTGGCTGGCCCTTGGAGATGCCCTGTCTTCCGTGCTTCCCCCCAGGCCCTGGGGCTGGGTCTTTGACCTGCCCCAGGAGACTGGTATGGTCTGGGCCGAACAGGTCTTAGTCGAAGCGGCACTCGTGAGTTCCGGCTTAATCAGTCTGGCTGTCATCGGGCGCATCACGCTTCTGGGAATCGGCCATCGCTGGTCGAATCGACTGCAGCAGCAGTGGGGCCTTACACTGGGTCTTACGATAGTCTGCGCCCTGATGGCCCGGGCAGTATGGATATGGCTGCTTGCTCCCGGGGTCCAGTCAAGCCCGGAAAAACTGCAGGCCGCCTTAGCCGCCTGGCTCTCCCCGGGAGTACAGACCGGTATTTTCTTGACCGGCCTATGTGGGGCTGCTGCCTTTGTGCTGAGCCTGAGGTCTATGGTGTGGCTGGCGCTTTCGCTCACCGGTCTGGGTGTCGTGCTTGCCAGCGGCCTGCCTGTCTCCGGCTATGAGGCCCCGCTTGCCTCGTCCTGGGCCTCCGGACAATGGTTTAATCTAAGGGGCTTGGCGGCCTTATCTGCTGCTGCCTGGCCGTTTCTTGCTATGGCCTGGCTAGCGCTTATCTTGTTCGCCGCACGCCGATCTTCCTTCACTCGTTACGCCTAGCAGATCCTGTTGCAGACTATGACCCACTATCAAAAACATGTTTTTTTCTGCATCAATGCACGCGCCGAAGACTGCGAGTCCTGCGCCCGCTCAGGCTCAGTAGAGGCCCATGCCCACGCTAAAAAACGACTCCAGGAGATTCGGCAACACGGGCCAGGCATGGTCCGGATCAACAAGGCGGGATGCCTCGACCGATGCACCGAAGGCCCAGTCTTGGTGGTCTACCCCGAGGGAACCTGGTACCGGTACGTGGACACCAGCGACATAGACGAGATCATCGACGAGCATATTCTGGCGGGCCGCCCGGTAGCCCGGCTCATGGTCTAGCCGAGAACGGCGAGCGTAACTTCTAAACCCATGAGCCCTTCCACAGAACGCGTCCTCATCGACGGGCCGGTTGGCAAGCTAGAACTGGCTATTGACAGGCCGAAAGACAGTTCGAAAGACATGCCGCAAGGCATCGCGGTCATTGCCCATCCCCACCCCCTGTTCGGCGGCAGCCTCGACAATAAGGTGGTGCAGACCATCGCTCGGGCGTTTTTAAGCCGCAACATGGTCTGTATAAGACCGAATTTTCGCGGCGTTGGCCAGAGCTTCGGGGAACACGACCATGGGCGTGGGGAGGCGCAAGACCTTTGGGCCGCCTGGCACTGGGGAGAAAAAACCTTTGCGCACCATGCGGGGCCTAAGCGCTGGGCGGCAGGGTTTTCCTTTGGGGCATCGGTCACGAGCCATGTGGTCGCGCAATGGGGCTCTGGGCATGGTGCTGATGCAGCGCCAGCCAATCCCATCACCAGCGCCGTGCTGGTAGGGCTGGCGGTGGACCGGCTGCCCCCAGCGGCCATTGACCGGCGAACGCGTCTTATTCATGGCGCCTTAGACGATGTGGTTCCCCTTGCCTCGGTACTGGACTTTGCCGAAAAGTACCGCCAGCCGGTTGCGGTACTTCCCGGGGCCGGGCATTTCTTCCACGGCATGCTCAACGAACTCAGAGACATGGTGATCGATGCCATTGCCTATGGTTAGGTCCTCCACACAACCGGCTGGTGCCACCGCGGCTGGTGCCACCAGATTGGGCCCTTTGACCAGATGGAGAACTGTATTCAGAGGCTTCTGGGTTCTTGTCCTCTTGTGTCTGGTGTCTGTTTCTGCAAAGGCTGGGCCCTGGCCTCAGCCCAACGGGGTGGCATCCCCCTCATGGCTATTGATCGACCTCTCCACGGGCCAGACCCTGGCCAGCCACAACGAGCTGCAGCCCATGCAGCCTGGCGGACTCACCGCCCTGATGACAACCTATCTTAGCTTTGTCGCCCTGCGCGACCGGGTAATTCGACTCGAGCAGGTAATCGCGAGCCGCCCCGACGCCGAGGTTCCTGCCGGCCCTAGGCTCTTTCTCGGGCCCCAAGGGGCGCGCGTGAAAGACCTGCTTGATGGCACGCTGCTGCTGGGTGCGCATGATGCGGGGCTGGCGCTCGCCTGGGCCATCTCGGGCTCTGAAGAGGCCTTTGTCGCCCTGATGAACCAGACCGCCCAGCGGCTCGGCATGCGCCAGACCCGGTTTGTCAACGCCAGTGGCGCATTTCATCCGGAAACCACGAGCTCGGCCCGAGACCTTGCCATCCTGGCCTCCACCCTTTTTCAAGACTTTCCGGAGGCGCTCACCATTGCCAGCCAGCGGGAGCTGAGTTTTAACGGCATACGTCAGACCAATCCCAATCGCCTGCTCTGGCTAGACCGCAGCGTGGACGGGCTCATGGCGGCAGATGCGGCAGACCGGTCAAGCGCACTGGTCATGGCAAAGCGGCCCCAGCCCCTTGGGCCACGTGAGCAGATTCAGCGTCGACTGCTGGTGGTGGTCACAGACTCCGAGTCTGCCGAGAGTCGGGTGCAGGACACCCAACGGCTTCTGAACTTTGGGTATCAGCAGTTCGACCTGATTCGGCTCTACCGCCAAGATGAGGTCTCGGCAACCATCCCGGTATATAAAGGCGCTCAGCCCACGCTTAAGACAGAGTTTCGGCAGGATGTACTGGTGGCCATTCCACGCAACCAGCAAGGCGGGATCCGCTCTGTGCTGCAGTATCCTACCGGACTTGTTGCTCCCATCGTGGCAAATCAGCCGGTTGGCGAACTGCGGGTCTGGTTTGGAAGCCAAGAGATCCACCAGGTTGCCCTGGTAGCCGCAGACTCAGTTCGATCGGCGGGTCTTCTCGGACGGGCCGTGGACGGCCTGCGGCTCTGGATCGGCTCTCTGCGAGAACGCCTTGGCGGCGAACCGCTGCCTGCAGCATCCCGGCTATAAAAGTCAGTTAAACCAATCACCAGGTGCCCTATGGACCCATTATTTCCCACAAGCCTCGACCCCCAGAGCATGGCCTTTCTTAACGGACACTGGACCCCACTGGCTGACGCCCATGTGTCGGTGCTAGACCGCGGTTTTCTGCTGGGTGACGGCGTCTACGAGGTCGTTCCCGTGTATTGCCGACGGCCCTTTCGCTGGGCTTCGCACTTCGCCCGGCTTCGCAGAAGCCTTGACAAGCTGGCGATTTCTTGCGCGTTATCAGAAAAAGACTGGGCAGAGATGATTGCCAAACTCATTGCGGCCCAGTCTTTCGACGACCAGCTGGTCTACATTCAGATAACCCGCGGGGTCGCCAAACGCGACCATGCCTTTCCAAAGCCCGAAGTGCCCCCCACGCTTTTTGCCATGGCCAGCCCCATGGCCCGCCCCACCGAGCAGGAGCGAACCGTTGGGGTTCGGGCCATTACCCTGCCAGACGAACGCTGGCACCGCTGTGACATTAAGTCGATTGCCCTGCTCGGAAATGTTCTGGCGCGCCAGGCGGCGGTGGCCCGTGGGGCCCAAGAGGCGATTCTGTTTCGCGATGACTGCCTTACCGAAGGGGCGGCCTGCAATGTATGGCTGGGTATTGATGACACCCTCGTCGGCAGTCGGCGCAGCGCCCTGGTTCTGGAGGGGATTCGCTACGGCCTCTTTGAAGAGCTTTGCCAAGAGTCTGGCATCCGGTTTTCCCTTCGGGATGTCTCGCGCAGCGAGTTTGCCGCGGCCAGTGAAGTGATGATTAGCTCAGCCACAAAAGAGATCCTGCCAGTTACCGAGATCGACGGAAAACCCTTTGCCGGAGGACGTCCGGGGCCCCTTTATGCCAGGCTGCGAACCGCCTACGACCGAAAGCTAGAGTCTCTCGTTAATAGTCCCCCTGCCCACCTTGGTTCCCTCCCATGACTGGTTCTCAGTCAGGCCCCGGTAGTACCTCGGACGACAGGTCTCTGATTCCATTTCCCTGCGAGTTCCCGATCAAGGTCATGGGGGAGCGCCGAGACGGGTTCGCCCAGGAGATACTCGCCTGTATTTCCGATCTAGCCCCTGATATTGCATCAGAGAAGGTCGAGATGCGGGTCAGCCGCGGCGCCCGCTACATCAGCCTGACGGTCTTGATCCATGCTGTATCGCGGGACCAGTTAGACGCCATCTACCTGAGGCTTACCGGACACCCGTGGGTCAAAGTGGTGCTCTAGGCTTGGGCCTTCTCACCCAATGGGCGCGCCTGCGGCAGGCAGACTATGCAACCGCGCTTGCCCGGATGCAGGCCTACACCGAGACAAGAGGGCCGGACTCAGCCGATGTCTTTTGGGCTGTGGAACACACGCCCGTCTATACCCTGGGGCTTGCCGGCCAGGGCCACCACATTCTTAACCCTGGGGACATTCCGGTGGTGCGATCCGATCGGGGGGGGCAGGTTACCTATCATGGACCAGGGCAGCTCGTGTTCTACACCCTGTTAGACATTAGGCGGCTTGGCCTTACCATCCGGGGTCTCGTGTGCGCCATGGAGCAGGGTGTGATATCCATGCTCGCGGACCTGGGGCTCAACCAGGCGGGCCGGGTACAGGGCGCCCCGGGGGTATACCTTCCGGCATCATCCGCAACGCCTCTGGCGGACATACAGCCAGGCCCTCAGGCCCTCAAAATAGCCTCTCTGGGCTTAAAGGTACGAAAAGGCGCCTGCTACCACGGTGTTGCACTGAATCTTCGGCTTGACCCAACGGGCTTTGACCGAATCAACCCCTGCGGCTATCCGGGTCTAGGCATCACAGACCTCTATCGCCAAGGCATTGACCTGCGCTGGGACGAGGCAGCTGATATGCTTGGCCAGTACCTGCAACGACAGTTTTATCCCTCTTCTGCCAACCCTCATGACACGCTCGGCTGACCCCTCTGCCAATATCAACGGCATCGTCACACCCTATCCCAAGAAAAAGGGGGCGTTAAAAACCAGGCTCAGCGCGGGCCGCATTCCTGTAACGATCCCCATTACGGTTGCGCCCAGCACTGGGGCGCGCAAGCCAGACTGGATTCGGGTAAAGGCCCCCAGTGAGCAGTCGCGATTCTTAGAGATCAAGAAAATCCTGCGAGAGCACAAACTGCACACGGTCTGCGAAGAGGCTTCCTGCCCCAATATCGGCGAGTGCTTTGGCAAAGGAACGGCCACCTTTATGATCATGGGTGACAAGTGCACCCGTCGCTGCCCCTTTTGCGATGTGGGTCATGGCCGACCAGACCCACTAGACCCGCTAGAGCCCGAAAACCTTGCCAAGACCATCGCGGCCCTCGGTCTGCGATATGTAGTGATCACCAGCGTAGACCGCGACGACCTAAAGGATGGGGGGGCATCGCATTTCGTCTCCTGTATTGAGCAGGTACGCAGTCTTTCCCCTAGAACGCAGATCGAAGTGTTGGTTCCCGACTTTCGGGGACGGCTAGACCGTGCGCTTGAGGTTCTCATAAAAGCCCCGCCAGATGTCATGAACCATAACCTTGAGACAGTTCCTAGGCTCTACCGGCAGGCGCGACCCGGGGCAGACTACGGCCATTCGTTGCGGCTGCTCTCTGCCTTCAAACAGCAGGCAGGCGGAGTGCCCACAAAAAGCGGAATCATGCTGGGGCTTGGTGAAACCGACGAAGAGGTCCTCTCTGTGATGCAAGACCTCAGGGCGCACCAGGTGGACATGATCACCATTGGCCAGTATCTCGCGCCATCGGGAGCCCACCTGCCCGTGGCCCGCTATGTGCCGCCAGAGCAGTTCAAGGTGTTTGAAGAGGCAGCGCAGGCCATGGGCTTTAGCCACGCGGCGGTGGGCCCAATGGTGCGGTCTTCGTATCATGCCGACGAGCAGGCAGCCCACGCGGGCGTCTAGAAAAGCAGCGCGCTAGTTCTTCGCATCACTTACGCCTACTACTTTTGCCCATTACCAATGCCTGCTACTTACGCCAGAAAGCAGGAATAAGAATCACCAGTACGGTTAAGAGCTCCAGGCGACCAAGCAGCATGGCAAAAGACAAGACCCAGAGCTGAAAGCCTGACAGGCCCCCATAGTTTCCTGCTGGCCCAAGCTCATTCAGGCCGGGGCCTAGATTGTTTACGCAGGCAAGGGCAGCGCTAATGGCGGAGATGTCGTTCATGCCCGAAAGCAACAGCAGGAAAGTGGTCACCATCACGGTAGCCCCATAGGCCAGCATATAGGCGAGCACGGCAAAGACCACCGAAGAGGCCACCGGAGAGCGCCCGAGCTGCACGGGCTGCACCACTCGCGGGTGGATAATGCGCAGGAACTCCCGATAGGCCAGTTTCACCATGATTACCAGTCGGATCATTTTTATTCCGCCCCCGGTTGAGCCGGAGCTGGTGGCAAAGGCACACAAGAAGATCATCAGCCACGGAACAAAGTGCGGCCACTGCGAGTAATCCTGAGTGGCAAACCCCGTGGTGGTTACTATTGCCACCACATTGAAGGCCGCCGCCCGAAAGGACTCTAACAGGCTGGGATAGACCTGCTGACCCCAGAGGGTTATCGTGACAACGAGAACGCCAAAGGCCAGGGTAAGCAGAAAGTACCGCGCCTGGGGACAGTCGCGATAGGGCTGCCCGGACATGCGCCGCATGGCCGAAAAATGAATCGCAAAGTTAATTCCCGACAGAACCATAAAGACAATGGCCACCGCCTCGATCCAGGGGCTATTAAAGTAGCCAATGCTGGCATCGTGACTCGACATGCCACCAATTGACACCGTAGAGCCCATGTGCACTAGGGCATCAAACCAGTCCATGCCGGCAACCCAGTAGGCAAAAAAACAGAGCAAGGAAAAAAGCAGGTAGATGCCCCAGAGCCCCCGAGCGGTCTCGGTGATTCGTGGGGTGAGCTTGCTGTCCTTAGATGGCCCTGAGATCTCGGCCTTAAAAAGCTGCATACCGCCTACCCCCAGCAAAGGCAAAATGGCCACGGCAAGAATAATGATGCCCATGCCGCCCAGCCACTGCAGAAAACTCCGCCAGAACAGAATAGCCCGGGGCATATCATCAAGGCCCGAGAGCGCGGTGGCGCCCGTGGTGGTGAGTGCCGAAATAGCCTCAAAGAAGGCCTGACTAAACCGCAGTTCGGGCAGATACAGCCAAAAGGGAATTGCCGCGAAAAAAGCCAGCACAAGCCAGACCAGCGAGGCAAGTAGAAAGCCGTCACGCGGCTTAAGGTCACGCGAGGCGCCTCGGGTAAGTAACAGGCCGGTCAGACCCACCACAAGCGTAAAAAGGGCACCCTTGGTAAAGGCCTCTAAGGCTGGGTCCTGCGCCGTATTGGCCAGCGACTCCCCGTAGGCAAAACCGATCGGTAGGATAAAGGTAAGCCCGAAAAGGCTCACCAGCACCGACAGGATATTTAGAACAACGACAAGTGTGTTCCGGGTCTTCAAAAAAAGCCTGCTGCTACCTGAAAAAGCTTCTCAACCTTTGGAATTGTCTTGCGGTTGGTCACAAAGACAATTAAATGGTCTTCACACTCAATCACCGTATCGTGATGGGCCATCAACACCTCTGAGGCCTCTGACGGACCTCGGACTATGGCGCCAATTGCCGCCCCCTTGGGCAGCGCCACCTGTTCAACCGTCCGGCCCACCACCCGCGATGTCTTGGCATCGCCGTGAACAACAATCTCGAGCACCTCGGCGGCCCCTCTTCTGAGGGTATGCACCGCGGCAATATCCCCCCGACGAACATAGCGCAGCAAGGCGCCCAGAGTGGTATGCGATGGCGTGAGTGCAATATCAATCTCCCCGCCCTCCATAAGGTCTGCATAGGCCTTGCGGTTAATCAGTGCCAACACCCGCCGTGCGCCCAGCCGCTTTGCCAAGAGTGCCGACATAATGTTGTTCTCATCGTCATTGGTCAGGGCTAGGAATAAATCCATGCTGCCCACGTTTTCTTCCTCAAGCAGCGTCTCATCGGTGGCATCTCCATGCAAGACCAGTGCCTTGCCATTAAGCTGCTGGGCAAGGGTTTCGCAGCGGGCAGCATTGCCTTCGATGATTTTAGAAATGATCTTGTCTGAGATTGCCTCTGCCAGACGCTTCCCGACATTACCGCCGCCTACGATCATCACCCGCCGTACCGGTACATCAATCTGATGAAGCTCCTGGGTTACACGACGAATATGCTCTGCCGCAGCCAGGAAAAAAACCTCGTCGCCTGGCTCGATAAAGGTGTTGCCATCTGGCAAGACGGCCCGCCCTCCTCGAAATAGCGCCACCACGCGACTGTCAATATCGGGAAGGTGGCGCTGCAGGTCTTTGATGGGGTGCGAGACCATCGGGCTGCCCGCATCTGCGCGCACTGCCAAGAGCCCCACTCGGCCATTAGCAAACTCCAAAACCTGTAATGCCTCGGGAATCTCAATCAGCTTTTTCAGGTAGTCGGTGACGGTGCCCTCAGGACTAATCGCGACATCGACCGCAAAGCCCTCTGGGGTAAGCAGCTCCGGATGCTGCATCCACTGCGGCGAACGAACCCGAGCAATGCGTTGCGGCACGTTAAAACAGCGATGGGCAAGCTGACAGGCCACCAGGTTCACCTCGTCATAGGTGGTGACCGCAATGAGAATGTCTGTGTCCTCGATACCCGCCGACTCCAAGACCTCCAAGTTCGTGGCCG
Source organism: Burkholderiaceae bacterium (assembly GCA_049426285.1). Classification (GTDB taxonomy): domain Bacteria; phylum Pseudomonadota; class Gammaproteobacteria; order Burkholderiales; family Burkholderiaceae_A; genus Hahnella. Next base: position 24,122 of record JBMSYB010000003.1, read on the forward strand.
TACCCTGAACCGTGCGAAGATCAAAACGCTCTTGAAGCGTCGATAGAAGCTCTGCGCTGGTATCGACAACTGTAATGTCGTTGCGCTCCTGAACCAACATCTCCGCCAGACCAGCGCCCACGCGACCAGCGCCCAGAATAAGTATTCTCACGCCGGCGTTTTTCGGGTCACCGCCCGGGTTGGCTCCATACCCAGTTGCTTGATCTTGCGGTACAGATGGGTACGCTCTAGGCCAGACTGCTCTGCCAGCCGGGTCATGCTTCCGTTCTGCTTAGCCAGTTGATACTCCAGGTAAATACGCTCAAAGGCATCCCGGGCATCCCGCAGTGGCTGCTCTAGAGAAATCGCCAAGAGTGCCTCCTGGGCGCGCTCTTTGGGGTCGGGAAGGTCATCCTCCTCAGAATTAGTGGCAACAAAGGGCTGGGCATTGGCAAGCGCCTGCTGCCAGGCCTTCTGCGCCTGGGCTCGGGCCAGTGCTGCCTGAACCGTTTTGAGCAGCCGCGCCAAGGCAATCGGCTTTTCCAGAAAGTCGAAGGCCCCGATGCGGGTAGCCTCGATAGCCGTCTCGATTGTGGCATGGCCCGACATCATGACCACCGGCATAGTAAGAAGGCCCTGTCCCGACCACTCTTTAAGCAGCGTCACCCCATCGGTATCCGGCATCCAGATGTCGAGCAAGACCAGGTCAAAACGTTTGACCTGACAGGCCTGCCGGGCCTGAGCAGCATTGGCTGCCAGCGCCACAGTATGGCCTTCGTCCTCGAGAACCTCCAGAAGAAGCTCGCGAACGCCCAGCTCATCATCAACGATCAGAATATCAGACATAACCAGGATTCTCCGAAACCACAGGCCGATATGCAAATTCAAGGGTCACAGTAACACCATGCACCTCGCCATCAGAGTCAACTCTATTCACCAGGTCAATAGCCGCCTGATTTTCTTCCATAATCTTCTTCACAATAGCCAGCCCCAGTCCGGTGCCCTTGGATTTGGTTGTCACATAGGGCTCGAAAATTCTGTGCATTACCGTCGGGTCGAGTCCGGGGCCGTTATCCTCAACCGTGAGGCGACAGACCTCTTGACCCCCAGCACGCGTTTGGCGGCTGCAGGCAATGCTGACTCGCCCGTCGGGAAGGCCCTCAATAGCATCCTGGGCATTTTGTACCAGGTTATGGATCACCTGGATTAGCTGTCCGCGATCTGCCCAGACCAGGGCATCTGGGTCTACTACACGGGCTGAAATACGATGATCTGAGGCATACAGGCTCATCACCTCTTCGATCAGAGCGGCTAGGTTCACCGACTGGGGCCGCGCGGAGGGCAGGCGGGCGTAATTGCGGAACTCATCGACCAAGGCTTTGAGTCCGGCAACCTGATCAACAATCGTAGTGCAGGACTTCTGCAATAGGTCTTTGTCCTCCGGGGAGAGCTTCTCTAAAAGGCGTCGCTCAAGCCGTTCGGCCGATAACTGAATAGGCGTAAGCGGATTTTTGATCTCATGGGCCATCCGTCGCGCGATATCCGACCAGGCACGCATACGCTCGGCTGAAATCAAGGTGCTGATGTCATCAAAAACCAAGACATAGAGAAACGGCGCCTGCTCAGCCGGGCTAGAGAAACGGGCGGCGCTGATCAATAGCGATATCGTGCTGCGGTCCTCTGCCTCACAGTTACACTGCTGCTGGTAGTCCGTCTGGTGCCGCATGGCTGCCTGCAAGTCCTCTGCAAAGGCACCTATTAAGGGAAATTCTGACAAAGGCCTTTCCAGCCAGGGCTCTAGGGGCTCGCCTAAGAGTCTCTCGGCACCCGGGTTTGACTGGGTGAGCTGCCAGTGCTGGTCAAACACCAGCACACCGGCAGAGATATGCGACAGAACTTGTTCTAAAAACCGTGTCGATGCCTCTTTTTTTTGCTGGTTTTCCAGGGCGAGGGTTTTTGCGGACTGCAGCTGCACCGTCATATCATTAAACGACCGTACTAAGTCGTTGAGCTCATGGTCGGTACTGCCCTGACGAATACGCGGGTAGTCGCCACCAGCCACCTGTCTCGTTGCCCGCTCTAGGGCGCGCAATGGCCCGGCCAGCCAGGCACTGAGCAGCACCGCCGTAAGCAGTGCCCCAAACAGGGCTAGCAAGAGCGCAAAACTCAGCGTCACCCCATAGAGCTTGCGTATCCCTTCTTTTCCCAGGGCCAGCTGGCGGTAGTCGCTGTAGCCCTGGTTAAGCAGCTCAATATTCTCAGACAGGGCATCGGCGATCGGCTCACGCCATTGCACAAACCGCACCTGGTCAAGGCCTGGCTCGGGCCGAATCGATAAGACGATGGCGCGCACCTGCAGGGCCCACTCTGGGCCATCGCGGCGGGGCTCAATCATGACAAACTGCCGGGCGATCCGCGCGCGCTCCAAGGCCTCGGCCGAGGGCATATCGGGTACCAGTCGAAAGAGGGATGCGGATCGTATCGCGAGGGTCTTTCCCTTGAGGTTGAGGACCAGCACCTCCAGGCCCTCTCGGCCAAGGGTTGCAGCCTCAATAACCTCGTTGAGGTTTTCATCGGGGATGGACTCCAAGGTAACCCCCAGCCGCCTAGCCTGTGAGAGGGCCTCTAACTGCACTGCCTCAAGCGTTGCTCGGCCCAGGGCGCTGCCGGAATCCAGGGCACGCTCCACCCCTTCTGAAAACCAGCTGTCGATGGTTCGGGCCAGGAACTGTACCGATACCAGAGACACCAGCAGCACCGGAAGAATTCCCATCGCAGCAAATGCCAGGGCCAGCCGAACCATCAGCCGGGATCCAAAGACACCCGCCCGATGGCGCCTAATCGCGCGCACCACCACCCAGATGGCCAGACCCGCCATGGCCAATACCACGACCAGATTGGCCCCTACCAGCCAAGGGTAAAAGGTATCAAGCCGGCTCTCATTGCCTGAAGCCATGGACAACAGCGCGAGTATGCCCGCGGCCATGGCAAAGACCAGCAGCAAAGAAAGCCTAAGAAGAAAACTCATAAGGTCTCTGTGGGGGAGGCTGGTAGCGTGAATGCCGGGTCATAGGCCACCGGCACCCAGCCTGTGGTTAAGCTCCAGTCATCAGAGGCAAAGGCGGCGATCTGCAGAGACTTTGGCAGCGCAGACTTGTCTAGGCGAAGCCGAAGGCTCAAGTCAAGGCCGAGCAAGTCTTGCTCTGCGGCGGCCACCTGCCAGCCGCGAACCACCAGACAATGACGCAATGCCTCCGTAAGATCAGAGAAGGTTCGCGGAGGGCTGCCATCAAGCCGAACCCGAAACAGACGGGTGATCGGGTGAAAAGTAAGCCGCCCTACCCGACGTTGCTCATAAACCGTCTCAGCAAACCAGTACCAGCGGCTGCGCTGGGCCCGGAAAATAGACTCGAACTGCAGCGTCACTCCGCGCTCAATGGCCGCTACCAGTACGAGGCTGAGTGACACATTGACATTGCCCCGCAATATCCAATTGCCTGCAGCCTGCCTTCCCACCGCAACATCGGTCAGGTTCAGGCTTGCGGCCACCGGCGCGGGCTGAGGGTCGCTGGCCTGCGCCAGGGAAGATGCGCCCAGAACCAGGCTCGCGCCTAATGAAAAGATGCGTGCGGCCTTACGAAGAAACCGTCGACGGGGGTTCACAAAGTGCCTAAGCGTTTCTGGAGTCGCGCATAGAAAAAACCATCGCCTGCTGATAGTTTTCGGGAGTCTGCCTCATGGTACGGGAGAATCAGGCCTGGGGCAGGCAGTCGCACTGCGTCGCTGACTTCTTGCAGAAACCTCGCAATCTGAGACTCGCCCTCTTCTGGCAAGACGGAGCAGGTTATGTAGAGCAGCTGCCCCCCTGGCACAAGCGCTCCCCAGACGCGTCGCAGCAGGGCGGCCTGGAGTCTCACAAGCCGATTCAGGTCTGCCTGGCTGCGCGTCCAGGCGATTTCCGGATGACGACGAACGACCCCAGTTCCCGAGCACGGGGCATCGAGAACGATATGGTCAAAAAACGGTGGCAGGCTATCGGGCCAGACTGGCTCAGACATGTCTGCAACAACAAGATGCAGAGACCGCGAGACAAACCGATGGGACAGACGCGCCCACTCGGTTTCTAAACGTCGCAGTCGCTTCTCAGACTGATCCGTCGCCCAGATCGCAACGTCGGCCTGTTCGGCAAGCAGCAGGGTCTTGCCTCCCGGCGCGGCACAAACGTCCAGCACCTTTTGCCCCGCCTGCAAAGGCAACAAGCCAAAGGCCTTCTGGGCTGAGAGGTCCTGAACACGAAACAGCCCTTGGTCAAATCCTGGCACAGCCTGAACAGGGCAGGGGGGGTCCACGATCACCGAACGCGGCCCCGCCCAGTGCACCGTATGACCCTGGTGCGCGAGCTGCTGCTGCCAGTGGTCGGCCTCGGCGGGCGCCCCCAGATACCTGAGGGCAAACACCGGAGGCCGAGCAGCCACCGCACAATGGGCGATAAGGACTCGGCTGCCCGCGGCCAAGAGCCGCTGCACGAGCCATGGGGGGGCGTTGGCAAGTGCCATAAGCTGCCATTGGTCAGCGGCAGCGGCCTGCGGCTCTCGGGTGATTCGACGCAGGATCGCATTGACAAAAGAGGCAGACTTCGCGCCACCAAGAGCCCGCGCAGCTTCAACTGCCTGGTCAATCACGATGGGCGCGGCCCGGTACTGTCGCTGCAGGCAGGAAAAGGCCAGCGCCAAGAGAGCAGAGATCTCTGGCCCGGGGGGCTTTCGGCTCATCCTGGCAACACGCACCCGCATCAGGCCCCAGGCCCGAAAACCATAAGCAGCCAGGTCTGCTACCGCCGCATCTGGTTTATCAGGCGACTGTTCTGTATGCGGGTTCTGACGCACATTCGTGATCGCCCAGCGCATCAGGAGACTTGCTGCCACCATACGCTGCCAAAGCGCCGGTGCGTTCGCTAGTGACTGCGCCGGTGTTCCCCCGTCGATACGCTGGTGTCGATCCGGGCTACTGCCCTGCGCACTTACAAAACTGGCCATTCGGGTCTTCGCGGAATTCCGTGCTAGCCACCAAACCGGTCTCCCAGACTGAGACGATGCCCACGGCAGAAGTCTTGCACGGCAAGCCTCTTTCCGCCCGCCTGCTGAAGCCAGTCGATGGCCACTACCCCCTGGGCACAGGCAAGTTTCAGCCCCTGGCTTGAGGAGGGCAAGGCCAGCACTTCTCCAGGCTCTCCCCACTGGCCCGTCTCCATAATGAGTGAGACACCCCCACATTTTAGTGGTTTGCCGTGCAGGCTGGTGCGCGCGGCAGGACTCGGATCTAAGGCGCGGATCTGCCCAAACACTTCTCGGGCCGATGCCATGAAGCTAAGCTCTTGGTCTTCGGCACGAATCTTGTGGGCATAGACCACGCCCTCCTCGGACTGCGGCCTCGGGAGTCGATGCCCAAATGCAGGCGCAAGAAGAAATTCGGTTACAAGCCCAACCGATTCCTGTAGCAGCCGATCAGACAAACTGCCGAAATTATCCTGCATGGTAATCGGGACCACCGACTGCGCCCAGATCGGTCCGGTATCAAGGCCCGACTCCATCTGCATCAGACAGACCCCTGTCTGCGTATCGTTGGCCTGCAGGGCGCGCTGTATCGGGGCAGCCCCCCGCCAGCGCGGCAGCAAGGAAGTATGCAGGTTCAGGCAACCATGGCGGGGCGTCTGCAAAACCGCTGTAGGCAAAAGCAGGCCATAGGCCACCACCAATAAAAGATCCAGCTTCTGGTCTATAAGCCAGGACTGCGCCGACCGGCCCTCCTCAGAAGAAGAGGCAAGACTACTCGGGGTCAGCACCGTGAGCCCTGCCTGCTGCGCACGCTTATGAACCGCAGACTGCTCAGGACGGCGGCCGCGGCCGCGGGGTCTGCCCGGCTGGGTCAATACGCCCGCCCAGTGAAGGTGCGCCAGGCGCGGGTCTCCAAGCAGCTGCGCGAGAATCTCTGCAGAGAACTCCGGGGTTCCGGCAAACGCCAGGCGCATGTCAGCCCAGCGTCGCCTTTAGCCGCGTTAAAGAATTCAGTGCCGTGGCCGATAGCCCCGCCTCTTCGGGCTGGGGCAGAGCGCCGTCACGCTCGGCCTTTACCAGCTTGGTGGCGATGCGGCCTTGCTTCAGACGTGAGAGATAGTCAACAAATACTTTGCCGTTGAGATGATCCAGTTCGTGCTGAATGCAGACAGACAGAATTCCGTCTGCAATAAACTGTACCGAATCACCCTGGGCATTGAGGGCCCGCACTTCGATGCGATCCGGGCGGCTTACCTCGTCGTAGACCCCGGGTACGGAAAGACATCCCTCCTGATGGGTCTTCGTGTCAGAGCCGAGAATAGTGATCTCTGGGTTGATCAATACCCGCAGGTCATTCTGCGCTTCGGAGACATCAACCACTACAACGCGGAGATGAACATTCACCTGGGTTGCGGCCAGGCCGATACCCGGGGCCGCATACATGGTCTCTGCCATGTCGAGAACCAGGCGACGCACCTGGTCGTCCACCGTCGCTACCGGCCGGGCAACCGTGCGAAGCCGTGGATCGGGATAGTGAAGCAGTGGAAGAATGGCCATCGTCTGGGCGGGGATGTCTGTCTGAATAACAAGGCTCGGCTAGGCGACTAATAGTACAAAACTTTTTCGCTCCTAGGCTTTCGGGCTCTGTGCTACTAAAGGAGCTGCCTCATGGAAGGACCCATTGCATCGCCTGCTGCATTTGTTACGAAGCCCCTTGAACCGGAACTGCTTGGCCTGCCGCAGGCATGCCTACATCCGCCCGTAAAGAAGCTCTATGCCCGCGGCAATCTAAGGCTTCTCGAAAAAGGACAGCGCCGAATAGCCATCGTTGGTAGTCGTCGGGCAAGCGCCCAGGCTATGCGCGACTCCCGATGGTTTGCCGAGACCGCCGCGAGCCACGGCGTTGTTGTTGTCAGCGGTCTGGCTGTGGGGGTAGATGCCGCAGCCCACGAGGGGGCACTTTCAGGCGCAGTTAATGACGGGACCAGAGCGGAGGCCAGGGTCGGGGCTGGGGCCGGGGCAACGATTGCTGTTTTGGCCCATGGGCTCGATGCTATCTACCCGCCATGCAACAGACAACTTGCTGCGCGTATCCTCTGCTCGGGAGGGCTATTACTCAGTGAGTATCCGGATGCTACTGCGGCACGTCCTTTTCAATTCGTTCACCGCAATCGCATTATCGCGGCACTGAGCGAAGCGGTCTGCGTCATCGAAGCCGGCGATAAAAGCGGGTCACTTATTACCGCGCTCGAGGCGCTTGAACTTGGCAAAGACGTCTGTGCGGTGCCAGGCCCCATTCATTCTCCGCTTTATGTGGGCAGTCACCGGCTGATTCGACAAGGTGCTGCGCTGGTGACTAGCCCTGAAGACCTTCTAATTGACCTTGGTATTCTCAGGCCCATAAGGCAGAAGAAACCAGACCCAGTTGGCCAGCAGCAGGACCTTCCTGGATTCAACGATCCCCGTATGCAGAGAGTCTTGGCCGTACTCGACTGGCATGGACAGTCGGCTGAAGAGATTGCCCGAAGGCTGGGCGATGCAGTCCAGACAGTAATGGTAGGACTTCTGCTCTTAGAAACCCACAGCCTTGCCCGAAGACAGCCAGATGGAGACTGGGTGCGTTTTCAGGTTCAACGATGACTGGGTTATTCTAAGGCTCCCCTTATCACTGGAGTGCCCGTGGCTGCTGGATCCGATATTGCCCTAGTCATTGCTGAGAAGCCTTCTGTTGCGGCAGATATCGCCAAAGCCTTGGGAGGGTTCTCCAAAAAAGAGGATGTCTTCGAGCGCGATGACATGGTTATCGGGTCTGCCGTGGGCCATCTTCTTGAGATGGCGGCACCAGAGCAGTATGAGGTAAAGCGGGGCAAATGGTCATTTGCCCATCTGCCGGTAATCCCCCCGCATTTTGACCTAAGGCCCCTGCCAAAGACGGAGCAAAAACTCAAGACCCTCACCCGGCTAATCAAGCGAAAAGACATCACGCGGATTATCAATGCCTGTGATGCCGGGCGCGAGGGGGAGCTCATCTTTCGCACCATCATGCGATACACCAAGGCCAGGCAGCCCATCTCTCGATTGTGGCTGCAGTCGATGACACCCGACGCAATCCGCACGGCCTTTGATCAGCTACGCGGCGACGCAGAAGTACTGCCACTGGCCCAAGCGGCGCAGTGCCGTGCCGAGGCCGACTGGCTGATCGGTATTAATGGCACACGGGCAATGACTGCATTTAACTCCAAAGAGGGTGGGTTTTTTCTTACAACCGTAGGGCGGGTGCAGACACCCACCTTATCCATTGTCGTGGAACGCGAAGAGGCAATTCGGCGGTTTGTTCCGAAGGGCTATTTTGAGATCCTTGCGCAGTTTTCCGCCAAGGAAGGCAGCTATCAGGGCAGGTGGTTTGATCCTCAGTTCAAAAAGTCTGATGCCCCCGCAGATGCACGGGCAGAGAGGCTGTGGTCTCAGCAAGAGGCCGACGCTATCGTGGCGGACTGTATTGGTAAACAGGCACAAGTGCGTGATGAGGCCAAGGCCTCTTCTCAGGCTGCTCCCGCACTTTTTGACCTAACTAGCCTGCAGCGCGAGGCCAATGCCCGGTTTGGTTTCTCGGCGAAGAACACGCTGGGAATTGCCCAGGCCTTGTATGAGAAACATAAGCTTCTCACCTATCCCAGAACCGACTCCAAGGCTCTTCCAGAAGACTACGTACAGACCGTTAAGACCACCCTTGCATCCCTTGAGAAGACCGATGCCTACGGGCAGCTCTGTCGCATGATTCGGGAACAGAAATGGGTGCAGCCGGTGCGCCGTGTGTTTGACAATACAAAGGTGTCGGACCACTTTGCCATTGTGCCTACGGGGCAGGTGCCACGCAGCCTCTCGGAGCCGGAGGCTAAGATTTTCGACCTTGTCTGCCGTCGGTTTCTGGCTGTATTTTTTCCGGCAGCGGAGTTTCTCAACACCACGCGTATTAGCCAGATTGGCGCGCATCAGTTTCGCACCGAGGGCAAGGTTCTGGTAAAGCCCGGCTGGCTTACCGTCTATGGTCGGGAGACAATTGCCGGTGAAGAGCCCCTGGTGAAGGTTGCCGAGGGCGAGTCTGTGCAGACCGCGTCGGTGGTGGCGGAGAGTCTGCAGACAAAACCCCCCACACGGTATTCAGAGGCAACCCTGCTTTCTGCCATGGAAGGGGCAGGGCGGTTTGTTGATGATGATGACCTTCGAGAGGCCATGGCCGGCAAGGGTCTGGGCACGCCAGCCACACGGGCAGCCATTATTGAAGGACTGCTGGCAGAAAAATACCTGTTGCGTGAGGGCCGTGAACTGCTGCCTACGGCCAAGGCTTTTCAGCTCACAACCCTACTGCGGGGCCTCGATGTCAAGGAGCTCTCCAAGCCCGAGTTAACGGGGGAGTGGGAGTACAAGCTGCGGCAGATCGAGCAAAACGGGCTTGCTCCCGATGCCTTTATGGCAGAAATTTCTCGGCTGACGCAGCATATTGTTGATCAGGCCAGAAACTACAACAACGATACGATTCCTGGTGACTATATTACTTTGCACAGCCCTTGCCCGAAATGTGGTGGGGTGGTCAAGGAGAACTATCGGCGCTACAGCTGCGGTCAGTGCGACTTTTCGATCAGCAAGATTCCGGGCGGGAGAACCTTCGAACCCAGTGAAGTCGAGCTTTTGCTACAGACTGGTGCCCTTGGGCCGGTAGATGGATTTCGGAGCAAGCTTGGGCGGCCCTTTGCCGCGCGCCTGGTGCTGTCCCCAGAGCACAAGCTGGAGTTTGACTTTGGCAATTCGGCAGCAGGAGATCTGTCAGAGCCGGTAGATTTTTCGGGCGAGACCAGCCTTGGTCCTTGCCCCAAATGTGGCGCAGAGGTCTTTGCCCATGGTTCTTCTTTTGTCTGTTCTCGCAGCGTGGGGCCTGAAAAGACCTGTGACTTCCGCTCTGGTATGGTGATCCTGCAACAGTCTGTCAGTCGCGAGCAGATGCACAAACTGCTGCATGAGGGCAAAACCGATCTTCTCGAGGGGTTTGTATCTGCGCGAACCCGACGGCGGTTTAAGGCCTACCTGGTAAAAACGCCCGACGGAAAGGTGGGGTTTGAGTTTGCGCCCAAGGCTGAAAAACTGGGCCAGACAAAGAGCGGGTCAAAAGCCCCTACAAAGACGCCGTCAAAGACTAAACGCTAGGCTGGTTGGTAATACCGGATCGCACATGCCCTGTGGGTGCCGCGCGCGCCGCTGAATCGCAATGACGGGTCTGGTCATCAAAGAAAAAGTCGGGCTGAAACTCTTTTAGAAAATCCCCCTTATCGAGTCCTCCTAAGAAAAACGCCTCGTCAACGTCAATCTGCCAGTTCATGAGCGTGCGTATTGCCCTTTCGTGGGCGGGCGCTGAACGAGCAGTTACCAAGGCTGTTCTTAGACGCATCGCGGTATCTGGCCCCGACAGACGAAGCCGATGTAAGGACTCTAATAGAGGTTTGAAGGGCCCGGGGGGAAGCGGCGTATCTGCCTGTCGGGCTTCGTGGTCTACAAAGGCATCCAGACCGTGCTGCTGAAAGACCTTTTCGGCCTCATCGGAGAACAACACCGCGTCTCCGTCGAATGCGATTCGCAGCTCGTTGGGGAACTCGGCAGATGCCTTTTGCGAGTGCGGGTAGACATGGGCGGCAGGGCAGTCGGACTCCAGTGCCTGCTCTACATCAGAGGCATTGGCTGACAGAAACAAGGCTGCATTCAGAGGCTTCAGATAACGATATGGGCTCACCCCTCGGGTAAAGACACCACGGGAGATTGCCAGCCCGTGGGCCTGCGCGGAATGATAAACACGCAGCCCTGAGACCGGGTCATTGCGGGATAAGACCACCACCTCAGTGCGATTAGATCCGGGGGTATTGAATCGCAACAATTTCTGGACCAGCGTAAAGGCAACCCCTGGCTTTGCCGGCTGGTCTATCCGCGACCACTGCAGCTGCATATAGGCGCGGTCGTTGTGCTCTTCAAAGACTCGGTTTTCTTCTTCAAAATCAAACAGTGCGCGCGACGAGATCGCCACGACAAGGCTAGACATCGAGATTGGCTACCCTAAGGGCGTTGGTCTCGATAAATACGCGGCGGGGTTCAACTTCTTCGCCCATCAGGGTATTAAATATGCCGTCTGCGGCAATTGCATCTTCGATTTTGACCTGCAGCAGGGTACGTGTTTGGGTATCCATGGTGGTCTCCCAGAGCTGCTCTGGGTTCATTTCGCCTAAGCCCTTATAGCGCTGTTTGGAGATACCTTTTTCTGCCTCGGCCAATAGCCAGTGCATGGCCTGGGTAAAGTTGGCCACAGTGATGACTTTTTGGTGGTCTCCGGACCCCCGAAAAACCTGGGTTCCAGGGGTTACCGCCCCCGAGAGCTCAGTGCTTGCCTGAACTAAGGACAGATAGTCTTCTGACTGCAAAAACCCGTAATCGATTACGGCGCGGCGCATGTTGCCGTGCAGAGTCTTTTCAATTGTTAGTCGCCAGCGGCTTGTCTGGCTGTCTTGGTCTGCAAGTACACGTATGGCAGGGCTATCGGTTACCGAATGCTGATGGTCATAGAACTCGGTTAGACGTTGCGCAGTAGCTAGGGCGGCCTCAGCCGTAGAAAGGTCGATAACCATGCCTTCGAGCAAGGCCTCGGTAATCCAAGGATCCACAAATCGCGACACCCGTTGTATGACAGCACGAGCATTAAAGTAGATCTGGGCTAGGCTGCTAAGGTCGGTTATGGCTGCCCCATCGGGTTTTACGATTCGCGCATCCTTAATCGCTAGGTTAAGAAGATAGGACTGCAATGCATGGTCGTCTTTGATATATCTTTCTTCTTTTTGGTGTTTTACTTTGTAAAGGGGCGGCTGGGCAATATAGATATGCCCGCGCTCGATCAGTTCTTTCATTTGCCGGTAGAAAAACGTCAGTAAAAGCGTGCGGATATGTGATCCATCGACATCTGCGTCGGTCATAATGATTATGCGGTGGTATCGCAGTTTGTCTGGGTTGTATTCGTCTCGACCAATTCCTGTGCCTAGGGTTTGAATGAGGGTCACAATCTCTTGCGAGGCTACGAGCTTGTCAAACCGCGCTTTTTCTACATTGAGAATTTTTCCCTTCAGCGGCAAAATCGCCTGGAATTTTCTGTCTCGCCCTTGCTTTGCCGAACCACCAGCAGAATCACCCTCCACCAGGTAAAGCTCCGCCTTGGCAGGGTCCCGTTCTTGGCAGTCGGCAAGCTTTCCCGAAAGTCCAAAAGAGTCTAAGACGCCTTTTCGTCGGGTCATTTCGCGGGCTTTGCGGGCGGCTTCGCGCGCGCGAGCTGCATCGACAATCTTGTTACAGATGGCTTTTGCTTCAGTAGGGTTTTCTAGAAGAAACGATTCCAAGGCCGTTGCAATAATATCTTCAACGGGCTGCCTTACTTCGCTTGAGACCAGCTTGTCTTTTGTCTGTGAGGAGAACTTTGGCTCAGGAACTTTTATAGACAGAACACAGGCAAGACCTTCTCTCATATCATCGCCCGTGGTCTCTACCTTTGCCTTTTTGGCTAATTCTTGGTCAGCAATATACTTGTTAATCACCCGGGTCATGGCGGCCCGCAAGCCTGTAAGATGGGTACCTCCATCTTTTTGGGGAATATTATTGGTAAAGCAAAGAACCTGCTCCATATAAGAGTCGCTCCATTGCATGGCTACCTCAACCATGACGCGATCTTTTTCTAATGAGGCCGAAAAAATCTTTTGATGCAGCACCGTTTTTGCACGATTAATATAATGCACAAACCCTGCCACACCGCCAAGAAAGGCAAAATCCTCTTCTGTAGCGGTTCTCTGATCAACCAGTTTTATATTAACGCCATTATTAAGAAAACTTAGTTCACGAAGTCGTTTGGCGAGAACATCGTAAGAAAACTCAACGTTACCAAAGGTCTGTTTACTAGCCAAAAAATGAACTTCGGTTCCGTGCTGATCGGTGGTGCCTACAACACCCAATGGGCTCACCCTTTCACCATGGTGAAACTCCATGGTATGAACCCGTCCCTGTCGTTTTATGGTAAGCCTTAGCCATTCGGAGAGCGCATTAACGACCGAAACGCCCACACCATGGAGCCCTCCCGAAACCTTGTAACTGTTCTGGTCAAACTTACCTCCCGCATGCAACTCAGTCATGACTATTTCAGCGGCTGAACGCTGAAACTCGTCTTCTTGGTGTATGTCAGTAGGAATACCTCTGCCATTATCGGAGACAGAAATTGAGTTATCGGTATGGATAGTAACTACGATGGTATCGCAGTAACCCGCCAAGGCCTCATCAACCGCATTATCAACAACTTCGAACACCATATGGTGGAGCCCAGAGCCATCACTCGTGTCGCCAATATACATACCGGGGCGCTTACGAACAGCTTCTAAGCCTTTTAACATACGTATGGCGGAGGCACCATAATCGCCAGAGGGTGTTTGACGCGTATTCGGCATAGCCTGAGGCGATGCTGTTGGTTTAGATTCTTGCATAGAGTAGCTTTAAAAGTGTGTGGGTAAGAGAAACATTAGATTCGCATGGGCATAACGACATAGCGAAAATCTGGGTCGGTATCAACCGTTAGCAAGGCACTAGAGCTTTGATCTAACAAAGACAATTTTACGGTATCTCCATGAAGGGTTGTTAAAACCTCAATAAGATACTGAACGTTAAATCCAATATCGATAATCTCTCCCTCATACGAAACCGCTAACTCTTCTTGGGCCTCTTCTTGTTCGGCATTAGTAGAAGATATTTTTAACTGGCCTTGCGATAGTATTAAACGTACGCCTTTAAACTTATCCGTCGTTAAGATCGCCGCGCGCATGAGAGCGCCAAGAAGTTCCTCTCTAGTAAAAACAATAGTCTTCGTGTGTTTCTGCGGAATTACTCTTTCGTAATCGGGAAATCTCCCTTCGATGAGTTTTGAAAGAATTTCTAAGTCATCTAGTATAAACCGAGCTTGATTCGAAGCTATCTCAACTGAAATAGGCTTGTCGTCATCTTGAACTGTTTTTTGTAGCTCTGTTATTGCCTTGCGCGGAATAATAACTTCTATTCTTTCCGTCCCTTCAGCAAAAGAAACCTTTTCGTGTGCATTTACCTCTGCCTGAGCAAAAGCCAAACGATGGCCGTCAGTAGCAACACCTTTTAAAGACTCTCGGTCTAATACAAGCAGCATCCCGTTAAGGTAATACCGTATGTCTTGCTGAGCCATAGAAAAAGAAACCAGGGTCAGCAATCGGCGAAAATCTTTTTGAGCAATTAATACTTTTCCTGGAAAAATTTCAGATCGAATAACCGTTGGAAACTCACCTGCTGGTAGAGTCTGTAAAGAAAATTTGGATCGATTTTGCGAAATGCTCAGTTTATTGGCCGCAAGCGATATCGTGACTTCGTCGTTATTTGGTAGAGACTTTAAAATATCGACGAGTTTTCGCGCCGATACCGTTGTTGTTTCAATATCCGAACCAACCCCGATAGATGCCGAGGCCGTGATCTGCATTTCAATATCAGTTGAAAGAAACGATACCTTTTGACCTTCTTTTTTTATAAGAACGTTGGAAAGAATTGGCAGGGTATGGCGCTTTTCTACGATACCAGCAACATTGAGTAGAGGTTTAAGTATCGCATCGCGTGTTGCTTTAATAAGAATCATAAGTAAGCCTTAGTAATAATAAGCGGGCTGAGTTTTTAAAGAGTTACGCCGGATCTATGCTTAAGTTATTGATTTTTATGTTTTATTTTGGAAAACTACTGTAGCGCTTGACTGTGAATAAAAGTTTGTGGCTGTGGATAATTTATGGCGAGTGCTGATTTATTCCGAGTTATCCACAGTTTGACAGCATTCAATAAACAGGGTTAAGGGTTACGGTGCGATTGGTTAGGTACGAATCTGTTGTTCTAAAATATGTATCTCGCGATTCAGTTCTGCATTTTGTTGGCGCAAGGTCTGGATCTTTCTTATGGCGTGTAGGACAGTAGTATGGTCTCTGCCACCAAAAAGGTCACCAATCTCTGGAAGGCTTTTCTGGGTAAGTTCTTTGGCAAGATACATGGCGATCTGGCGTGGTAGCGCGATAGAGGCTGGTCGCCGTTTGCTGTACATTTCAGCCACCTTAATCTTGTAGAAATCAGACACGATTTTCTGAATGTTTTCTACAGAAAGGGAGGTCTTTTGAATAGACAACAGGTCGCGCAAGGCTTCTTTAACATGTTCAAGTGAGGGTGTTGTCTGATGAAACTGGCAGTAGGCCACGATTTTTCGTAGAGCACCCTCGAGTTCTCTTACATTAGACCGCAGCTGACGGGCAATAAAAAAGGCAACGTCTTCATCTAGTGCCAGCTGTTCGGTCTCTGCCTTTCGCAAAAGAATAGCCACCCGCATTTCAAGTTCTGGCGGTTCTATAGCGACGGTTAGACCAGATCCAAATCGGCTGATAAGTCTCTGGTCGATTCCACCAAGTTCTGTGGGATAGGTATCGCTCGTGATGATGAGCTGTTTTTTGGCGGCGATTAAGGCCTCAAAGGCGTAGAAGAACTCTTCTTGGGTGCGGCTTTTGCCTGCGAAAAACTGAATGTCGTCGATAAGTAACAGGTCTAACGAATGGTAATACTTTTTAAATTCATCGAAGGACTTGCGTTGGTAGGCTTTCACCACGTCACTAACATAGGTCTCCGCATGGATATAACGAATCTTGGCACCTGGTAGTCTTTGGTGCAGGCTATTGCCGATGGCATGAATAAGATGACTTTTGCCTAGCCCGACACCACCATAAAGAAATAGAGGGTTGTAGCCGGAGCCGGGGTTTTCAGATACCTGTAAGGCTGCCGCTCGAGCAAGCTGGTTGGCTTTACCGGGCACAAAAGCATCAAAGGTCCACTCCTGATTTAGTCGGGCATGGTTAGCGGCTTTGAGGTCTTCTTGTGTTCTGTGGTGTTGGCTAGAAGAAGAAGGCGCAGTGCCCGCAGAAGGCATCCCCAAAGAAGTTTGTGGGCTTTGGGGATTCAGGGTGTCTACTGAGCCGTTTTCCTGCCTTCTGTGCGCACCCTGCGGGGGATCATCGATTTCGGCATTGACAGAGATTTCTATCTGTACGGTCTGGTTTGATTGGTCAGCGATCCATGCGGCCAAAGGAGCAACGATTTGGTCTCTTGCCCAGACCTGTTTAAACCGGTTGGGGGCCGAGAGCCTAATTTGCCAAGATCTGCCCTGGTGTTGCGTTCCCTCATAACGCAGCGGCTGTATCCAGGTCTGATACTGTTGCGTAGAAAACAAGGTCTTGAGGTACTGAAGGCAGGCTTCCCAGTCAAGCTCCGCTGGGTTTAATCTGGTTGCAGCCGAGTCATGCGAGAACTGGGAGCGTTGGGCGTGGTGCGGCGAGGTCATCGGAGGATTTTACTGGAGGCCCCCCAGTTATCCACATGTTAGTACTCACCATCAATTAATCGCATTTTAAGAGAAGGTGTCTGGGTAACTTCACGATACAATCAAAGGCTTTTTTACAAGGAGTTTTTCCATGAAGCGCACCTATCAGCCTTCGGTTGTTCGCCGCAAAAGAACCCATGGTTTTCTTGTTCGTATGAAGACGCGGGGGGGGCGTGCGGTCATTCGTTCGCGCCGAGCCAAGGGCAGGCATCGGCTGGCTGTCTAGGTCTTGGTCGCCGCTTGCTGATTTCCTCATAAGTCCTTGTTAAGTCTTTGATAAGTTCTTTACGGGATCCCAAAGCCTTTGTCTCCCTGTACAGATCAAGGCATAGGCATCAAACAGACTTGTTTACGCTGGTCTATGACTTTTGTCAGTCGCAAGACGCCGGCGATACAACCGTTTCAGACCCAGCCACAACCCTGCTTCTTGGCTTTGTCCTGCCAAAAAAACTGATTAAGCGCGCGGTAGATCGTAACCAGCTCAAGCGGTGGGTCAGATCCGCGTTGTCTGAAGTTGAATGCCTAAGGACCACGCGTTTAGTGATACGCCCACGCGTAAAACTGGTCTTGCGATCTCTACCGGATAAAAGACGTGTGCGAGACGACCTTAATAGCCTAATTCAGAACGCCTGTATGCGGCTGCGTCATGGCCAGTGACTCTTTGCTCAGGTATCGCGCCGGGCTGACACAACCTCTGGTCTGGCTTGTCTGTAAGGGTATCTGGCTTTATCAGGTTACCCTGAGACTGGTTATTGGCCCTCGGTGCCGTTTTTTCCCGAGCTGTTCTGAGTACGCCTCAGAAGCCTTTACACGGCATGGGTTGTTCGAAGGAGGACGGCTTACGATACGGCGACTTTGTCGTTGCCGACCGGGTGGCGGTTCTGGTCTGGATCTTGTTCCGGATGGCGCATCACCCGTTGTTTACAAACAAGAAGACCTTTTGAAAAAGTGACCTTATGGATACGCGTCGAACAATTCTCCTGATGGTGTTTATGGTCTCGGTATTCCTGCTCTGGGATGCCTGGATGCGTCAAGGTGCTTCTACCGATATTTCCGGGCAAAAGTCGGGGTCCCCCAGTGGACTGTTAGAGAGCCCCAATACAACCGGCACCACCGGCTCCGCTGGGGCAACTGGTGCGCCAGGCGGCACCGGGGTTGGTTCTGTGGTTCCTTCTGGCGCTAATGCGCTGCCAGTGCCAACGATCTCGGCAGCCACGCCGCCGGCCGCCACAACCATTGTCACGGGACAGGAACAGGGGGCGCCCGCGTCTGCGCCGAAAATCGTTCTGCAGAATAAAAACCTGCTCCTTGAAGTGGATCCGCAGGGCGGCCGTATTGTTCGTGCGGTGCTTCTCACCCAGGAGTCGGCCAATTACCCCGATGGCCTTGTGCAGCTCTTTAGTGATCAGCCAGCCAAGCGCTACGAGGCACAGACAGGGCTTGTCTCGGCCAGCCAAGGCCAGAGCCTGCCGCCGAACCACACCATGCCTTTTTCACTACTGCCCTTAAAAGAGGGGCAAGACCCCGAAAGAATGGTGGTACTGGTGGCGGAGTCTGCAGGCCTAAAGCTTACAAAAACCATCGCCATAGAGCCCGAGGGCCATCAGGTGCGTGTGGCCCATTCCATTTTAAATACCGGTGCCGACACTGCAAGCCCATCGCTGTATCTGCAGCTCATGCGCAACAACGAGCCGCCTCCAGGAGAGAGCGCGTTTTATATGACCTTTACCGGTCCTGCCGTTTATACCGAGCAGGGTAAGTTTCAAAAGATTGATTTCTCCGATATTGACAAAGGCAAGCAGAACTATGTCAGGCAAGCCTCCGATGGCTGGGTCGGTATGGTGCAGCACTACTTTGTCTCCGCCTGGCTGGTGAATAACCAGTCTGTGCGAGAGTTTTTCACCCGCCGTGTGGACAACAACCTGTATACGGCCGGCATGATTCAGCCGTTGCCGGCGATCGCGCCGGGAGCCCAGCAGTCCCATGAGGCTATTCTGTATGTGGGCCCGCAGGAGCAGCGTGTGCTGGAGGCGCTGGCCCCGGGGCTCGACCTCGTGGTGGATTACGGCTGGCTCACGGTACTGGCTAAGCCAATTTACTGGCTCTTAGAGCAGCTCTATGGCATGGTCAATAACTGGGGCTGGGCCATCGTGCTTCTCACCATACTGATCAAACTGGTGTTCTACCCTTTGTCTGCTGCCAGTTATCGGTCGATGGCCAAAATGAAGGCCGTGTCGCCCAGGCTGATGCAGATTCGCGAACGGTATGTCAATGACAAGGCCAAGATGAACCAGGCCATGATGGAGCTCTACCGCAACGAGAAGATCAACCCCTTGGGCGGCTGCCTTCCTGTGCTCATTCAGATTCCAGTCTTCATTGCCCTGTACTGGGTGCTGCTCGCCAGCGTGGAGATGCGTAATGCGCCGTGGGTTCTGTGGATTGAAGACCTATCGAGTCCCGACCCTTTCTATATTCTCCCGGTGGTAATGGCCATCACGATGTTTGTGCAGATGAAGCTCAACCCCCCGCCACCCGATCCGATTCAGGCCAAGGTCATGATGCTGATGCCGCTGATCTTCTCGGTGTTCTTCTTTTTCTTTCCGGCCGGGCTCGTGCTTTATTGGCTGATCAATAACCTTGTTTCTATTGCTCAGCAGTGGTACATCATGCGTAAGGTGATGGCGCCGCAATGACCGCACTGACGGCAATGCGGTGATTCAGCCATGCCAGGCATGGGGCCGATAAGGCCTGAGGGCTCTATAGAACCACGGTGGGAGCCGCAGGCACCGCAGTCTGCCGAAACGATTGCCGCAATTGCTACCGGTGCTGGAGTCGGCGCAGTAGGCATCGTGCGTATTTCGGGCCCCGCCGTGCCCGGTCTTATGAAGGCTGTTTGTGGCAGAACCCTGCAGCCGCGATGGGCAACCCACACGGCCTTTCGCGACGCCCTTGGCCAGTCGATTGATGACGGAATTGCGCTTTATTTTCCTGCGCCGAACTCCTACACCGGAGAGGATGTTCTAGAGCTTCAGGGTCATGGGGGTGTGGCTGTCTTGCAGGGGGTATTACAGGCCTGTCTGGCGTGTTCCTCAGCGGAGCAGCCGGTGCGCCTTGCCCGCCCGGGGGAGTTTACCCAGCGCGCATTTTTCAATCAGAAGCTGGACCTCATGCAGGCCGAGGCGGTGGCCGATTTGATTTCGGCTGGCAGCCAGCAGGCCGTGCGTGCCGCTATGGCTTCTCTGTCTGGCGGGTTTAGCGAGGCGGTGTCTGCGGTGCAGCAGGGCCTGACCGACCTGCGCATGCGGCTGGAGGCCTGTCTGGATTTTCCCGAAGAGGATATCGACCTGGTCTCAGCGCAGGGCATTGCCCAGAGGCTTGTCGCCCTTCAGGACAGGCTGCAGGCCATAGCTGCGGCCTCGGCTCGGGGCGCAGCCCTGCAGAAAGGAATACGGGTTGCGCTGGTGGGGCCGCCCAATGTCGGAAAGTCTTCTCTGCTCAATGCGCTTGCGCAGGCGCCGGTTGCAATTGTCACTCCGATTGCGGGTACCACGCGGGATAGGGTTGTTCAGGAGCTCTTCATCGATGGCATTCCGGTGCAGGTGATCGATACGGCCGGTATTCGCCTGACCGAGGATCTGGTAGAGCGCGAAGGAGTGGCTCGTAGCTGGCAGGCCATTGAGACTGCCGACCTGGTGCTGCTGGTCAGCGATGCCAGCGCGCAGCCGTCGGTCTGGCCAGAGACCCTGGAGCAGGAGATCTGCCAGCGCATGGCCAGTGCTGCCCAGAAAGAGCAGTTGCAGTCGGGGCTTGCCGCAAACCCAGCGGCGCGCCTCTGGCTCGTGGTGAATAAGTGCGACCTTCTTGATCGCCCGGTGCAGCCCGATGCTCGAGGGTATTGGGTGTCTGCCAAGACGGGGATGGGTCTGGAGGCACTTAAAGAGGCACTAAAGCAGGCGGCGGGATGGGGGGGGGACAGCGGAGGAACCGCGTATAGCGCCCGGGCCTGGCATCTTGAGGTGCTCAGGCGTTGCCAGGAGAGTCTTTCTCTGGCCAAAGCGCATCTGGTGGCATCCGACTTGGAGCTGCTTGCCGAGCAGCTGCGTCTGGCCCAGAAAACCCTATCAGAACTAACCGGGGAGTTTCTGCCGGACGATCTTTTGGGCGTTATTTTTAGTCAGTTTTGTATTGGAAAGTAGTGCGCACGAACCGGCCTAGGGTTCGATTTTTTTCCACGCCCCGGGCATCGAATACCTCGCCCGAGCAGGCTATCCAGACGCCCGGGGGCTGACACTGCGCAGCGGCAAAGGCCATGCCGAGATTAAAGAGTGCATCGGAATCCTCGCAGGATGCGGGAACCATGGCACCGGTGAAGACCACCACT
The DNA here is from genome assembly GCA_049426285.1 of Burkholderiaceae bacterium. GTDB lineage: Bacteria > Pseudomonadota > Gammaproteobacteria > Burkholderiales > Burkholderiaceae_A > Hahnella. Next base: position 45,024 of record JBMSYB010000003.1, read on the forward strand.
TGTTCGGGACGCCGGGTCGTGTCGGCCGAGAGCGCCGAGGCCACCAGGGTGTCTGTGCCGTGGATTACCACCACCTGGTTTTCCGGGCAGTCACGAATGCGCTGGCAGAGATAGGCGCGTTCTTCTTCCGTCATATCCAGGCTATCGACCAGCATCACGGTCTCTAAGCGGGTGTTCTCCGGCATCCGACACCGTGTTTTCCAGTCTGTGATCCGGCTTTGCCCAAAGCCAAGGCCCCCCTGGCCTGGTAGGTAGACTTTTTCAAAGGTGCCGCCCGTGGTGAGCAGGGCAATAGCGGCAGGGCTGGTTTTCTGGGGCATGCTGGCCTTGGGGTCTGGGGCATTGGGGGGCACGATGCCGCAAGTCAGGGCTTCTGAGAAACTAGGGATTGTCATGAATGACCAGGGGGCCCCATTCTGGGGCGTCTGCGCTAGACTGGGCAGACCTTCAATTTTCAGGAATTCTTCCTTATGTCGTCTATTCCCATGACCGCGCCTTACCCCTTGGACCATACGGCATTGTTGGGCTGGGTTCGAGAGGTGGCGGAAAAAACCCAGCCGGATGCCATTGTCTGGTGTGATGGATCGCAGGCCGAGGCCGATCTACTCATGGAAAAAATGCAGGTCGCTGGCATGATCCGCAGGCTGAACCCGGAGAAGCGTCCAAACTCCTATCTGGCCTGGTCTGATCCTAGCGATGTTGCCCGTGTGGAAGACCGAACCTTTGTCTGCACCGATACGGCGCAGGAGGCAGGCCCGAACAACAACTGGGTTGCCCCTGATGAGATGCGCGCCACCCTGGCCGGGCTTTTTGCTGGCTGCATGCGCGGGCGCACGATGTATGTGATTCCGTTTTCGATGGGGCCTTTGGGGTCGCCCATTTCTCAGATCGGGGTGGAGCTCTCCGACTCACCCTATGTGGTGGTGAACATGCGGCTGATGACCCGAATGGGAACGGCGGTGATGCGCCAGCTTGGCTCCAATGGCAGCTATGTTCCTTGTGTGCACAGTGTGGGCGCCCCTCTGGCGCCCGGCCAACAGGATGTCTCTTGGCCCTGTAACCCCACTAAGTACATTGTGCATTTTCCCAAGACGCGCGAGATCTGGTCCTACGGGTCGGGCTACGGAGGCAATGCCTTGCTGGGAAAAAAATGCTTTGCCCTGCGGATTGCATCGACCATGGGCCGCAACGAGGCCAAGGCCGGTGGCACCGGATGGCTTGCCGAGCACATGCTCATTCTGGGGGTCGAGGCGCCCTGGGGCAGAAAGTTTCATGTGGCGGCGGCCTTTCCGTCGGCCTGCGGCAAGACGAACTTCGCCATGCTGATTCCCCCGCAGGGCCTTGATGAGAGCGGCTGGAAGATCACCACCATTGGCGATGACATCGCCTGGATTAAGCCCGATAGCCACGGGCGGCTGCGGGCAATTAACCCGGAGGCTGGGTATTTTGGAGTGGCTCCCGGCACCAATGAGAAGACCAATAAGAACTGCATGGCCTCATTGGCCCGTGATGTCATCTTTACCAATGTGGCCCTCACCGATGATGGCGATGTCTGGTGGGAGGGCATGACCCCGACACCGCCTGCCCACTGCCTCGACTGGCAGGGCAAGGACTGGACGCCCGAGGCGGCGAAGGCCGAGGGGCGTCGGGCTGCCCATGCCAATGCAAGGTTTACCGTGGCAGCCACCCGTAACCCGGTGCTTGACCCTGCCTGGGACGATCCGCAGGGGGTGGTGATTGACGCCTTTATTTTTGGGGGCAGGCGGTCGACCACGGTGCCCCTGGTTACCGAGGCGCGCAGCTGGCAGGAGGGTGTCTATATGGCAGCGACCATGGGGTCGGAGACCACTGCGGCGGCCGCTGGTCAGCAGGGCGTTGTTCGGCGCGACCCCTTTGCCATGCTGCCCTTTTGTGGCTACAACATGGCCGAGTACTTTGGCCATTGGCTGGCCTTTGGTGAGAAGCTACTGGCCCAGGGCGTAGGCCTGCCTAAGATCTTTTGTGTGAACTGGTTTCGTACCGATGCCCAGGGCCGTTTTATCTGGCCCGGCTTTGGTGAGAATGCCCGGGTCTTGAAGTGGATGCTGCAGCGAATCGAAGGCAAGGCCGCAGGGCAGGACCATGTCCTTGGGGTCTCGCCGCGGTATCAAGACCTTGACTGGACCGGGCTGTCCTTCTCAGCCAAAGACTTTGAGGCGATTTCAGCGGTGGATGCAGCGGCCTGGCGCGAAGAGTTCAAGCTCCATGAAGCGCTCTTTGACCGTCTGGCCCACGGGCTTCCCAAGGTGCTTCCAGAGATCAAGGCGCAGCTTGCCACCTCTTTGGAGCAACAGCGGCAGGCGGCCTAGCCCGGAGATTCCGATGAGGTATTAGAAGGGCGGGGTGCCTACGGCCTCGGCCGGGCGGCGCTGGGAGAGGGCCTTGGCAATAGTCAGGCTGCGTGGCCCGGGCAGTACGGTAATGGACAGCCCGGCCGTCAGCACTCCGGGAGTCTGCACCGAGAGATACCAGCCGCAGGCCTGCTGCGCAAACATTTTGCGGCTGGCTAAGCGGTCGCCCATGACCGCGTTGAGCTTGTAGCAGGGCTCTCGCGGCTGTTCGACCCGCAGGCGTACCTCGCCGATTTCCCAGAGGTCGCCTATGTAAACCGCATGCTCGGTGAGCCCGGTAATGGTGAGGTTTTCCCCGAGCGCCCCGTGGCTATCGAGCCGGCTGCGGCGCGTATCGCTGGCCTCTAAGGTGACCTGCCAGAAGTCGTAATGAACGGCCGGATAGCAATAGACCGCCTTGTCCTGTCCGCCGTGTACGGTTGGGTCTGCCTGCTCGTCTCCGTAAAGGCCGGTGACCCCGCAGAAGACCGGCTCTGGGCTGTCCAGCGTCGAAATGGGAAGTTTGCGGATGCCAGAGACAACCTTGCGTATGGAGCCCTGCGGACCGTCGCGAATGAGAAGCGGCTGGCAGCGGCCGACAGAGATCGAGAGGATCTGAGCAGGGGCTTCGGGGGTTCGGGGCGGTAGTGAATGTGTCATAGGCTGTCTGAAGAAAGCGCGTTAGCCGCATGTTGAACCGCTGCCAGGAGCGAGGCAGCAGAGGCCTTATTTTTACCCGCAATATCGAAGGCGGTGCCGTGGTCTACGCTGGTACGCACAAAGGGCAGTCCAAGCGTGATGTTCACGCCGTCATCGATTCCGCGCAGCTTCATGGGAATAAGCCCCTGGTCGTGGTAGAGGCAGACCACAAGGTCATAGTTACGGTCTGCAGGGTGTCGACCAAGCGCCTTCATGAATGCCGTGTCGGCGGGTATGGGTCCTGACACGGTAATGCCCAGAGCACGGGCTTTGGCGACTGCGGGCGCTAGTATCGTAGCCTCTTCTGAGCCAAACAGACCGTTGTCTGAGGCATGGGGGTTTACGGCCGCTAAGGCAATACGCACTGGCGAGACCTGCAGGTAGGGTGCGGCCTTCTGGGCAATCGCGATGGTCTGCACCAGATGCTCGGTGTCTAATTCTTGTAGCGCTTTTTTAAGGGGCAGGTGGATGCTGTCGAGCACCACACACAGGTCTTCAGACAACAGCATCATGCGTACCGCTGACCAGGGGCGGTCACCCGGCAGGCTTAAGGCGGCGAGCATCTCGGTATGGCCCGGATAGGCAATACCAGCCTGATGCCAGGCCTCTTTATGGATTGGGGCGGTGACCATGGCCGAGAGCCTTCCGGCGAGGCAGTCTTGGGCGGCCGCGGTAATGGCCGCGGCAGAGGCCCTTGCCGCCTGTGCCGATACGCTGCCCAAGGGATAGGGCCCCCAGGCCCCAGTATCTCTGATCTGTGCGGCATCGACGGAAATTCTGAGCCTCTGGGCTAGGTCTCGGCAGTGCTGTGCGTCGCCATAGAGGATTATCGAAAAGGGTTTTCCTGTGCGCGACACCATAGGCTTTTGGGTAAGCGTATGGACCGCCTTTAGGCATATCTCCGGGCCAATACCAGCCGGGTCACCCATAGTGATCCCGATAGAATGCCTAGAGGCTAGAGCCACCGATTCCTTCATTGGGGCACGGGCCAGGGTGCGTTTTTGGCTGGAAGTAGGGCTGGGAGCGGGGTTGGGATTTAGGCTGCACGGTGGGGCGTGTGTCGGTCATGGGGCATGCGGTTTGGTCTGCCTTCGAAATTACAAAATATGGACGACATAAGTCTTAGTGTAGGGCTCTTTCTTGTCATGGCGGCGTTTCTCGCTGGCTTTATGGATGCGGTAGTGGGCGGGGGCGGGCTGGTGCAGCTTCCAGCGTTGTTGTCGAGCCTTCCAGGGCAGTCCACGGCGGTGGTCTTGGGCACCAATAAACTCTCTTCGCTTGCGGGTACCACCATGGCGGCCTGGCGTTATATGCGTTCGGTTAGGCTCGTCTGGGCTGTTCTGGTTCCGATCATGCTTGTGGCCGCAGTGTCTTCCTGGTGGGGTGCCCATGCGGTAAGCCTTGTTACCCGAGAGCAGGCTCAGCCCGTGATATTGGTGGTTCTGGTAGCCGTGGCAGTGTTTACGTTCCGCCGAAAGGAGTTTGGTCTGCACCATGCTCCGCGCTGGTCTGCTACGGCGCAGGCCTTGCTAGGCATGCTGGGTGCAGCGGTTTTGGGTTTTTATGACGGTGCGCTTGGGCCGGGAACCGGGGCATTTCTCATCTTCTTTTTTGTCCGTGTCTTTGGCTATGACTTTCTACATGCCTCGGCCGCGAGTAAGGCCGTTAACTGGGTGACCAATGCGGCGGCCTTGGGATTTTTTCTGCCTATGGGCCATGTGCTTGTGGCTTTGGGGCTTATCATGGCCTTATGTAATGTGGTTGGCGCACTGCTTGGCGCGCGGCTGGCGGTTGTGCGCGGCAGCGGCTTTGTCCGGCGGTTGTTCTTGGTGGTGTTGTGTTTCATGATTGCCCGAATGGCGTGGGCGACCTGGGAGAGCATATGGTGAGCGAAGTAACAAAAGCGGGCCTTCAGAATTGGCGGCCCCCGGCAGTACTGGGCAACTGGGTAGGCGGGGCGCATGCGGTACCGGCAACGGGGTCGCGGGCGCCGGTGTACAACCCAGCGCTTGGCGAAGTGGCTCGAGAGCTGGTGTTGTCTTCCGGTGAAGAGGTGGCCAGGGCAGTTGATGCGGCCCGCCGGGCGTTTCCGGCCTGGGCCGATACGCCCCCAGTAAAGCGGGCGCGGGTCTTATTCTCCTTTAAGCAATGGGTGGAGGCCCATCACGACACGCTTGCCCGCTTGATTACAGAAGAACATGGCAAGACCTTCGATGATGCGCGGGGTGAGGTTCAGCGCGGTCTAGAGGTCGTGGAGTTTGCCTGCGGCATTCCTCATCTTTTAAAAGGTGAGTTCACCGAGCAGGCCGGTGGCGGCATCGATGCCTGGAGCGTACGGCAGTCACTTGGGGTGTGTCTGGGTATCACGCCCTTTAATTTTCCCGTGATGGTCCCGATGTGGATGTTTCCTATGGCGATTGCCTGTGGAAACACGTTTGTCTTAAAGCCCTCGGAGCGAGACCCCTCTGCCTCTTTGTTGATGGCAGAGGGGTTAAAGGCCTGCGGGCTTCCGGATGGTGTCTTTAACGTGGTCCAAGGGGGGCAACAGGCGGTGGAGGCACTCATTGACCACCCCGATGTTTCGGCGGTGAGCTTTGTGGGGTCCACGCCCATTGCAAGGGCCGTGCATCATCGGGCGAGCCAGCAGGGCAAGCGGGTGCAGGCCTTGGGCGGGGCGAAGAACCATCTGGTGGTGATGCCCGATGCCGATCTGGAGCAGGCCGTGGATGCGCTGATAGGTGCAGCCTATGGATCTGCCGGTGAGCGTTGTATGGCGATATCGGTTGCGGTAGCGGTGGGCGGCGTAGCCGATGCCCTGGTGGATCGGCTGCGCCAGCGGGCCCAGGCGATTCGAGTGCTCCCTGGGCTGGAATCGGGGGCCGAGATGGGCCCTCTGGTAACCCAGGCACACCTTGATAAGGTGCAGGCGTACGTTGCTGCAGGGGTTCAGGCGGGTGCCGCGCTAGTCGTCGATGGCCGCGGCCAGCGTCCGGCGGGTGCCGAGAAGGGCTTTTTCATGGGGCCCTGTCTTTTTGACCGGGTGGCACCGGAGATGACCATTTACCGCGAAGAGATCTTTGGCCCGGTCTTGTCGGTGGTGCGGGTTCCTGATTTTGAGGCGGCCCTTGCCCTGATTCACAGTCATCATTACGCCAACGGGGTGTCGCTCTTTACCCGCGACGGTGATACCGCCCGGGAGTTTGCCCGACGGGTGCAGGTTGGTATGGTGGGGGTGAATATCCCGATTCCCGTGCCGATGGCATTTCATTCTTTTGGTGGGTGGAAGGACTCACTCTTCGGGGAACACCATATACACGGCCCGGAAGGGGTGCGGTTTTACACGCGGTACAAGGCGATTACCCAGCGCTGGCCTCAGGGGATCCGCTCGGGAGCGGAGTTTGTCATGCCCACCATGAAATAGCGGCTGGCACCGCTCCTGTGTTCAGGCTGCGCGCAGGGTCAGAGGCAGGTCATTCTCGGGCAGTCAAAAGGGAGGCTCTTTAATGGAAATGATTCGGGCCGCGGTATTACGATCTTCGGGGGTGAAGGGCCCTTATGTTCAGACGCGGCCGCTGTCGTTTGAATCGGTGGCCCTGGAGCCCCCCGGTTTTGGTGAGCTACGGGTAAAAATTCGGGCAGCAAGCCTGTGCCACTCGGATCTTTCCGCGGTCAATGGCGATCGTCCCTGGCCTGTGCCCTTGGTGCTGGGCCATGAGGCAGCGGGCGAGGTGGAGCTGCTCGGTCCCGGAGTGACGGGGTTTGCGGTAGGCGACCCGGTCGCCCTTGTCTTTAAGCCATTCTGCGGCCGCTGCATTCCGTGCCTGAGCGGTCATGGGGGTCTCTGTGAACCGGGCAGCGCGGCCAATGCCAATGCCAGCCTCTTGGGCGGCTATCAGCGGCTTCGACTGGGCGCAACGGCGGTACACCACCATATGGGGGTAGCGGCTTTTGCCGAAAAGGTAACCGTTTCCCAGCACTCGGCAGTGAAGATTCCTGTGGGTCTTGCCTGGGAGGTTGCGGCTTTGTTCGGCTGTGCGGTGTTGACGGGCGCCGGGGCAGTGTTTAATACGGCCGGTGTTGGCGCTGGCAATTCGGTGGCTGTCCTGGGGCTTGGGGGTGTCGGCTGTTCGGCGCTTTTGGCGGCCAAGGCTGCAGGCGCAACTGTGCGGGTGGGTATTGATATCGTGCCGGAGAAGCTGGCGCTCGCCCGCGAGATGGGGGCGACCCATGTCTTTGATGCCCGAGACCCTGATGTTGTTGCACAGGTGCGGGGGCTGACTGGTGGGGGGGTGGATTTTGGTCTTGAGATGGCCGGCGTGATTCCCGCGATGGATCTCGCCTACCGCATCTGTCGCCGCGGCGGAACCATGGTGTCGGCGGGGCTGCCCAACCCTTCCCTGACCTGGCCAATCCCTGCGGTGAGCCTGATTGCCGAAGAGCGGACGATAAAGGGCAGTTATATGGGGTCTTCGGTCCCGGTTCGGGACATTCCCCGGTATATTGGCTTGTATCAGGCCGGTCTTCTCCCGGTCGACCGTTTGCTCGAGCGCACGATTGGTCTGGATGATCTTCATGAGGCGCTCGATGCCTTAGACTCTGGTCGCGCCCTGCGGCAGGTGGTGGTATTTTCTTGATACGCCTGGGTGCGCGCTCGGGCTGCGCGCGGGGCGAGGAGCAGTAGTTTGTTTCACGTGAAACATTTCAGGGGATTCTTCAGCTATTAGGAGGGTGGGGGTGGAATACAGGCCGGGGTTTGACCTTATTGTTGTGGGCGGGGGCCATGCGGGTACAGAGGCCGCGCTGGCCGCCGCGCGCATGGGTGCGCGCACCCTGCTGGTTACCCATGCCTTAGAAACCCTGGGTCAGATGTCCTGTAACCCTTCGATTGGCGGAATAGGCAAGGGCCACCTTGTGCGAGAGGTTGATGCCTTGGGGGGTGCCATGGCCCTAGCCACCGATGAGGCGGGGATACAGTTTCGCACCCTGAATGCCTCTAAGGGGCCCGCGGTACGGGCCACACGCGCCCAGGCGGACAGGGTGTTGTATCGGCAGGCGATTCGCCGTCGTCTGGAAAACCAGCCCGGGCTCTCCCTCTTTGCCCAGGCGGTAGATGATATCTTGATTGAGGGTGGAAGACCGGCTGGCGTGCGCACCCAGGCCGGGATTGTCTTTCGGGCCCCCGCGGTGGTTCTTACTGCGGGTACGTTCTTAAATGGCAAGGTACATATCGGCCTTGATAACTACTCGGCCGGCCGGGCGGGTGATCCCCCGGCAATCGCCTTGGCCCACCGGCTCAAAGAGCTTGGCCTCCCGCAGGGCCGACTGAAGACTGGCACGCCCCCGCGGCTCGATGGTCGCACTATCAACTGGTCGGCGCTGGAGCGCCAGCCCGGAGACTCGCCAGAGCCGGTATTCTCTTTCTGGGGCTCGCGAGAGATGCATCCGCGTCAGATCGCCTGCGGTGTTACCCATACCAACCCTCAAACCCATGATTTTATTCGCGCGGGCCTAGACCGCTCGCCAATGTTCACAGGTGTTATTGAGGGCGTTGGCCCCCGGTACTGTCCGTCCATCGAGGACAAGGTGCATCGGTTTGCCGATCGGGAAAGCCACCAGATCTATCTGGAACCCGAGGGGCTGACGACCCACGAGGTCTATCCGAACGGCATTTCCACGAGCCTGCCCTTTGATGTTCAGGTACAGATCGTGCGCTCGATGAAGGGGCTGGAGGCGGCGCATATCCTGCGCCCCGGGTATGCCATTGAGTACGATTTTTTTGACCCCCGCAGTCTGCAGGCGAGCCTGCAGTCCCGGGACATTCCGGGGCTCTTCTTTGCGGGCCAGATCAATGGCACCACAGGCTATGAAGAGGCCGCCGCGCAGGGGCTTATGGCGGGCATCAATGCCGTCCGCTGGCTGCGCGGGGAGCCAGCCTGGGTTCCCGCTCGGCATGAGGCCTACCTCGGGGTGATGGTCGATGACCTGATCACCCGCGGTGTCACCGAACCTTATCGTATGTTTACCAGTCGGGCGGAGTATCGGCTCACCCTTCGCGAAGACAATGCCGACCTGCGCCTCGTGGAGCGGGGCAGGGCCATGGGTCTGATTAACGATAGCCAATGGGCGGCCTTTGAGAAAAAGCAGTCGGCGGTCGAGAAAACCATGGCCAGTCTGCGCGCCACACTGGTGAATCCGCAGCTGATTTCTGTTGGTACTGAATCATCGGGTTCGCAGTCCGCCTATGCCTTTTTGCGCCGCCCGGACGTTCGGATTGGTGACCTGGTTTCATTGGTCCCCGGGCTTGTCGACCAGCCCGCAGAGGTGCTCAGCCAGGCGGAAACCCAGATTAAATACGAGGGCTACATAGCTCGCCAGCGGCAGGAGGTTCAGAGGCAGCAGCAGCAGGAGCAGACCCCTATTCCTGAGGACATCGACTACGCCGCCGTGACCGGTCTCTCGGTGGAGGTGCGTCAGAATCTCCTGCGTCATCGCCCGCAGACCCTGGGACAAGCCTCGCGAATCTCGGGGGTTACGCCGGCCGCCCTGTCGCTTTTATGGATTCACATCAAGCGGCTGCGCGCGGATCCCAATACAGGCCCGGAGTCGCGCGCAGCTTAGGTCGACCTATGCCTGGTTTCGCTGGGGGTCCTGCCTCAGGTTCAGACGAACTGCTGGCGCAGCAGGAGCCATTTTTTCGACAGCTCGATGCCCTGGGCGAGCCCCTGCTCCAACGTCTTACGACGGATCAGGGAGAATCTCTGTTTCACTTTCTAAGCCTGTTGCGCCGCTGGAATGCCACTCACAACCTGACTGCGATTACGTCTGCCGAGGAACTGGTGCGCACCCATCTTCTGGATCCTTTGCTGGCATTACCCCTGTTGTCTCGGCGTGCTCCTGAGGCCCGCCTTGGGCCGATACTGGATGTTGGCTCCGGGGCGGGTATTCCAGCCATCCCCTGGGCCCTGGCAGACCCCGCCCTCTGCCTGGCTCTTGTGGAAAAGTCGGGCAAAAAGGCGGCGTTTCTGCGGCATGCCATCGCGCGACTGGGCCTGTTAACCCGCGTCTCGGTGATTCAGGCAGATGTCGCACGCCTGCAGCACCATCGGACTTATGCCATTATTACCAGCCGAGCATTTGCTGCGTTGCCAAAGTTTTTGTCTGTAACCATGCACCTGTCTGCACCGGGAACGCGCTGGGTCTATATGGCGGGTCGCTTAGAGGCTATAGAGGGCCTAGATCTTAACAAAAGTATGTACACACACCCAATCTCAATGCCAAGAATCACGGGCGAAGTCGTGCTCGACGCAATCGACCCCCTGAATGACCCGAGCGGCATGCAGCGCCATCTGGTCTGGCTGCGGAGGATCGCGTGACCGCCCAGGTTTTTTGTGTGGCAAACCAGAAGGGCGGGGTTGGCAAGACAACGACCGCGGTAAATCTGGCGGCGGCCTTGGCCCAACTGGGCTGCCGCACCCTGCTTGTCGACCTCGACCCTCAGGGCAATGCCACCATGGGCAGTGGCATCGATAAATCCAGCCTGAAGGCCTCGATCTATCCGCTTTTGGTCGGGCTTTCTTCCCTGGCTGAGGTGCGCTGCACCACGCCCGGGGGATTCGACCTGTTACCCGCAAATCGCGAGCTGGCTGGGGCCGAGGTAGAGCTGGTCGCGCTTGATCGTCGCGAGCTGCGTCTGCGCGATGCCTTGCGTTCCGTGGCAGATGACTACGACATGGTGCTTGTTGACTGCCCGCCGTCTCTCTCGCTACTTACGCTAAATGGCTTGTGTGCGGCCCACGGCGTCATCATTCCCATGCAGTGCGAATACTTCGCCTTGGAAGGGCTTTCCGATCTCGTGAACTCCATCAAGCGGGTCCATGCAGGGCTTAATCGTGAGCTGCGCATCATCGGGCTTTTGCGCGTCATGTTTGACCCCCGAATGACGCTTTCTCAGCAGGTCAGCGATCAGCTGTTACAGCACTTTGGCGATAAGGTTTTCTCCACCGTGATCCCGCGTAATGTGCGCCTGGCAGAGGCACCGAGTTATGGGCAGTCGGTTCTGGCCTATGACCCGGGCTCTCGTGGGGCGCAGGCCTATCGCGCCTTTGGCCAGGAGCTGCTCGATCGGCTGGGCGTTTCTCCGGCGGCCGATAGGCAGCAGGCGCGGGTGTCCGGGTGATGGCGCGCAAAAAAGGCCTGGGCCGGGGGCTGGAGGCCTTGCTCGGTTCCTCTACCGCCTTGAGCTCGTCTGGATCGGTCTCGATTCAGGCGCTGCCGGTTTCCCGGCTGCGCCCAGGACGGTATCAGCCACGCAAGGCCATCGATGGAGAATCGCTGGAAGAGCTGGCGGCCTCTATCCGCGCCCAAGGAATGATTCAGCCCATTGCCGTGCGGCCCCTGGTGCCCGGTGATCCTGACCAGGGATACGAGATAATTGCCGGAGAGCGGCGCTATCGCGCGGCTGTCTCGCTAGCCATGGATGAGGTGCCTGTGGTCGTCCACGAGGTGGATGACCAGGCGGCGCTTGCCATGGCGCTTATAGAGAATCTTCAGCGTCAAGACCTCAATGCCATGGAAGAGGCTAAGGGCATCGCTCGATTGATCGAGGACTTCGGGCTTACCCATGAACAGGCGGCCCAGGCCGTTGGCCGCTCTCGGTCTGCCACAAGCAACCTGCTGCGGCTGCTGCAGCTGCCCGCCTTCCTGCAGCAGGCTGTTCGCGAGGGCACTATCGACGCCGGACATGCCCGTGTTCTGGTGGGTCTGCAGGCCGCGCAGCAACGGGTCATGCTTGCTGCCATTGCGGCCGAGGGGCTCTCAGTGCGGGAGGTGGAGTCTCGTGCACGGCTTTTAGGTCTGGCGCCCGAGGCTACCGAGGGCAAGGCCCCTGCCAGCGGTCCCCACCGTGACACCACAGCCTCGCGGGGGGAACCTGTCAAGGTCCGAGGCCTGACCCCTGACTGGCAGAAAATGCAGACCGACCTTGCTGACGAACTCGGCCTGCCCGTGGTCCTGACGCCTAAGAAAAAAGGCGGGGAGCTACGAATCCGGTTTAGCAGTGCGGAGGAGTTCGATGGCCTGCTTGAGCGCGTCTTTGGCAGAACTAGTCTTCGGCCAGACTAACCCCATTTACTGGCCTTCCGAAGGCATTTTGACAGCTTTCGGTCAATCAACTTACACTTCGGCAACTGCGTGATGCACCAAGGGACGTGGATCCTGGTTGGATTTTTGGGCCTTCAAGCCATCGCGGTTGTTCTGGCTTCTGTTGTTTCAGCGGTGGTCTGGTCGGTGTCTACAGGGCTTTCAGCTTTGCTTGCAGGTTCATGTGTCTGGCTTGGAAATCTCGCCTACGCCTGCCTTCTGATCCCACGCGGGCGCAGTGCGTTTGTATGGGTCTTTGTTGGGCAGTTTGTAAAGGTTTTCGTCACGCTGGTGTTGTTACTATTGGTGGTGGCCTGGTATCCGGCGCTAGTCTGGAAGGGGTTCTTGTCGGGCCTGTTTGTAGCACTGCTGGTCATATTTGCTGCGCCTGCCTGGATTGCGAGGCGCCAAAAAAAACAAGACGCTCAGCGTGTGGATAGTTTGGTAGAGACGTTGTCAAAAGAATAATCGAGAAGCTTCTGGTGTCCCAGGTCGACGCCAGCTATTTAGGGGGGTAGCTTTCATGGCTTCTGGCCAGATGCCGACGTCGTCGGAGTACGTGGTTCACCACCTGACCAATCTCAATCAGACTGGTCATGCCCAGAAAGAGATCATCGACTGGTCTCTTATCAATCTCGATTCCGTGTTCTGGTCTTTTGGGCTGGGCATTCTTACCGTGTACCTACTATGGCGAGCCGCAAAAAGCGCCACTTCGGGGCGGCCGGGGCGGTTTCAAGCGGCCGTAGAGATTCTCGTTGAAATGGTGGCAGACCAGGCCAAGGGGGTTATCGCCAGCGCCGAGTCGCGCAAGTTTGTGGCCCCATTGGCCCTTACGGTGTTTATCTGGATCTTCCTGCTTAACTTCATGGACCTCATCCCGGTCGATCTGATTCCGTTTCTCTGGGGCCATGCCGCGGTCGCCCTTGGTTTCGTGGCCAGCCCCATGGATGCTTATATGCGCGTGGTACCCACGGCAGATGTCAACGTACCCTTAGGCATGTCCATCGGTGTTCTTCTCTTGTGCCTGTACTACAACATTAAGATTAAGGGCCTTGGCGGCTGGATTCATGAGCTCTTTTCAGCGCCCTTTGGCAATCACTTTATCCTTTGGCCGATCAATTTTCTTATGCAGATGATCGAGTTTCTCGCCAAGACGGTTTCCCACGGACTACGGCTCTTTGGCAACATGTTTGCAGGCGAACTGCTCTTCGTACTGATCGCCCTGCTCGGTGGTACTGCAACTATCCTTGGCTTTGTTGGTCATGTGCTTGCTGGCACGGCCTGGGCGCTTTTCCATATTCTGATTATTACCCTACAGGCTTTCATCTTCATGATGCTCACCCTGGTCTACGTGGGGCAGGCGCATGATCACCATTAACCTTTTTTAGTGCACTTGGTTTTTCGTTTTTGCTGATTTTTATTTTCTTACCCCCAGAGGAGCTGTCATGACGAACGTTGCATTTGTAGCACTGGCCTGTGGTCTGATCATTGGAATGGGTGCCATTGGCGCCTGTATTGGCATCGGGATCATGGGCGGAAAGTTCATCGAGGCCTCGGCCCGCCAACCGGAGCTCATGAACGACCTGCAGACCAAAATGTTCCTGTTGGCCGGCCTCATTGACGCAGCCTTCCTGATCGGCGTCGGTATCGCCATGATGTTTGCCTTTGCCAACCCATTTGCGGGATAGGCGATCGCGCATCGAGTCTTTTTCTGGGCTGAGCCTTGGTGCGCCGTATTTCCAGGGTTTAGCCAGTCGTCAGTACTAGTCAACACGAGGACCGCGCTGTGAATATCAACGCAACGCTTATTGCGCAACTGGTCGTATTTTTTATCCTCGGCTGGTTCACCATGAAGTTTGTCTGGCCGCCGATAATGAAGGCCCTTGATGAGCGCGCCGACAAGATCTCCGATGGCCTAGCTGCCGCGGATAAGGCACGGGCAGACCTGGTCGCTGCCGAACGTCGGGCGGCAGAGGAAATGGGTAAGGCCCGTGACACCGCCGGCGAAGTGCGAGCAGCGGCGGAAAAGCAGGCGGCGCTGTTGATCGAACAGGCCCGAGCAGAAGCCGCCAAGATAGTCACCCAGGCGCGCACCAATGCCGAACAGGAAGCCTCCGCGGCGCTTCAGGCAGCGCGCGATAGCCTTCGGCTGGAGATCGCCGCATTGGCGGTCAAAGGCGCAGAGCAGATCCTGCGCAGGGAGATCGACGCCAAGGCCCATGATGCCCTGCTTCAGAACCTAAAGAACGAGCTGTGATATGGCAGAGTTACTGACCATCGCTCGGCCGTACGCGGAGGCTGCCTTCGCGGTGGCGCACGAAGAAAAAAAGTCTAAGGCTTCGGCCTACTCTGACTGGTCGACCGCACTGGCCGCCTTGTCTCAGGCCTCTGCTACGCCCGAAATGGCTGAGTTGTACGGCAATCCAAGGCTCAGTGCGCAGGCCTTCACAGAGCTCTTCTCTTCGGCTGTAGAGGTTTTGTCACCCTCCCAAAAAAACTTCTTAACCCTGCTCGCTGAAAACGATCGCCTCCAGGCTTTACCCGAAATCCTTAAGCAGTTTGAGGCCTTGTGCCATGCGGCCAATGCGGAACTGGCCGTTGAAATCCAGTCTGCGTTTGCCTTGTCCGATCAGCAACAGTCTCAGATTGTGTCGTTACTTCAGTCCAAGTTTGGGCGGGCTGTTACCGCCTCCACGCGTGTCGTGCCGCAGCTTATTGGCGGGGTCAAGCTGGTCATGGGTGATGAAGTGATTGACGCCTCCGTAAGTGGCAAGCTCGCCAAAATGTCTACCGCCCTGATGAACTAGGAGTGATGAATGCAACTCAACCCGTCTGAAATTAGCGAACTGCTTAAAACCAAAATCCAGGGCCTGGATCTCGTTGCCGACACGCGCAATCAGGGCACGGTGGTAACTGTTACCGACGGCATCTGCCGTATCCACGGCCTGTCCAATGTCATGCAGGGCGAGATGCTCGAGTTTCCCAACAACACCCTGGGCCTTGCGCTTAACCTTGAGCGTGACTCTGTCGGTGCGGTGGTCTTGGGTGAGTACATAGGCATTACCGAGGGCGATGTGGTTAAGGCCACGGGCCGCATTCTCGATGTTCCTGTCGGCCCCGAACTGATTGGTCGCGTGGTCAACGCCTTGGGACAGCCTATCGACGGCAAGGGCCCGATTGGCGAGAAGATGACCGATATGATCGAAAAGGTAGCCCCTGGGGTGATCTACCGAAAGTCGGTGTCTCAGCCAGTGCAGTCCGGCTTAAAGGCCATCGACTCGATGGTGCCGGTGGGCCGTGGCCAGCGCGAACTGATTATTGGCGACCGTCAGACCGGAAAGACGGCGGTGGCCATTGACACCATCATCAATCAAAAAGGCAAGAACATGACCTGCGTCTACGTCGCGATTGGTCAGAAGGCCTCAACGATTGTTAATGTGGTGCGCAAGCTTGAAGAAACCGGTGCCATGGCCTACACCATTGTGGTGGCTGCCTCGGCATCTGAGTCCGCGGCCATGCAGTACATCGCTGCCTATTCTGGTTGCACCATGGGCGAATATTTCCGTGACCGTGGTGAAGATGCGCTGATCATTTACGATGACCTGTCGAAGCAGGCGGTTGCTTACCGGCAGATCTCTCTGCTGCTGCGCCGACCGCCGGGTCGTGAGGCCTTCCCCGGCGACGTGTTTTATCTGCACTCCCGGCTGCTTGAGCGCGCGGCGCGTGTCAACGAAGAGTACGTTGAGAAGTTCACCAACGGGGCTGTCAAAGGAAAGACCGGCTCGCTCACCGCGCTCCCGGTAATTGAAACCCAGGCCGGAGACGTCTCGGCCTTCGTGCCCACCAACGTGATCTCGATTACCGATGGTCAGATCTTCCTTGAGACCGACCTGTTTAACTCCGGTATTCGCCCAGCCATCAACGCCGGTATTTCAGTCTCTCGTGTGGGTGGCGCGGCGCAGACCAAGTTAATGAAGCGCAAAGATACCGGCGCAGGCGTTCGTCTGGCGCTAGCCCAGTATCGCGAGCTCGCTGCCTTTGCCCAGTTTGCCTCCGACCTTGATGAGGCCACACGAAAGCAGCTCGATCGTGGCCGCCTCGTTACCGAACTGATGAAGCAGCCGCAGTACCAGCCGATGGAGGTCTGGGAGATGGCCTCGGTGCTCTTTACGGTAAATAACAACTACATGGACGACGTTCCTGTAACTAAGGTAAGCGCTTTTGAGCGGGGCCTGCGCGATTACCTCCGCACCAAACATGCCGCTTTAACGCAGACCATGGAGACTGGCGCAGACCTAACCAAGGAGTCTGAGGCCGAACTCCGGGCTGCTATCGAGGCCTATAAAAAGACGGCCGCATTTTAGTACCGTGTGTTTTTACGGCCAGCTTCTATCACGTTCTTCGGCGCCCAGTTACGCGACACAGTTTTGAAGGAATAGCCTCATGCCCGGCTCAAAGGAAATCCGTACCAAGATCAAGAGCGTACAAAATACGCGCAAGATCACCAAGGCCATGGAGATGGTTGCGGCCTCCAAGATGCGTAAGGCCCAAGATCGGATGCGGGCAGGCCGGCCTTACAGCGACATCGTGCGGTCTATCTGCGCCAACCTAAGCCATGCCACGCCCGAGTTTATTCACCCCTTTATGGCAAAGCACAAGACGCTGCGCAAGGTGGGCTTAATTGTCGTTACCACCGATAAGGGGCTCTGCGGTGGCCTCAATACCAACCTCTTGCGCATTCTCATGCAGCGGGTAAAGCAGTGGGAGACTGACGGCGTAGAGGTTCGGGTGACCGCCTTTGGTAACAAGGGCCTTGGGTTTTTCAGCCGTATCGGTGCCAAGGTGGTTTCTCATGCCGTGCAGCTCGGAGATACGCCTCGCCTGGAGACCTTAATCGGCCCGGCAAAGGTGCAGCTAGATGCCTTTGCTGCGGGAGAACTTGACGCGGTATATCTCGCTTCCAGCCTTTTTGTGAACACCATGAAGCAGGAATCTCTGGTCCGGCAGCTTCTGCCGCTAGACGATGATAGACCTGAGCGTACCGATCCAAATCACCAATGGGATTATCTCTACGAGCCCGGTGCGGAACAGGTGCTTAGTGAGCTGCTCAGCCGGTATGTTGAGTCGCTTATTTATCAGGCCGTGGCCGAGAACATGGCCTGTGAACAGAGTGCCCGCATGGTAGCCATGAAGTCCGCCAGCGACAACGCCAAGACCCTTATTGATGACCTTCAGCTTACCTATAACAAGGCGCGGCAGGCGGCCATTACCAAGGAACTCTCCGAAATTGTTGGTGGCGCCGCGGCGGTTTAGGGCGGCTTGTCTTAAGAAAAATTTTGTTCGCTCCGTTTAACCCTTTCAGACTGATTTAAGGACGCAAAAGATGAGCTCAGCACAAGGAAAGATTGTTCAGTGTATTGGCGCCGTGGTGGATGTGCAGTTCCCCACCGAAGGCATGCCCAGGGTCTATGATGCGCTTATGCTAGACCCCAGTGCAGAGCACCCTTTGGTTGAAAAAGGCCTCACCTTTGAGGTTCAGCAGCAGCTGGGCGATGGGGTGGTTCGCACCATTGTGATGGGCTCTTCTGACGGCCTGCGCCGCGGCATGCCCGTGAATAACACTGGCGCTCCAATTTCTGTGCCTGTTGGTCATGAGACGCTAGGCCGAATTATGGATGTGCTTGGTCGTCCCATTGATGAGGCCGGCCCTGTGCCCACCAAAGAGCGCCGGGCAATCCACCAGCCAGCCCCTATATTTTCGGAGCTCTCGCCTTCTGTTGAGCTTTTAGAAACCGGCATTAAGGTGATTGACCTTATCTGCCCGTTTGCCAAGGGCGGAAAGATTGGTCTTTTTGGTGGTGCCGGTGTGGGCAAGACCGTAAACATGATGGAGCTTATTAACAACATTGCCAAGCAGCACGCCGGCCTTTCGGTGTTTGCTGGGGTGGGCGAGCGTACCCGTGAGGGCAACGACTTCTACCACGAAATGAAAGACTCTAACGTTCTCGATAAGGTGGCCATGGTCTTTGGCCAGATGAACGAGCCCCCTGGAAACCGTCTGCGTGTGGCCCTGACTGGTCTCACCATGGCAGAGGCGTTTCGTGACGAGGGCCGGGATATCCTCTTGTTCATCGACAACATCTATCGTTATACGCTTGCCGGAACGGAGGTCTCGGCGCTGCTCGGTCGTATGCCCTCTGCGGTGGGCTATCAGCCAACGCTCGCCGAAGAAATGGGCCGCCTCCAAGAACGGATTACCTCCACCAAGGTGGGGTCAATCACCTCGATTCAGGCGGTTTACGTGCCAGCAGACGACCTTACTGACCCGTCTCCTGCCACCACCTTTGCCCACCTCGATGCCACCGTGGTGCTCTCGCGTGATATTGCCTCGCTCGGCATCTACCCTGCGGTCGATCCGCTTGACTCCACCTCGCGCCAGGTGGACCCGAACGTCATTGGCGAGGAGCACTATGGCGTCACTCGCCGGGTGCAGGCCACCCTGCAGCGTTACAAAGAATTGCGCGACATTATCGCGATTCTCGGCATGGATGAGCTCTCGCCTGACGATAAGCTCGCAGTGGCCCGTGCACGGAAAATCCAGCGGTTCTTATCCCAACCGTTTAATGTGGCAGAGGTCTTCACAGGCTCCCCGGGCAAGTATGTAACCCTTGCCGACACCATTCGCGGCTTTAAGATGATCGTCGATGGCGAGTGCGATAGCCTTCCGGAGCAGGCCTTCTACATGGTTGGTCCGATTGAGGAGGCTTTTGAAAAGGCCAAGACATTACAGTAAGCCCGACGGATCGCAATGCGGTAGTGCACCGTGTTCTGTCTATCGCCCGTACGTCAGAAAGAACCGCTTAAGGAAACCTAATGGCCAAGACCATCCACGTTGACGTTGTCAGCGCCGAGGAACATGTGTACACCGGGCAGGCAGAGTTCGTCGCGCTGCCGGGTGACCAGGGGGAGCTCGGTATTCTGCCCGGGCATACCCCGTTAATCTCCAAGATTCGGCCCGGCGCGGTGCGAATTAAGAATGATGGTAAGGAAGAACTAATTTTTGTTGCCGGCGGAATCTTAGAGGTTCAGCCCCGCGCGGTGACGGTCCTTGCCGATACCGCCATTCGCGGCAAAGATTTAGATGAGGCACGGGCACAAGATGCCAAACGTAAGGCCGAAGAGGCCTTGGCCAACCGCGCAGCGGGCATCGACTACGCCCGAGCCCAGGCTGAGCTTCTTGAGGCGATTGCCCAGCTCTCCGCCATTCGTAAGCTTCGGGGTAAACGGTAGTTTTGACCCTCCAAAACGACCTTTTTCTACGCGCCCTCGCCCGCAAACCTGTTGAGCGCGCTCCCGTCTGGCTAATGCGTCAGGCAGGGCGTTATCTGCCCGAGTACAACGCGACTCGCAAGAAGGCTGGCGACTTTCTCACCCTCTGCAAGACCCCCGAGCTTGCCTGTGAGGTCACGCTGCAGCCGATCGACCGATATGGCTTTGATGCAGCCATTCTCTTTTCAGACATCCTTACGGTTCCCGATGCCTTGGGGCTAGGCCTGCATTTTGTCGAAGGGGAAGGGCCACGCTTCCATCGCCGTATTGCCTCTGAGGCCGATATTGCCGCCTTGCCGCAGATCGACATTGGCGCGACTCTGGGCTATGTCGGAGATGCGGTTGCACTGATCCGCCAAGAACTGCAGGGCAGGGTCCCGCTTATTGGATTTACGGGAAGCCCCTGGACCCTTGCCTGTTACATGATCTCTGGGGGCAGCAGCGGCGACGACTTTCTGTCCGTACGCAAATGGCTCTACAGTCGGCCTGATCTGGTGCACCAGCTGCTTGGCAAGATTACCGAGATAGTGACCGCCTACTGCCGCATGCAGGCAGACCGCGGAGCCCAGGCAATGATGGTCTTTGATAGCTGGGGGGGCCTGCTAGCAGACGCCGCCTTTGAAGAATTCTCTCAGTCCTACATCAGGCGCATTATTGATGGCCTCACCCAGAGCCACCCGGCCCTGCCAACGATTGTTTTCGTGAAGGGCGGCTCTGGATGGCTGGAGAAAACGGCCGCCACAGGCTGCTCTGCTATCGGCGTTGACTGGAGCATCAGCCTGGCCCAGGCTCGGGCTCGGGTTGGTAGCCGTTGTGCGGTGCAGGGCAATCTCGATCCCGCCGTGCTTCTGGGCACGCCTGCCCATATTCGGGCAGAAGTCGGCCAGGCCATCCGCAGCTTTGGTACCCTAGGCGAGGGCGTAGGCCATGTATTTAATTTGGGCCACGGCATTTCCCAGTTCACGCCAGTGGAAAATGTCCAGTGCCTGGTGGAGGCGGTGGCCGAATTCAGTAGCCAGCAGGCCTAAGCAGGTGCGCCTAGGCGGCAGGGTTTATGCACACCGCATGGCGGCGTAATTTAACGGCTAATTCTACAAATCTACTGCCAGCCTATTTCTTAAATTATTGTTTTTTCAAGTAAAAATAAAATTTGTGCTAGCTAATAGCTTTGAATCGGCATCTGTCCAGACGTATGGGGAGTGCGCTTGTCCCAGTTTCCCACAGACTTATCCACAGGCCTTTCGAGTGCTCCCGGCCCCGAAGGCAGCGCAGGACCCCCCAACTCCCTAAGCCTGCCGAGCCTTCCGCGTCCCCAAGCCCCCCGTTGGTACACGGTGGCACTTGCCACCCCGCGCCTGAGCCCGCTCACTTACGGCGCCGATAATGGACCCACGCCCGCGCAGGAGGAGCAGCCGCAGGCCAGTCCTTCGGCAACGCTGGCCCCTGGCGACTGGTGCATCGCGCCTCTGGGAAAACGAGCGCTTCTGGGTCTTATTCTTTCGGTTTCCGACACCCCGCCCGAAAATCTCTCTCCCGATCAGATTCGTCCGGTCAGCCCGATCCGCCCGCAGCTTCCGGCCCTATCGGAGCGCACCCGTAGTTTCTATGCGTTTACCGCGACCTACTATCGCCGGCCCTTGGGCGCTGTTCTGGCAACGGCCATTCCGCCCTACCTGCAAAGGCCCGTTGGATACGCCCCGAAGAGCCCCAAACCCAGGTATCCCCCGGCCACCGACTTGCCCTCCGGAGCGGAACCGTACCGCGGTCCGCGCCCTAGGCTAGTCATCGCACCGCTGACCGAAGAGCAGGCTGCGGCGCTAGAGGCGATTACCGCGCAGCTTACCCAGGCGCTGACAAACCGGCCCTCCTCCCCGCTCCTGCTTCATGGTGTCACGGGCAGCGGCAAGACGAGGGTCTATGTAGAGGCGATGCGTGCCCTATGGCAGTCAGACCCCGATGCCCAGGTGCTGCTGATGGTTCCGGAAATCGGCCTAACCCCACAGCTTGAGAATAGGATGCGTGAGGCCTTTCCTGAAAAGACCCAGGTAAGCCTGCACAGCGGCATGCCCGAGAAAGGCCGTGCTATATCCTGGCTAATGGCGGCCCAGGGCATCGCCCATCTGGCCATCGGCACGCGACTGTCGGTGCTTACCCCTTTGCCCAGACTGCGGCTCGTGATCGTTGATGAGGAACACGACGCGGCACTTAAGCAACAGGATGGCCTGCGCTACTCCGCCCGAGATCTGGCGGTCTATCGGGCCCGCCAGGAAAATGCCCTGGTCATTCTGGGTTCCGCAACACCCAGCCTCGAGAGCCTTGCCCGTTGCGATGATGGCGCCTACCAACGGCTTGTGCTGACCCGGCAGGCCACTGGCGCCCAACGCCCGCCCATACGCCTCATAGACACCCTGGTGACGCCTGCCACTGACGGCTTAACCGAGCCCGCACGCGTCGCGATTGCCCAGGTGCTCGCCTCAGGGGGCCAGGCCCTGGTTTTTCTAAATCGACGGGGCTGGGCGCCCGTACTGGGCTGCGAGTCCTGTGGCTGGGTGCAACACTGTGGCGCCTGCCTTACGCCTATGGTGCTACATCGTGTCTCCCGCCGCTGGCGGCTGATCTGCCACCACTGTGGCATTCAAACGCCCGCCCCGCAGGCCTGCCCGGACTGCGGGGCGCAAGACGTCGGCCCGATTGGCCGCGGCATTCAGAAGCTAGAGGACACCCTCCAGCGGGCCTTTCCAACGGCCAGTATCCTGCGCCTTGACCGGGATGCCATCCGCTCTGTGAAGGACATGCAGGCGGCCATGCGGGCCATTTCCGAGGGGCGGGTGCAGATTATTGTGGGAACCCAAATGATGGCCAAAGGACACGACCTACCTGGCCTGCGGCTGGTGGTGGTTGCCGATGCCGACCAGCAGCTGCTGCACCCAGATTTCCGCGCTCCGGAATGGCTACTGGCCACCCTGACCCAGGTCGCCGGCAGGGCGGGGCGGCACACCACAGCGTCAGACGCCCAGGGTACGCAAAGCCCCCCGGCCGAGGTGCTGATCCAGACCCGATATCCTCAACACCCGCTGTTTCGCGCACTGGTGGACAACACCACAGAGGGCTTTGTTCGCCGCCTGCTGGAAGAGCGACGGGCCGCTGGGCTTCCCCCTTTTGGCCATATGGCTATCGTACGGCTTGCCGACCGCGACGAAGACCGTCTGCGAAGCTGGGCCGTCGACCTGCACCGCCGTCTTTACGCATGGCTGCGTGACCAGCGGCAGCAGCCCAATGTAGATCCCCAATGGGCTGATGCACAGGTCTATCCGCCCGCCCCGGATTATCCTGAGCGCCGGGCCGGTAGGGCGCGCTGGCATCTGGTGGTGGAAGGCCCCACCCGAAAGACACGTGCCCAGATCGTGAGCCAGGTAGAAGAGTTCTATGCCAGTCTGCGAACCACAGTAGACCTCGTGATCGAGATCGATCCCTTGAGCCAGAGCTAAGGCGGGAGGTCTTTAGAGATAGTGCGCCGTAGTTGTCATGACCCGGCCAGACAGCCGCATAGCCGAACGCACCACAAGCGGCAGGGGCCTTGCCCCATAGTGGCGGGCATTCTGCCCATGACTGGCTTCATCCTGAATCATCTGGGCCACTACGGCATGAGAGCCCCGGTCATCGGCGGGTAGCCGCGCCTGATGGCTCTGCAAATGGGCCTCTACCTGCTTCTCCGTTTCCGACAGAAACCCCAGGGACACCGGCCCACCGAGCCGTCCAGCCAGATACCCCAGGCCAAACGCCCCGGCATACCACAAGGGGTTTAAAAGGCTCTTTCGGCCCTCCAAAGTCCTTATGCGGTCTTCACACCAGCGCAGATGATCGGCCTCCTCGCGGGCTGCCTGCCGCAGCAGGCCTTCGAGCTCAGGCGAACCCGCCGCCATGGCCTGCCCCTGATAGAGCGCCTGTGCGGCCACTTCCCCCGAATGATTTACCCGCATCAGCGCTGCGCTTAGCGCGCGGTCCGTGGCGCTGAGGCTGGGCTCGGGAAGGGTCGCGGCAGGCGAGGGACGCCCTGACCCCGCAGGGGCACTGCTCACAAGGGTACGCAAGGCATTGTCTGCGGCGATACACAGCCGATCAACAAGGCTCAGTGTGGCTGCCATGTCCTAGGCCTATTCTTTAAAACTGCCACCTGCATTGTTGGCAAGATGCACGGTGGCCTTACGAATCTCTTCATCGGTGTATCGACCGCCCCCCTGTGCTGGCATAGCGCCTTTGCCTTTCATGGAGGACTGATAAAGCCCCTCCAGACCCTGGGCTAGCCGGGGCTTCCAGGCAGCGGCATCACCCAGTTTTGGCGCATTTAAGGCGCCAGTGGTGTGACAAGCCGCACAGGCGGCAGAGTAGACCTGCGCCCCGGTTCGAATCACCGCAGCCGCAGTGGTGCCGCCAGCCGCTGCCTCGGGCCCACTGGCCACGCGGCCTATGGGCGCGATGCGCTGGGCGGTGGCCTCGGGAGAAAAGGCATCACTACCCGCCCCGATCTTTGGCCGTGAACCGACATAGACGGTGAGCAGCACAATCACCACGATGGGCACCACGAAGGCGAGTACTACCGCGATGATTAGCTGCTGGGGGGTTTTGATGGGACTCTCGTGTTCGCTCATTGCGTCTCCGGGGCTGAGTGATAGGGGCCGATGCTGCCGATGCTGCGACTGGCATCGCTGATCAACGATCACGCGTATTATACGAAGCCTGCACCTGCGTCTGTAGCTCAGTGGATAGAGTATTGGCCTCCGAAGCCAAGGGTCGCAGGTTCGATTCCTGCCAGACGCGCCATACTAACTACCCCAATGTTCCAGACCCCTAAGCAGGCGGCTGCCATCGCCCTTCAGTCTGCCCTTACTGCAGTAGCGGCAGGCGCGGACCCTGACATCCCTCCGCCCCCGCCAGGGCTATGTCTTCTGGAAGCAGAAGCTATTTTAAAAAGCCTGGTTCCTACAAAGCAGTCAAGCCATGGTGACCTTGCCTCGGGCCTGGCTCTGCGCCTTGCCAAGGCCTGGGGGGTGCCGCCTTTCAGGCTCGCCGGGGCAATCGCCCGACAGTTGATGGACGGCCGCCCTGGCACCCCTGAGGCCCCGGAAAGCCCAGAGGCCGCGAATAGGCCTGAAAGCTCCGACAGCCGAGAAGCCCCCGTGGCGCCGCTTCTGGAGAAGGCCGAGGCAGCGCCCCCGGGATTTATCAACCTGTGGCTGACGGCGCAAGCCCAGGGGTCGATTCTCGAACCGATTCTGCGTGCGCCGACCGCCTTTGGTCGATCCCCTGCCCAAGCCGATCGGCAGGTGCTGCTGGAGTTTGTCTCTGCCAACCCCACCGGGCCGCTGCATGTAGGCCATGGCCGGCAGGCTGCGCTCGGCGACTGTATCGCGGCGCTGCTAGAGGCCCAGGGTGCGGCAGTCACGCGGGAGTTTTATTACAACGATGCGGGCGCCCAGATCGAAAACCTTGCCCTATCTGTGCAGGCACGTATGGAAGGGCTATCGCCGGAAGACCCCCGCTTTCCTGCCGATGGCTATCGCGGCGACTACATTGCGGATATCGCGGCCGCCTATATGGCTGGCCGCACCGTCGTGCCGGCCGATGCCCCCGCGGTGACGGCCCGTGCGGATCCCACCGATATCGACGCGGTGCGCGCCTTTGCCGTGGCCTATCTCCGGTGCGAGCAGGACGAGGACCTTAAGGCCTTCGGGGTGCGGTTTGACCGGTTTAGCCTTGAGTCCGCGCTATACCGCGAGGGCCATGTAGCCGATATCGTTAGGCGTCTGCGTGCCTCGGGCTATGCCTACGAGCACGAGGGCGCCCTCTGGCTGCGTTCGACAGACTTCGGTGACGATAAAGACCGTGTGATGCAGAAGCAGGCCGGGGGCTATACCTACTTTGTTCCTGATCTTGCCTACCATGAGCAGAAGTTTCTACGAGGCGTAGATAGGGCCATCAATATTCAAGGGTCAGACCATCACGGCACGATTGCCCGCGTGCGCGCCGGCCTTGCGGCGCTGCAGGCTGGCATCCCGGCGGACTTCCCCGAGTATGTGCTGCACAAGATGGTGACCGTAGTTCGGGGTGGTCAGGAGGTGAAGATCTCCAAGCGGGCAGGCAGCTATGTCACGCTGCGCGACCTGATTTCCTGGTCTGGCGATGGCGACATTGCTCGGGGCCGGGATGCGGTGCGGTTTTTTCTGATCTCTCGAAAGGCCGATACCGAGTTTGTCTTCGATATCGACCTTGCCTTGTCGCGTAGCGACGAGAACCCGGTCTACTACATCCAGTACGCCCATGCGCGAGCCTGTAGCGTGCTCGCTCAGGCAGGCAGTGCCCGCGATCGCTGGGAGACCCAGGCGGCATGGGGCAGGCAAGACCCTGTTTCCTTTGCATCTGCCGCTGTATCTTTGCCCAACGTTGCCCTACTTGTAGCACCCCATGAGAAGGCCCTGTTGATGCGACTCGCCCAGTTTCCAGAGGTGCTGTCAGAGGCCGCAGAGGAGCTCTCTCCGCATGTTCTGGCCTTCTACCTGCGAGACCTGGCCGCGGAGTTTCATAGCTTCTACAATGCCCAACGGGTGCTGGTTGCCCAATTTGATCTTCGCGATGCGCGCCTTGCCCTCGTCACTGGCACTGCGGCCATCCTGCGCGAAGGGCTCGGACTGCTTGGGGTCTCAGCACCCGAGCAGATGTAGCGGTGATTCTGCGCGACAGTCTCAGGCAGAGTGGGCCGGCTGTCGGTATCATCACGAGACTGTGATTCGCCCCTTGCGCCCCCTGGGCCCTCTTTCTATTTCAGGCCATCTTAGGCCTTCGCTGCCGCCACAGGGCATTGCCTTGTTTCCTTTCGTGCTCGGGTTTGCGACCGCACTCGTGCTTGCCGCCGCAGTGGCCTTGTACATTACCCAGGCCCCGGTTCCCTTTGTAGATCGCGGCATCCAGCGGCCCCAAGGTGCGATCTCTGGGGTCTCTCCGGAGACGGGGCAGTCGTCGCAGTCGTCTCAAAAGGCCGGTGCATCCTCCGCCTCCCCCATGGATGACGAGGGCCGTGCTGGTTTAAAGTCCGCCCCCATGGCTCCGCCCCCAGTTCTTGCGCCCCCGGCCGTGGGCTCTGGTGCCTCAGGCACACCCTCAGCCGGGGCCTTGCCGCCCGGCCTCCCACCTGCAGCCTCGACCGGGGCAGGCCCCGCGCCCGGCGTTTCGGGCCAGGCCGCCTCGGCGAGCCAGTTCTTTCTGCAGGTGGCCGCCTTTAAGTCCTCTGAGGAGGCAGACCAGATGCGCGCCCGACTGGCGTTTATGGGTTTTGAGGCACAGATCTCGCAAGGAAAGCGCGAGAATTTGGTGTTTTATCGGGTTCGCCTAGGTCCCTACAAGAGCTTTGAGGAATTGAACCGGGTGAAGACCAGCCTGTCAGACAATGGTCTGGAGTCTACAGTGGTGCGGTCGCCGCAATAAGTGAGGAGAAGTATGAAAGCCCAGGGGTCTACGCCAGTTATTACATCAGCGCTTCGGCGCAGTCTCATCATCACGCCTATCGTTTTTGGGTTTTCGCTCGCCCTGTCTTCGCGCCTGGCAGCGCAGTCGTTTGATGAGGGAATTGACTATCGGGTGCTGCGCGACCCTGTGCCGACCGGATCACCGGGCAAGATCGAAGTCTTGGAGTTTTTCTGGTACGGCTGCCCGCACTGCAGAAGCTTCGAGCGCCCGCTGGCTGCCTGGAAGGCCAGTCTTGGCCCGCATGTCGTCTTTCGCAAGGTGCATGTTTCTTTTCGCGAGGAAGACCATCAGAGGCTTTTCTACACCCTGGAAACCCTGGGCCAGGCAGACCGGCTCTCAGCGCGGGTGTTCGATGCCATTCATGTGGCCAAGCAGCCGATGAACAGCCTATCTTTACTCAAAGACTGGGCCAAGCAAAACGGCATCGACCCTCAGCAGTTTGAACAGTCCTGGGCCTCGTTTTCGGTGCAGTCCCAGATGAAGCGCGCCAACACTCTGATGCAGGCCCATCGTATCGATAGCGTCCCGCAGTTGTCAGTCAATGGCCGGTATGTCACTTCGCCCGCGATGGTGGGGGGAAGCCAGACACGGGCGCTACAGGTCGTGGACTATCTCGTGAACCTTGAGCGAACGGCCAAGGGCATTTAGCGCCGCCAGCCGCGTTACGAATCCTGCCCTTCTGCGTTATTGGGTGAGATGAGCAGAGAATAGGCCTGTTGCCGGGTGAGCCCGGTTGCCGCTGACACGATTCTGGCGGCCTCAGTTTTTGGGAGGGCCTGCCTTACTGCTGAGAGCCAGGGTGCCCAGTCACCCGAGATAGTTTCTGTCGCGGGGTAAGGGGCAGTCTTGTGAACGGAAAAAACAATCACATACTCCCCTTTGCGTGTCTGCGGGTCCAGGGCCGCGCGGTCTGCGCGGTTCCGGCTGATGTCGCCTAAGGACCCCCGCCACAGGGCCTCAAACTTTTTTGTGAGCTCTTTGGCCAGCAGGGTAGGGGTCTGTTCGCCTAGCACGGTAATGCAGTCTTCAAGGCTCTCGTCGAGCCGATGCGGAGACGCAAAGACCAGGCAGACGCCGCCAGTATCTGCGATTGCCTGCAGCTGCTTTAGGCGCGCCGGGCGCCGGGCGGGCAGAAAACCCCAGAAGGACCAGGGGCGCCCCTCTTGCGGCGCAAAGCCGCAGACACTTAAGGCGGCTGTCAGAGCGCTCGGGCCGGCAATCGGAAATACGGCAAATCCATGACTCCAGGCGGCATCGGTCAGGCGTTGCCCCGGGTCGGCAATGCCTGGCGTACCCGCGTCGGACACCAGGCCAACCCGCTTGCCCTCAGAGAGCGCCTGAAGCACCCGGACGGTCTGGGTGGCCTCATTATGGGCGTGCATGGCAATCACCTTCTGGGATACCGGAGAGATCTGCGCCAGCTGCAGCAGATGGCGGTACTGACGGGTGTCTTCTGCGCAGATCAGGTCTGCCCGCGTTAGTACCTGCCGGGCATGGGGCGAGAGGTCATCCATATGCCCAATGGGTGTAGCAATGACATAGAGCCCTGGGTTTAATTCGGTCATGACCCAGACTCAACGACGACAGGCCAGCCTTGCACGGGGGCGGTGGGCAGAAGACCAGGCATTGGATTTTCTACAGTCTGAGGGCCTTAGGCTGATTGCGCGCAATGTCAGGTATCGCTGCGGAGAGCTGGACCTCATTATGACCGATGGCCTGCAGGTGGTCTTTGTCGAGGTTCGGTACCGGGCGCGCACCGACTATGGCAGTGCCGCGGCTTCGGTAGACCATCGCAAACGGCAGCGTCTGTTACGGGCTGCGCTGCTCTGGCTCAGCCGTCGCCCGGGGCCACCGCCAGCCTGCCGGTTTGATCTGGTGGTTCTGGGGCCGGGTCACAGGCTCTGGCTGCCGGGGGCGTTTCTGGCTGGCGGTCTTTTATAATGTTGCTCTCTCGACGACAGGAGTTTCCGAATGAACCAACGACGCCTCTTGCTGGTGGCGGCAGTCTCTGGGGCGGGCAGTATGGGCCTATCTGGCTGTTTTCCTGTGGTCGCAACAGGCATGGTCGTGGGCGCCTTTGTTATTTCCGACCGCCGCACGGCCGGGGCCCAGGCAGAAGACAAGGCCATTGAGCTTAAAGCCTTTGACCGGATTCGTACCCGGTTTGCATCAGACAAGGCGGTGTCTGTGGGCGTGACCAGCTTTAACCGAATCTCGCTGATAACCGGCAGTGTGCCTAACGCAGCCGTGCGTGCTGAAGTGGCAGCCATTGTTAGTCGGATTGAGAACGTGCGCCTTGTCATCAACGAGACCCAGACGGGCGCTCCGCAGACTTCGAGCAGCTATGGGTCAGATGCCTTTATCACCTCCCGGGTCAAGCTCGCGCTGCTTGATGATAAGTTGATCAACGCGAATTTTGTGAAGGTGGTGACCGAGTCTTCTGTGGTCTTTCTCATGGGCCTGGTAACGGAAAAAGAAGGCAACCGAGCGGCTGAAATTACCTCTCGCGTGCCTGGAGTGCGGCGGGTGGTAAAGGTCTTTGAGACCATCAGCGAAAGCCAGGCTATGGCCCTGGAGTCTGCAGCCAAGTCTGGTGCGACTCTGCCGGAGACCACGGGTGCCAGCCCGACCCAGGCTGGCAGCACTGGTAATTCTGGTAACGCCGCTACAGCGCCTTCTTCCGTAGCCCCCTCGGCACCTGCGGCCCCCGCGGCTCCAGTGGCACCGCCCTCTGTCGCGCCGGCGTCCCCCTCGGGAACCCAGGTCATGCCGGTTCGCTAGTCTTTGAGCAGCCGAAGGGCGTTGCTGACAACGGCCACAGAACTAAGCGCCATAGCAGCCCCGGCAATGGCCGGTGAGAGGCTACCCGAGGCGGCCAGGGGAAGCGCCAGCAGGTTAAAGCCAAAGGCAAAGCCAAGGTTTTCAATAATCCGTCGGCGTACTTTTCTGCAAAAGCCAATGACCTCGGCCACCGCCAAGAGTCGCTGGCTGTTGGTAAGAGTGATGTCTGCTGTTTTCAGGGTGATGCTCGCCCCCGCCGATAAGGCGATGGCAAGGTCGGCCTGCGCCATGGCAGCCAGGTCATTAATGCCATCGCCAACCATGGCTGTC
Organism: Burkholderiaceae bacterium; assembly: GCA_049426285.1. Classification (GTDB taxonomy): domain Bacteria; phylum Pseudomonadota; class Gammaproteobacteria; order Burkholderiales; family Burkholderiaceae_A; genus Hahnella. Next base: position 75,191 of record JBMSYB010000003.1, read on the forward strand.
TTCTGGCCCTGAGACTGCCATTGCTTTAGGCGCTGGGCCTTGTCCTCAGGGCTTAGCCCCCATGCGGTGTCTATAAGGGGGATTGCCGCAGCCTCTGCCGCCGCCCGCACGGCCCCCTCGCGGTCGCCGCTGAGCAGCGCCGAGGCGATGCCAAGCCTAGCTAAGGCGGCCACGGCGTCGCGGGCATCGGGTTTGACCGAGTCCTGGGCCCAGACGCTGCCCTGCCAGACCCCATTGATGGCAATGTCGATTTGGCTGGCAGAGGGCCAGAGGCCGGCGGCTGCTGTATTAAGCCCCTCTGGAATCGTGCCCCCGGTCTGATGGGCTACCCAGTTAGGCTTTCCCAGGATAACGCGGCCTGCAGGGGTCTGGGCGATGATGCCCAGCCCAGGCAGCACCTGTGCCTCTTGGCAGGCCTGGGGCTCGGCACGGCCGGCCGCGTGCGACCAGAAAGCGCCCGCAAGCGGATGGGGGTTTCCCTCCTGGGCTGCGACAGCCGCGGCCAGCCAAGGGGGAAAGTCCTGCGGTGAGATCGCCCGGGGCGGCAGATGAACCGCAGCAATACCCACGAGCCTTGGCCGGCCCTCGGTGAGGGTGCCTGTCTTATCGAAGACCACCCGCTCTAGTTCGGCCGCCTTCTGCAGGCTTGCGGCATTGCGAAACAGCCAGCCTCTCTGAGCCCCACGTGCGAGCCCCGTTGCGATGGCCATGGGGGTGGCAAGGCCCAAGGCACAGGGGCAGGCGATGACCAAAAGGGCGATGGACCGCTCCAGGGCCACGGCAAAGCCCGTCCCCCATAGCGTCTGGACAACGAGGTTCATCACCGCCAAGACCGCGACCGCAGGCACAAAGATTGCCGCTACCTTGTCGGCCCACTCAGCGATCGGGGCGCGGCTGGCAAGGGCCGACATCATCTGATCGCGCAGTTGCGACTGCCGCCACTGGTCAGGGTTGCCTTCCACGCGCACAAGGACCGGCTCCGAGATATTGCGCGTACCGCCGATGACGCGGTCGCCCACGCCCCTGGCAACCGGCAGCGACTCTCCCGTGAGGCCCGACTCATCAAACTCACTGCTTCCCCCTACAACGATCCCGTCGCAGGGCAGGCCAGCCCCCGCCGCAAGCCATATATGGTCGCCGCTCTTCAGTTCCTGGGCGGTGCATGTGGTCAGCCTCTCGGGAAGCACCGAGGCTGGATCGGCCAGGTCCGAGGGCTGCGCTGCGAGCCGCAGCACGGGGCTTGAGGCCTCGTGCAGAAAGGGCGCAAGGGCAGCAAGGGTTCTGGCCTGCGCCCGGTCTTGTAGCTGAAGGCCAAGGTGCATCATGGCGAGCACCACCACCGAGGCCTCAAAATACACTGGGCCTTGGCCCACTATGCCGAGAACTGTCGGGTCGACAGAAAAAATCGGCAGAACCAAGGGCCCTAGCCACAGGCCCATGGACCAGAGGTAGGCAGTTGCAGTGCCAAGTAGAATCAGTGTCTCCATGCCGGCCCTGCCATGGCGCAGGGCGCGAAGGCCCCTCTGGGCAATCGGAGCCCCCACCCAGAACTGCATCAGACTTGCAAGCAGCGCCTGCAGCCACAACGGAACAAGACCATGGCCCGCGCCCAAGGCCATGCCGCCCATTTCTATCACCATAATGGCCAGCGCCAGGGCTGCCACGCGGCTTTCCCAGGAGGCCTGTGAAAACCCCACAAATAGGCCGGGGCTAGCAGGGCTGATAGGGCCAATAGGGCTAACAGGGCTAGCGGGACCAACAGGGCTGACGGGAGTCACAGGGAGGAGCCCCGGCGATTGGGGCGTCTGTTGCCCTTTCCCGCCGGCTGCCGTCTGCGAGACCCTCTGGGCGGCCTTGCCAGCGGGCTGAGCGCCCGTAAAAGGGCCTGCGGTATAGCCGGCGCGCCGAATGGCCGCAACCGCGGCCTCGAGGTCGGCCCCGGTGACCCGCGCACGGTGTTCTATCAGGCTGACTTCGGCCCGGGCCCCAGGAATTTTTTCAAGGGCCTTGGTTACCCGTGCGACACACCCGGCACAGGTCATCCCTTCGATCTGCAGGTCTATAGCGGGTTTTGCCTCATCGGCAGGCACGGCAGGCAGGACAGAGTCGGGCATTGGTCTACTATTTAACAGGACTATTCTTTGTTAAACCACAGCGTGATGGTGGCTGGTCTGCATCACTATGACTGCCGCGGATCGTAAAGGAGATTGTGATGCCGTCTTGCCGCTTTGGGGTCTTAGAGTTCATTGGGAATTTGGGCGCGGTAGGGGTTCAAAGGGTTCAAAGGGCTCAAAGACCGGCTGCTGGCCTGCGGTCCAGCCCTCCGACCGGAGCAGTTGCCGGTGCCCGCGGCTGGCTTATTCTGGCCACCGTTTTGGTCGTGGCAGCGACCGCCGCCTGGTGGCTATTGCGCTCTGCCCCCGCCCCCATGGTCCAGGGAACCGACCTCAATGGCCAGTCGGTGGCCACAACGGCGCTTAAGGGCAAGCCCTATCTGGTGAACTTCTGGGCCACCAGCTGTGTCACCTGTGTGAAAGAAATGCCCGATATCGTGGCCCTGCATGAGGAATTTTCCGGCAAAGGATTTCAGACCATTGCCGTGGCTATGCGCTACGACCGGCCAGACTTTCTGGAGAAGTTCGTTCAAGACCGGGAACTGCCCTTTACCGTGGTCCATGACACCACGGGCGACTGGGCGCGGGCCTTTGGCGATGTCTCTGTCACGCCGACCACCTTTGTAATCGACGCCAAGGGGCAGATATTCAAGCGTTACGTGGGTGAGCCCGACTTCCCGGCCCTTCGCCGTTGGCTGCAGACGCAGTTTGCTGGCTAGGGCCCCGGGACCACTGCCTTGATTCACTGCGAATAGTCGTAAAAACCCCGACCTGTCTTTCTTCCCAGGTAGCCGGCATCCACCATCTCTTTGAGCAAAGGCGCGGGCCGGTACTTTGGGTCTTCAAAGTGTTCCGAGAGCACATTCATTACGGCCAGCAGCACATCCAGACCAATCAGGTCGGCAAGGGCTAAGGGCCCGATAGGATGGTTGCACCCAAGCTTCATGCCATCGTCGATTTCCTGGGCGCTGGCAAGCCCCTCGGCATAGACGAATACCGCCTCATTAATCATGGGGCAGAGTAGCCGGTTGACCACAAAGCCCGCGCTATTTTTAACCCGTATGGGCGTCTTGCCGAGTTCTCGGGCCAGGGCCATGACGGCTTCGGTGGTCTCGGCGGCGGTCTTCAGGCCTTCGATTACCTCCACAAGCGGCATGACCGGCACAGGGTTAAAAAAATGCATGCCAACAAACCGGCCAGGATTTTTCATCTGGGAACCGAGTCGGGTAATGGATAAAGAGGAGGTATTGGTGGCGATCACGGCCTTGGCAGAGACAAGTGCCTCTAGACCTTGCAGGATCTTGACCTTTACCGCCTCGTTTTCTGTAGCTGCCTCGATGATCAGGTCTGATGCCCCAAGACCTGCCGTCTCGGTGTGGGTGGTGATGCGGGCCATGGCCTGGCTTTTTTCTTCCGCAGTAAGACTGCCTTTTTTTATCAGCCGGTCTAGGGAGCCAGAGATCGTGGCCACGGCCTTCTCGAGCGCCGGGGCGGAGAGGTCTTGCAGTCCCACGGTAAAACCCTTTACGGCAAATGCCTGTGCAATGCCGTTGCCCATGGTGCCTGCGCCTACGATGCCAATCGATGTCATGTGATTCTCCTAAGCTGGATGATGGGAAGAAATGCCCAAGGCCTTCTGGCTGCTGGCGCTGCCAGAGGCCTGGAACCGATAAAGGGCCAGGGTTGACCGCAGTGTTGGCCACCAGCGAACCGGATGCACCTGGCCTGTGGACTCTCGCAGATAGGCCTTTTGTAATACGGTCATCCGTAGGCTGGCAAGCAGCTGCTCAAAGTCCTGGGTTGTTGCAAAGTGCAGGTTCGGGGTGTCGTACCACTGATAGGGAAGCCTGCGGTTTACCGGCATATGGCCCCGGGCAAGTGAAATCAGATGAGACCAGTGGCCGAAATTAGGAATACTCACAATCGCCTCACGGGCGAGTTCTGCGATCTCGGTAAGGATGCGTTCGGTCTGGTGGGTGGCCTGAAGGGCCTGGCTCAGGATAACGATATCGAACCGGCTACCCGAAAAGATCTCCAGGCCCTCATCGATATTGGCCTGTATCACATTCACGCCACGGGAAAGACAGGTGATCAGGTTCTCATGGGCGATCTCTGCGCCATAGCCATGGCAGCCCTTGTTCTCGGCCAGCCAGGCCAAAAGGCTTCCGTCTCCGCAGCCTAGGTCTAGCACACGGGCCCCTGCGGGCACCCAGTCGGCGATCTTGGCAAGGTCGGGGCGAAGGCCGGGGACCGGCAGATCGACCCCTCTTTCGAGAGCGGTCTGGCCGTCTGCAGGGCCCAGGCTGCGGGTATCGATAGCCATTAGCCTGCCCGCCCCAAGGTGCTGTGCACCTGTCGAAAATACTCTCTTATCAGAGCGTGATACCGCGGGTCGGACATGAGGAAGGCGTCATGCCCGTTGGGGGCGTCTATTTCCGCATAGGTGAGCCGTGCGTTGTTCTGCATAAGGGCAGAGACCATCTCGCGAGACCGCTCCGGCGGAAACCGCCAGTCGGTGGTAAATGACACCAGACAAAAGGCCGCCGTTGCCGGCGCAAGCGCCTTGGCAAGGTCTCCCCCGTGGCTGCGAGCAGGGTCAAAGTAGTCTAGGGCGCGGGTGATGCGCAGATAGGTGTTGGCATCAAAGTAGCCAGAGAACTTTTCACCTTGGTGGCGTAGGTACGATTCGATTTCAAACTCGACATCAAAGCCAAACCGATAGTCTTTGGCGCCGCGCAGGCTGCGGCCGAACTTCTGGGCCATGTCGTCATCAGACAGATAGGTGATATGGCCGATCATACGGGCCACCGACAGACCATGCCGTGGCACCACACCGTGGGCGTAGTAATGCCCCCCGTGAAAGTCGGGGTCATTGAGTATGGCTCGGCGTGCCACCTCGTTAAAGGCAATATTCTGTGCGGAAAGCCGAGGGGTCGAGGCGATGACCACCGCATGTGCCACCCGGCTGGGGTAAGAGATCGCCCACTGCATGGCCTGCATTCCCCCCAGGCTCCCGCCCATCACTGCGGCAAATCGGTCAATGCCAAGGCGGTCCGCCAGGAGGGCCTGGGCATGCACCCAGTCGTCAACGGTGACCACCGGAAAGTCGCTTCCGTAGGGCCGACCCGTGGCGGGGTTGATGCTTGCTGGGCCGGTCGAGCCAAAACAAGATCCCAGGTTGTTCACGCCAATTACAAAGAACAGGTCAGTATCCACGGGCTTACCAGGGCCAATCATGTTGTCCCACCAGCCGATGTCGTCTGGATTGTCTGGTCGCGTGCCGGCCACATGGTGCGAGGCATTCAGTGCATGGCAGATGAGCACGGCATTGTCTGCCCGGGCATTGAGCCTGCCATAGGTCTCGTAGGCCAGCCGATAGGGGCCGATTTCCTGGCCACTTACCAGTCGTAAGGGGCTGGAAAAGTCAGCCTCCTGGGCTAAGACGGGTCCAACGGAAAGGGTGGAAGGATTCACAACAGCCACGGAACCAGCGACACACTATTTTTCATTTCACGCCATCTTCACTCGCAACACTGTCGACGTTTTCATTACGCCAGAAGGAGAATTCTGTAATGCACCGTTCGCCAATGTTAGACGTCTTAACCGCCCACCATGCCCAGAAAAAGCCACGGCCCAAGGCCCCTATCCATATGCCCTCGGCCGCGATCGGAACCACCTATTCTCCCGGAAATCGACGCAGCCTGCGCCCGGGGGGTGCTGCGGTGATTCAGATTCAGGTAAAGGAGCCTGAGGCGCAGCCCGCCTGGTCTGCCCTGACGCCTCGTCAGTTTGAGGTCTTGCAGTGTCTCTGCGAGGGCCTGCCCACCAAAATGATCTGTCGCAGCCTGGATATGTCAGAGGGCACCGCCAAGGTACATATCAGCGCCATCCTGCGGGCCTTTCAGGTAACGAACCGGGCCGAGGCTGTGGTGGCTGCTCTGCGAATGGGCTGGATTCAGACGGTTCGGGAGAAGGTTGGCGAGACAGTCAGGGCCCCGGCGGCGGACGAGCCGTTTGCGCAGGGCTGTCATGCTGGTTGAACTGGGCAACCGCTGCCCGTAAGGTTGCGGGGTCGCCTAGGCGGGTTAGGCGCCGCGCCGGCCGGGCCATGGCCAGGGCATCGCAGTCGAGCACTTCCCGCTTTACCCGCAGAATCTCGGCCGAGTGCATGGAAAACTCCCGCAGGCCCAGTCCAATAAGAATCCGCGTAAACCGAGGATCCCCGGCCATTTCTCCGCAGAGCGAGACGGGCGTTTCGGCCCGCCGACAGGCCGTGAGGGTGTTCTGAATCAGCCGCATCACGGCCGGGTGGAGGGGGTCGTAGAGGTGGGCAACCTCGCTGTCGGTGCGGTCGATGGCCAGGGTGTACTGAATAAGGTCATTGGTGCCAAGTGAGGCAAAGTCGATATGGGCAAGCAGCCCGTCGATGGCTATTGCAGCAGAGGGCACCTCAATCATGGCCCCGATCGGCACCCGCGCGTCAAAGGACTGGCCCTTCGCCCGCAGTTCAGACATGGCCTTAGCGATGAGTTCGCGGGCGGCGATAATTTCAGCCGGCCCGCTGACCAGGGGAACCAGAACCTTCACCGGGCCAAAGGCCGAGGCCCGCAGGATGGCGCGCACCTGGGTGAGGAAGATCTCGGGCTCGGCCAGGCAGAGCCGGATAGCCCGAAGGGCAAGCGCCGGGTTGGCCGGGCGCGCCCGGCTTGCCTGCAGGGCCGGTACATCCTTGTCTGCCCCAGAGTCGAGTGTACGAATCGTCACTACCCGGCCCGACATGGCAAGCACCGCGGTTTTATAGGCAGCCAGCTGCTCTTCTTCGCTGGGCATTGATGTCCGGTTCATGAAGAGAAACTCACTGCGCAGCAGGCCCACGCCTTCACAGCCCCGCGCTAGCGCCGTGGCTGCATCCTCAGGCAGATCGATATTGGCCATGAGCAGCACCCTTTGGCCATCACGGGTGATGCTCTCCAGATGACGAATGGCTTCGAGCTTCTGGCGGACAAAGATCTGGTGGGCCTGCCGGTCCTGATAGCGGGAAAGCGCGGTCTCATCAAGGGCTCCGACCACCATCCCGTTTTCCGCGTCGAGCACCAAGACCGCGCCCTGGTCGACCTGGTCGTACAGCCCTGGGACGCCCACCACTGCGGGCAGCCCCAGGCTGCGGGCGAGAATCGCTGTGTGGGAGGTGGCACTGCCGCTATCGGTGGCAAACCCCGCGAAGGAATGCTGCCGCAGTATCAGCATATCGGCCGGAGCGATGTCCCGGGCCACAAGAATCCAGGGCGGCTGACTGGGGTCCGCAGCCTCTTTTTCAAAGAGCGCTGCCAGGCCGTCTGCCCCCTGCATGGCCTTGAGAATTCGGTCGACGAGCTGCTGCACATCGGCCTTGCGTTCACGCAGATAGGCGTCCTCGATCTCGTCAAACTGCAGGGAGACTGCCTCTAGCTGCTGCACCAGTGCCCATTCCGCGTTGCAGGGCTCTTGCCGAATACGCAGCTCGGTCTCGTCGATCAGCAGGGGGTCATGCATGACGATCGACTGCAGATCCAGAAACGCCCGCAGTTCGGCCGCAGGCTCATCCCCCAGGGCCTGTCTTAGCCCATCGAGTTCTGCTCGCACCTGCGCGACCGCGCCCTGAAACCGCGCCACCTCGGCCTCCACCTGTCCTTCTGCCAGATGTCGCCGGGGCAGGTCGAGCCGGGCCGGTGACAGTACCCATGCCCGTCCGATGGCCAGGGCATCGCCAACGCCAATCCCCGACAGGGACCAGGTGGTCATTGGTCTTCCCCAAACCGGGCGGCAATAAGTTCCTGGATAGCCTTGAGGGCGGCCTCGCTCTGCTCACCCTCGGTCTGGACCGTTACCTCTGTTCCTGGGCCTGCGGCGAGCATGGTGACGCCTAGGACGCTCTTGGCATTTACCTTCTTGGTGCCGCGCATCAGCCAGACCTCGCAAGGGTAACGGGTGGCGAGCTGGGACAGCTTAGAGGATGCCCGAAGGTGCAGCCCTAGCGCATTAATGATGGTGACCGTTGCCTGAGGCATGGTGGGGTGGCCTAGCTCGCCTGAGACAGGGCCACGATACTGCAGCAGCCAGAGCGCTCGGTCTCACAGAGCTTATCCCGCAGGGCCTTTGCATTAAGCGACTTATAGGTAAGCGCCCGCAGCAGGGTGGGCAGGCTTGCCGCAGCAACACCCTCTCCGGGGTGCTGGCCCAGCCACCGGGCGATGCCATTGGCTGGGGTGGCCCCGGCCAGGTCGCTGAGCAGGAGCACCTCCGGTGGCCTGCCCATAGCCTCCCAGCGCTCGGTGATAAGCCCCTCTACCTGCTCGGGAGATTGGCTTGCGAGCACGTCGATGACCTCTACCTCGTCAAGCCGCCTGCCAAAGCCATGGCAGGCCACAGCATGCAGGGCAGACGCTAGTGGAGCATGGCAGACAAGAAACAAACAGGTGGTCATGGTTGCGAGCGGTGCGGTGCTTCAGCGGCAGCGCCGAACTGAGCCTCCAGAGCGGTAACAAACTTCTCAGCCACATCGTAGCCCGTCTGCTGCGTGATTTCCTGAAAACCGGTGGGGCTCGTGACATTTATCTCTGTCAGGCAGTCGCCGATCACGTCAAGACCGACCAGAAACAGTCCGCGTGCCGCCAGAAGTCCGCCCAGCTGGTGGGCGATTTCCTGGTCGCGGTCGGTCAAGGGGCGGGCCTCACCCCGGCCGCCAGCGGCGAGGTTTCCGCGGGATGCGCCTTCCGGGGGGATGCGGGCCAGGCAGTAAGGCACCGCCTCTCCGTTGATGAGAAGAATGCGTTTATCACCCTGGGCAATCTCAGGCAGGTAGCGCTGGCCCATGATGGCCCTCTGTCCGTGCTCGGTAAGGGTCTCTAGAATGACCGGAAGGTTCGGGTCTTTCGCGTGGCTCACGAAAATGCCCGCTCCCCCCATGGCATCAAGCGGCTTGTAGACCACCTGCGGGTGTTCCTCGGCAAAGGCCCGCAGGCTGGCCATGTCGTGGGAGACCATGCCAGGCGGGGCCAGCTCGGCAAACTCCAGAACCGCCATCTTCTCGCCATGGTCTCGCAGGGCCTGCGGTCGGTTGATCACTGGAACCCCGTGGGCCATGAGCCGGTCTAGCATCTGCGTGGCTACCAGGTAATGGACATCAAAGGGCGGGTCCTTGCGCATGATGGCCAGGTGCAGGTCAGAAGGCTGCAGCAGCCGGGTTTCTTCTATTGAGACCCAGGGGGCTGGGGTTGCGGCCTGCACTGGCAGAAGCCTTAGCCGATGGGCGGCGATGCGAAAGGCATGCGCGCGGCCCCGCCAGGATATCTGCAGGTCATCGGGCCCACAGGCCCAGACCCCATGGCCTCTTTTCTGGGCCGCCCGCATCATGGCAACCGTGCTGTCTTTGTAGGGCTTAAAGCTCTCCAGAGGGTCGCAGACAAAGAGGATCTGCATCGAGATCGCCTCGGGGCCCGGGGTGTCCGGCTAGTGGCTTCCCGGGTCGCCTGCCGGAAGGCGCGCAGCCGGATGGGTGGCCTCAAGCTCGCGTGATGCGGCGAGCAGCGCAAGCCGAGAGATTACGCCATAGAGGTAGAGCCGGTTCGGTGTGGCGTCTGGATTTTCATCAGCCACCGGCTGCTGGCAGCTCTGCTCAAAGGCCAGCGGCACAAAGCGGGCCCCGGGCGCGTTGAGGTTCTCATCCGGGCCTCGGTCTACATGCACCCGATAAAAGCCACCCACGACATAGCGGTCGACCATGTAGACCACCGGCTCTGCAACCGCATCGCCCTCGGGCTGCGGTACGGTCTCAAAGGAGTGCACCCCTTCCTGCACCAGGACATCGTGCACCTGTATGCCTTCTTTGCCCACCGCCATTTTGTTGCGCTGCTTGCGGTTGAGGTTGATCACTTCGGAGGGGTCTTTGACCGTCATGATTCCCATGCCATAGGTGCCCGCGTCGGCCTTGACCACTACAAAGGGCGTCTGCTCGATCTCATACTCCTGGTATTTACGACGGATCTTCTCTAAGAGGTCTGACACCTTGTCGGCTAGGCAGGTCTCTCCGAGTCGGGCATGGAAGTCCACCCCCTGGCAGCGGTCGAAATAAGGGTCGATAAGCCAGGGATCAATCTGTAGGCGAAGGGCGAACTCCTTGGCCACGCTGCGGTAGGCGGTGAAGTGCTCTGACTTTCGCCGGGAGGCCCAGCCGGCATGCAGTGGGGGCAGCATGGTCTGGTTACGAATTCCCCGCAGCTGCTCCGGTACGCCGGAAGACAGGTCGTTGTTGAGCAGTACTAGGCAGGGATCAAATCCCGCCACGCCGATCCGGTCTGCCTTGCGCACCAGAGGCTCGAGCACCAGGTGGATCTCCTGTCCAGCGGGTGTGGTCGCCGCAATCGGCGTGGGCGCGGTGACCTCTGGCAGCAGACTGCCGATACGCACCTCCAGGCCTGCCTGGCGAAGAAGCCCCGCGAGCCGGGCCACATTGGCAAGGTAGAAGCTATTACGCGTGTGGTTTTCCGGTATGAGCAGTACCCGGGCAATATCGGGACAGTGGCTCTCCACGCTGGCCATAAGGGCCTGCACGGTGACGGGGAGCGCTGCCTCGCTTAAGTTGTTAAACCCCCCCGGAAACAGGTTGGTGTCGACCGGAGCCAGCTTAAAACAGGCATTGCGCAGGTCGACCGACCCATAAAAAGGCGGCGGGTGCTGTCGCCACTGGGCCCGAAACCAGTGCTCGACCTCGGCGCTATGGCCGAGCACGCGTTTTTCCAGGCCAATAAGCTGGCTGCAGAGGCTAGGCTGTAACTGAGGGATCATGCACCCGATTGTAGCGGCCTGCCATAAAAAACCCCGCAGGGCCCCAGATGGGCGCTGCGGGGTAAAAGGGGTCTTGGAACTTGGAGGAGAAAGACCCGTAGGAGAACTGTTTAAGCCTAGTAAGAGGATCGGGCGGAATCAGGCCTTGTTCATAAACTCGGGATAGGCCTCTTGGCCGCACTCGACAATGTCCACACCCTCGTACTCCTCTTCTTCGGTCACACGAATTCCCATCACCGCCTTGATAATTCCCCAGACGATCAGGCTGGTGACAAACACCCAGACAAAGATGGTGAGCGCACCAATAATCTGGCCCGAGAAGCTGGAATCCGAATTGGTGATCGGCACGAGCAGCAGTCCGAGCAGACCAACCACGCCGTGAACGGAAATCGCACCCACCGGGTCGTCGATCTTCAGCTTGTCGAAGAACCGAATCGAGAGCACCACCAGCACTCCGCCTGCAGCGCCAAAGAGTGTGGCCTGAAGAGCCGAGGGGGCTGAGGGCTCAGCGGTAATTGCCACCAGGCCTGCCAGGGCGCCGTTTAGCGCCATGGTGAGGTCTGCCTTGCCGTAGAGGGCTTTTGACATAAGCAGGGCCGCTATTGCACCACCCGCCGCCGCGGCATTGGTATTGAGAAACACCATCGCAACCGCATTTGCATTGGCCACATCGCCAAGCTTGAGCACCGAGCCCCCGTTAAACCCAAACCAGCCCATCCAGAGAATGAAGGTGCCCAGCGTGGCGATCGGAAGGTTTGCGCCTAAGATGGGTCGCACCTCACCGTTCGGGCCATACTTGCCCTTACGAGGCCCGAGCAGAAGAACCCCTGCGAGTGCCGCCGTGGCTCCGGCCATGTGCACAATGCCCGAGCCGGCAAAGTCTGAGAAGCCCAGATCGCCCAGGTTGTACATGCCAAAAACCGAGTCACCGTTCCAGGTCCAGGCGCCTTCCATGGGATAGATAAACCCGGTCATCACCACCGCAAAGGCCAGAAACGCCCAGAGCTTCATGCGCTCGGCAACCGCACCTGAGACAATCGACATGGCGGTAGCCACAAAGACCACTTGGAAAAAGAAGTCTGAGGCGTCGGCATAGACCGCATCCCCACCAAAACCGCCTTCGCGCTCGCCAAAGGTCTTGAGCACTTCGGTGGTCAGGTCCTCACCGCCTGCGATTCCGGACAAGAAAATGTTGCCGCCATACATGATTGCGTAGCCGCAGACCATGTACATGATGCAGGCAATCGAATACAGGGCAATGTTCTTGGTAAGAATCTCGGTGGTGTTCTTGGTGCGAACCAGCCCCGCCTCGAGCATGGAGAAGCCCGCTGCCATCCACATGACCAAGGCCCCGCAGACTAGAAAGTAGAAGGTGTCCATGGCGTACTGCAGCTCAAAGACGTGGTTCAGTACATCGCTGCCGGCATCGGCTGCTGCGGCCACAGTGGCCACTGCGGCAGCGGCCTCGGGGGCGGGCGCCTGGGCAAGCACCGGAAGCGCGAGAAGCCCTGCACCGGCCGCGGCAAGGCCCTTGGCCAGGCTGGAGGAAGAAAGTAGTGGTTTCATGATGGTCCTCGGTATCAATGTCGTTGGGTCAGAGGGCTTCTTTGCCGGTCTCGCCGGTGCGAATGCGAACGACCGATTCAAGACTGGTGATAAAGATCTTTCCGTCGCCGATTTTTCCGGTACGCGCGGCATTTTCGATGGCCTCGACGGCCTGGTCAGTCATCTCGTCGCCAACAGCGACCTCGACCTTTACCTTGGGCAGGAAGTCGACCACGTATTCGGCGCCCCGATAGAGTTCGGTGTGGCCTTTTTGGCGGCCAAAGCCTTTTACCTCGGTCACGGTAATGCCCTGTACCCCGATGCCCGAGAGGGCCTCGCGGACCTCGTCGAGCTTAAAGGGCTTTATAACTGCGGTAATGAGTTTCATGAGCGTCCTCAGCTAGAGATTCAAGGGATGGCGCCAAGAGGTGGGAATGGGTCTCACCCCCTAGCGCTTAAGGGTTAGAAGGATTTGGTGAGCGAGACAACTGTGCCGGTTTTATCGTAGCCATCCGAAACGGCACCGGTTACCTTGGTGAGCGCCACGCCGAGCCCAAAGTCATTGCCGAGGTCGTAGCTGACCCCGACTAGGTAGTCATACCCTTTCAGTGCGCCACCCTTGCCTGCGGCATAACCCGCGGCAATGTCCAGGGAGACTTTTTCGCTTAGAGGAACGGATCCAGAGAGGTTGTAGTAAAGATGATTCTTACTACCCGTTGCGCCAAAGTAGTCTGTTGTTGCATAAGAGGTTTTAAAAGTAACCGGTCCATAGGTGAGCCCTACGTAGAGCTCGTTCGTGTTGGCACCGGTTGCCCCTGCGTAGTAATAATAATTGCTGCCGACATCGATGCCGATTCCACCGACTTCCGTGGAATAGCCAAAATATAAATCGCTTTCGAGTCCACTCGAACCAGGGTATAACGAGCTCGAGAGGCTCGAGTTCCAGTTCCCCAAATAAAAACCACTAGCATGGCTGTAATCGAAGCCGCCTTGCAGGGCGGGCTTGGTATCGGTTTGGGAAATTCCCCGAAACCGATAGTCACTAAAGAGGCCAACGTTGGCCGAGATACCCTCGGCTTTCACTACTGGTGCGGACAGCGGCAGCATGGCCGCTGCGAGGGATAGCGCGAGAAGGGTTTTTTTCATTAAGGTTCTCCGAAAAAAGGGAAGGAAATAACGCCTCATTCTTCACAGCGATTTGTGTGCCAGATGCCTAGAAGCCCGAAAACAGCCCATTTCGCCGTAAAAAGCCTCGTTACCTGTTAGGTTTTGGTGCCTTTGGCAGTACCTGATCGCACCATATTCGTGCGTTTCGCACCAGTGTCGACTGGTTCCCTGTGGCGCGATTTGCTGCTACTGTTTCGTCATGAAACCTTTCTCTATGCCAGAGCTGCCCCCGGTTTTTGCTGACCTGCAGCGCCGCATGACCGAGCTTGTGGGGTCAGGCGGCGGCGCAGACTTTCAGTCCCAGCTGCGCCAGGCACTCGAATCGGCCTTGCAGCGGCTTGACCTCGTCACCCGTGAGGAGTTCTCTCAGCAGCAGCGGCTGCTCGCCCAGGCCCACGAGAAGATCGCTACGCTTGAGGCCCTGCTGGCCCAGAAATACGCCGAGTCCGCCGGTTCTAGCGGTTCTGATGGCCCTAGTAGTTCTCGCGGCCTGCACGGTTCTCTTTCTTCTGACCCTGACGCTGACCAGGGGCCGGCGCGATAGGCGGCTCAGACCAGTTAATCCGAGGCCAGCCGCACTGGGCTGCGGCAAGCCCGGATCAGACGTTTGAGGCCTAGTCGGGTAAGGCTGGGTCGGTCAAGACTGCGGCATGACAACCGCACTTGCCCACACCCATGTTCTCTCAGGTCTTTGCACGCAGCCCGTTCGGGTGGAGGCCGACCTTGCCAATGGCCTACCCCAGTTCTCGATTGTCGGGCTGCCCAGTACCGCGGTGCGCGAGGCGCGCGATCGGGTGCGGGCGGCCTTGGTAAACGCGGGCTTCGGCTTTCCCGACAGACGGGTTACTGTCAATCTGGCCCCTGCGGACCTGCCCAAAGACTCTGGCCGCTTCGACCTGGCCATCGCGCTTGCCATTCTCGCGGCCTATGGCAAGATCCCTGCAAGCTCTCTGAAGAAGTGGGTGCTCGCTGGGGAGCTTTCCTTATCGGGGGAGTTACTGCCCATTCGGGCTGCCTTTGCCTTTGGGCTCTCTGTAGTGCGTGGCCTGCCGGCAGCCGAATCAGCCGCCAACTTCTCGGACCAGGGCCCAAGCCTGCTCATGGCACCCTCGGCTAATGCAACAGAGTTCGCGCTTCTGGATGCCGAGAGTCGGATTGTCTGTGTGGCTAATTTGGCGGATGCCTGCGATGTGGTGTGCGGGCGGCGAGGCGGGGCATCCCCAAGGGCGGTGATCTTGCAGTCGCCCCGCGCGAATGGCCATTCTGTCCAAGCCCATGGCCACGCCTTCGGCCAAGACCCAGCCCGCTCGGCCGAGCACCCGCAATACCCCCCAGATGCCCCAAGCGGCCTGCGTTGGGAGTCGGTGCGCGGTCAGGCTGCCGCCCAAAGGGCGGCCATGGTGGCAGCCGCCGGAAGCCATAGCCTGCTTCTGATGGGCCCGCCAGGGGTGGGGAAGTCGATGATCGCCGAACGTCTGGTGACGCTCCTACCCCCGCTCAGTAGGGCCGAAGCACAAGAGGTGCTTGCGCTACAGAGTCTGGAATCTGCAGGTGGTACCGTGTCCATGTCCGCGGCGCCGATGCCCACCAGTGGCAGCGGGATGGGCCAGAGCGTCCAGGGCCAAAAGAGCAACCCCGATCCCCAGCCAGAGCAGCCAGTCTTGTGGCGTCGCCCGCCGTTTCGGGCCCCGCACCATACCACCTCGGCCAAGGCGTTGATCGGCGGCGGAAACCCGATTCGCCCAGGCGAGATCTCGCTTGCCCATCGGGGCGTGCTCTTTCTCGATGAACTTCCCGAGTTCTCCCGCGATGCCCTGGAGTCGTTGCGAGAGCCCTTGCAGACGGGCGAGATACGGATCGTGCGGGTACGAGACCGACAGACGCTGCCCTCCCGGGTGCTACTGGTGGCTGCCATGAACCCCTGCCCCTGTGGCTTTTATGGTGTGAAGGCAAGTAAACGTGCCTGCCGCTGCACCGCCGACCAGGTCTCGCGTTACCAGGGGCGGCTCTCCGGGCCTCTGCTCGACCGGTTCGACCTCGCGGTCTTGATGCAGTCCCAGTCGGCCGCTACTGAATCGGCAGCGGCGCAATTGGGGTCGGGACGATCGGGGAAAGGCGATACGAATAAGGCGCTACCGCCTGCCCTTCGGGATACCTTAGGGTTAGAAGCCTCCACCGAAGAGCGCCAGGAACAGGTGGCGCGCGCCCGGGAGCGGGCCGTGGCCCGGCAGGGTTGCCCAAATGCACAGTTATCGGCAGAGGCCTTGGAGAAGCTCGGCCTATTAGCGCCTGAGGCCGACCAGTTGCTCGCCCAGGTTGCCGAACGCACCGATATGAGCCTGCGGGTCGTAGAGCGGCTTAGGCGGGTCGCGATAACCCTTGCGGATCTCTCCGGGGCGGATCGGGCGGGTCTTGCGGAAATGGCCCAGGCGATTGACCTGCGTCGTGGGCTTGATCGCCCGGCCGCCCTGGCCGGATAAGCCAGACCAAGGCCACCGCCTGCAGCACCACCCAGACGCCAAAGGCCATGCGCATCGCCTGCGGTTCGTCTGCGCCAACAAGCCGAAAACCATCGATTAGTAGCCCAAGCCCCCATTGCAGGCCAAAGGCCCCAATGAACACCAGAAAGTTAAAGCTCGTGCTGGCTCTGCCGGAGAGTGACTTGGGAAAGGCCAGCGCAAACCGGGTGTAGCTCAGGGTAGTGACCCCCGCTGCCAAGAAGGTGAGGCTCCAGCCGAGCAGGGGATGGGCCCAGACGCCAAGCACGACCGTGGCGCTAAAGACCAGTTTCACCGCGAGTCCGCCCACCATGAACCAGAAAAGGCTTGGCCCCGGATGAATCAACCGACCGGCAAGCCAGGCCACCATCAGATGCGAACCGGTCATGACTAGGGTTAGCAGAAACAGCCCCCAGGCAGCCTCGGCATTGCTGAGGCCCTCGACCACCCGCAGCCAGGGCCCTAGCCAGAGACCGTGGATCGCCAGAAAGCCCCCGAAGGTAATCACGGCAAAGGGCAGCATCCGCCAGAACTCCGGGTGGGAGACGATCTGACCGAGCCCGTCGCGGGTGTCTGCCCAGAGACCCTTTGCCTGGCCCGTCTCCCGCGCAAGCGGAATCGGGGGCAGCAGCCAGAATATTGCGGCGGCGGAGAGCCCAAAGAGGGCCGTCAGCATCCAGAAGACGCCGCGCCAGCTGGTTACCTGCAAAAGCCACTCAACGGGCAGAGTGGCACTAAGCGCCCCGACCGAGCCCACCACCAGCATGGCCGAGGCCAGAGGCGCCTGCAGCCGATCCGCAAAGAGCATGCGAAAGGCCTTGTAGCCGGCCATAAGACAGGCCGAGGCACCGGCACCGATTAAGGCCCGGCCGATCCAGAGCGTCCAGAAGTTCTCCGCGACAGCGCTCAGGCCGCAGCCTAGAAGGGCAAGGAGCAGCAGGCTTCCCTCTACCTTGCGGGGTCCGTAGCGATCTAACAGAACACCCAAGGGAATCTGCATCGCGGCAAAAGAAAGAAAGTATGCGCTTGCTAACAATCCAAGATCGGCGGCGGTGAGCCCGAGTTCCTGTACGAGGGCGGGCGATAAAACGGCGTTTATGGTGCGTAAGGCATACGACAGGGCATAGCCAAAACCAAAGGGCAGGAACACCGCAAAAAGCGCCGCCCCTGGCCGAGACTCTTTGGCTGCATTGGCCATCAGGCTATAGATTACGGGTCATGAACGCAGGGGGGAGAGGGTCGAGGCCACCTGCACCGAGGCCAGAAACTGGTCTGCAGCCTCTGGCTCGAAGCCAGACTCTGGCCCCACCACCATGGCCTCCACCACATAGCTGGGGCTGACCCAGGTGCGCATGGCAAGCCGCGCGGGCACCGGTTCTCCTGCGGCAGACAGCCGAATCGATCCTGTGGCCGAAGTCGCGCGATGGGTCCGCTGCTCGATGGTTGCCCTGGTCTGGGCGCCCGAGATATTGCGCACCATGGCCAGTTCCAGCCCTCGGGCAAGGAGCCGTAAACGCGGCGGGTCTACTGCCGCTATCGGCTGGGCAAGGCCCAGGGTGTAGCGCTGCTCATCGACCACTACCGCCCACAGGGTGAGCGAAAAGGGCAGGGCGGTTTCCTCCTGAAGAGATGCCGCCTGGTCGGTGCCTTGTCTTGGCAGGATTGCGAGTGTGTCGAGGGCCGTGTCGCGCGGCCCGTCGGGTTTGGTCTGCCCGTTTTGCAGAAGCCCGGGCTGACTGTCGCCACCCACCGGCGGGGAATTGTGCAGCACCAGCTGCCGGGTGAAGGACACGGGCTTACCGGGAAAGCTTGCCTGCCACAGCCCCTCGGGATGCCGCACCACCCGCCAGTTTAGCCGGGGCGTGCAGCCGGAGACGGCGGCCGTTGCCCCAAGGGCAAGGCTGGTAAAGGCGAGCCAGCCTCGCAGAAAGCCTCGGCGGCCGCGCGCGCAAACGCGTTTATCGCTAGAGATCTTCACCACAGACAAGCCACAACGGCCGGGAGCCCTGTCGGCCTAGGCCCGTTCCCAGACCACCGGCTCAGAGTCTGCCTGTGCGCGCTTTACCATGTGAAGAACAGGAACCAGCCTACGAGAAAGCCCCACGGGTAGCTCCCGGGGGAGAAGGTCGTCGGTCTCTCCAGCTGCCGCGGCCTTCTCGCGCGCCTCGTGCAGGGCACGCTCGGCGCGGGCGTCCTGCTCCTTGGCCGCTACAAGAGCTTCGGCCAGTTTCTGGCTAATGACGGGAAGTCTCTCAACGGGCCAGATTCCCGGGATCTGAAGCTCCTCGCCAAGGGCCTGAAAGACCTGACTGGCCACGGGGTCGGTCATGACAAAGGAGGCTGCCGCCTTGCTGAGAAAACGAATCATCGGCCCAGTTTACGGCAGAAGCGGGGCGAGCCGTCGGTTGGCCTCTTCTTTAGTGCACCCGACGCGTTGAAAATAGCTGTCGCGCTGGTCGGGACCGATGGGCCCGAGGGTGAAGTACTGCGCCTCGGGTCGCCAGAAATAAAAACCGCTGACCGCGGCGGCCGGCAGCATAGCCAGGTTCTCGGTGAGCTGCATGTCGATATCGGCCGCGTTTAACAGGGCAAATAGGCCCGCCTTTACGGCATGGTCTGGGCAGGCGGGATAGCCCGGGGCGGGCCGAATGCCCTGGTACTTTTCCGCGATTAACTCCGCATTGGTCAGTGACTCCTGCGCGGCATAGCCCCAGAACTCTGTACGAATCCGCTGATGTAGCCGCTCGGCAAAGGCTTCCGCGAGGCGGTCGGCCAGGGCCTTCACCAGAATGGCGTTGTAGTCATCGCCCTTAGCCTCGTAGGCTCGGGCGATTTTTTCCGCGCCGTGAATGCCCACGGCAAAGCCGCCGAGGTAATCGCGGGCCGTTGCTACATAGTCAGCCAGGCACTTGTTGGGCTCACCCCGGGGCTTTTCGGTCTGCTGGCGCAGGCCATGCCAGGTGAGTACGGGCTGGGTGAGTGATTCATCCGCATAGAGGGTGATGTCTTCGGGGGCCGTGCGGCGCGCGGGCAGAAGCACAAAGACGCCGTGGGCGTTAAGCCTACGGCCCTCGATGAGCCGCGCGAGCATCGCCTTACCGTCGGCATAAACCTGGCGCGCCTGCGCCCCGACAACCGCATCTTCCAGAATGGCAGGGAAGGGGCCGGCTAAGTCCCAGGTCTGAAAAAAAGGTGTCCAGTCGATGGCCTGGGCGATCTCCTCTAGTGGATAGGACTTCAGCACCCGTCGCCCGAGGGCCCTGGGGACCGGAACTGGTTGGGTGAGATCGATCGTTGCCGCATTGGCACGGGCGGCCTCTAGCGAGAGCATCTTGGCAGGGTTTTTTGCAGCATGCCGCTCGCGCAGCTTGGCATAGTCTTTGAGCACCTCGCCTAGGTAGGCACCCTTCTGTGTCGCATCGCTGGTAAGCGACTGGGCCACGGGCACCGAGCGCGAGGCATCGGGCACCCAGATTACAGGTCCGGAGTAGTGCGGCGCTATTTTTACTGCAGTGTGTACCCGCGAGGTGGTGGCCCCGCCAATGAGCAGGGGAATCTGTCGGCAGCGGCACCACTCGTCGCGCTCCATTTCGCGGGCGACATGGGCCATCTCCTCTAACGAAGGCGTGATGAGCCCTGAGAGCCCGATGATGTCGGCGTTGTGGTCTTTGGCGGCCTGAAGAATCTGCTGGGCAGGCACCATTACGCCGAGGTTAACCACCTCGAAGTTATTGCACTGGAGCACCACCGAGACAATGTTCTTGCCAATGTCGTGTACATCGCCCTTGACGGTGGCAAGGATCATCTTGCCCTTGGCCTGGGTGGTGCCACTGGCCTTCTGTTCGGCCTCGATATAAGGCACCAAGTGGGCCACGGCCGCCTTCATGACCCGGGCCGACTTCACCACCTGCGGTAAAAACATCTTGCCCTCGGCAAAGAGGTCGCCCACTACATTCATGCCATTCATAAGGGGGCCTTCGATCACTTCAATGGGACGGCCGCCCCGGGCGGCAATTTCTTGTCGCATGGTCTCGGTGTCTTCCACGATGAACTCGGTGAGGCCATGCACCAGGGCATGCTCAAGCCGTTTCTCTACAGGAGTCTCACGCCAGGCAAGCTTCTCTTCTTCCTTCTTGCCGTCGTTTTTTAGGCGTGCAGCGAATTCGATCATGCGTTCGGTGGCGTCCGGCCGTCGGGCAAGCACAATGTCTTCGACATGCTCGCGCAGCTCGGGGTCGAGGTCCTCATAAACACCAAGCTGACCGGCATTCACAATGCCCATGGTCATGCCGGCCTTCACCGCATGGTAGAGAAACACGGTGTGAATGGCCTCGCGAGCGGGGTCGTTGCCGCGGAAAGAAAAGCTTACGTTTGACACCCCGCCAGAGACCTTCGCATGGGGCAGGTTCTGCCGAATCCAACGCGTTGCCTCAATGAAGTCGATGGCATAGCGGTCGTGCTCTTCGATGCCGGTGGCAATGGCAAAGATGTTGGGATCAAAAATAATGTCTTCGGCAGGAAAGCCTACGGTCTCGGTGAGAAGCCGATAGGCGCGGCTGCAGATGTCTTTACGTCGCGCCAGGCTGTCGGCCTGACCCTGCTCATCAAAGGCCATGACGATCACGGCCGCGCCGTATTTGCGACACAAAGCGGCCTGCCGCAGAAACTCCGCCTCGCCCTCTTTCATGGAGATGGAGTTGACAATCGCTTTGCCCTGCACACACTGCAGGCCCGCCTCAATGACACTCCACTTCGAGGAGTCGATCATGATGGGTACCCGTGAGATATCGGGCTCTGAGGCAATGAGGTTAAGAAACCGGGTCATGGCCGCCTGCGAGTCGAGCATGGCCTCGTCCATATTGACATCGATCACCTGCGCGCCGTTTTCCACCTGCTGTCGGGCGACGTCGACAGCCTTCTCAAACTCTCCGGCAAGAATGAGGCGGGCAAACTGCTTTGACCCGGTGACATTGGTGCGCTCGCCCACATTCACAAAGAACGAGGCCTCATCGATATTGCAGGGCTCAAGCCC